>DATJBI010000118.1:0-14273 GCA_035515435.1 Anaerolineales bacterium
CCAAAGCGCATTACTGCTTTAGACATCGGTTTCTAAATCCGATGACCACATGCGGTATTAGCAGTCCTTTCGAACTGTTATCCCACACTTTGGGGCAGGTCACCAACGCGTTACTCACCCGTTCGCCACTAGGATACCCTCATATTGCTACAAAGGCACCTCGTTCGACTTGCATGTATTAGGCACGCCGCCAGCGTTCATCCTGAGCCAGGATCAAACTCTCCGCAAAAAGTTACGCTCTTACGAGCGTGAAAGTTATACGGAATTTATAGACTGGATTGACTGGTTTGTGTTGCTTCCTATCACTTTTCAGTTGTTAAGGTGCTTTCAATTGTTAAGCGGGCGGATCGGATCCGCTCCATCTCTGCCTGTCAAGCCTTCAAACAGACGAAAATACCGATGCCTCTTACGCATCGGCCTGTCAGACTGCTAGGCCTCTTGGCCTGTGTCCCTGACTCGAGACGTCCTGTTCGATTATCAATGATCTGTCGGGGGACGAGATCGGCTTGTGTTACTGCTGGCGAATGATGATTATACGCTTTTCACTGGCTTTGTCAATACTTGCCGGGGAATCCAACCTTAAAATTTCACGCCGCGCCCTGGGCCGCCCCAGCTCCCCCGCCGGACAAGGGCGAAAGGCCCCCGAGTTTACAGGGTTTTCGGCAGGGTATAATTCCCGGCAAGGAAACTGCACCTGGGAATGAACCCGTTTCAAGGCGGCCGCCACGCCAACTTCGCGAAAGAGGTACCCATTCCTGAATTTCTGCATGGTCTGAAACCCCGGCGGGCTTTCATTTTGGCAGCCCCTGGCATACTTCTGGTCATCACGGCCTACGTCTGGCTGATCAGCTTCGGGTCATGGTCCAAATGGCCCACCACCACCAATTATTACAATCAGCTCGCCACCGCGTTTGAACATGGAAGTTTTTCTCTTGAAACCAAGCCGAAACCGGCCCTCCTGGCGCTTCCCGACCCGTATGACCCGGGCGCAAGAGCGGGAATAGACTTTTTGAAGGATGCTTCTCTCTATCACGGCAGGTACTATCTTTACTTTGGGCCGATTCCCGCATTGATTCTGGCGGCTTTTAAGCGTTGGGTCCCGGGCCAGCCTGGCGATCAGTACCTGGCTTTTGCAGGCGTCTCAGGAATGTTCCTGGTCCAGTCCATGCTGATCCTAAAGATATGGGGGCGTTTTTTTCAGAGCATTTCCGTCTGGCTCCTGGTAATGTGCATTCTATTCGCGGGCTTGATCTCTCCCGTCACCTGGATCTTAACCCAGGCCAGGATCTATGAGGCCGCGGCCTCCAGCGGCCAATTCTTTTTTCTGGCCGGCTTCTATTTGATCGTGATTGCCCTGGAACAGCGATCCTCCGGGCGAAAAAGCCTCTTGTTCTTGGCCGGAGGCACTTTATGGGCCCTGGCCATCGGTTCCAGGCTTACTCAAATCCTGCCCGTCGGTTTCATGATCGTCACCATCGCATTCTTGAGCGTCAAAACATATCGTCAAAACAGAGAATTGCTCCAGGCGGTCGTACCCATGGAATTGCTGGGAGGGCCGGTTGTGCTGGGGATGGCGGTCCTGGGGCGATACAACTGGGCGCGTTTTCATTCCATTTTTGAAACAGGCCTGTCCTACCAGTTGGCCGGGCCAAACCTTCAAAAATATAGCCACGTGCTCTTTTCACCCCTCTATATATTGCCAGACCTGTACAATTATCTGGCCGCGCCCCCGCACCTCCACGGGATCTTCCCGTTCGTAGCCGCGATCCCGGGAAGTGGCGCGGCCATTTTCTCCTATGTTCCATTGCCCCCCGTTTACTATAATACGCCATTGACGGGATTGCTTTTTAGCACACCATTTGTTCTGTGCGCAGGCCTCAGTGTTGCTTCGCTGGCACGGAGGGGAAAAAGTGCGATGCTTCCGGCAGAGCCGGCCGGCAGCTCCTATCCATTCAAATGGTTGATTGCTGGTTTGTTGGGCTCCTGGATCTTCGGATTCGCACCGTTTGTTTCTTTCTTTTGGGTGGCACCCCATTATCAAACAGATTTCACCCCCTGCCTCGTGATCCTCAGCATTATTGGATTTTGGCAGGGCTGCGGTTTCATGGCCCGGAAACCGGAGGCGGTTCACAAACTATATGTCGCTGCGGGAATGGCCCTGATGGCTGCATCGATCCTGATCGGAATCTTATTGGCGTTCTCCGCCCATGCCGCGCAATTTCAACAGTCTAACCCGGTCCTATGGAAGCAGCTCCTCGGTTTGTTTTCCCGATAAACAGAAGGAGCCGGAACGATTCACAGGTCAGTTCATGCTTAGCCTTTCAAACAGACATAGCCTTCGATATGAATCAAACTACGCTTGGCCCAGGGGCGGCTGGGGCCGGAGGCAAATTTGATCGCGAAATATCTCAAGCTTTCGAAGCTCTGGCAGGCTTCCCTCCTGACATTTCTGAGCGGCCTGCTGGTGCTGGTGGCCTACATATGGCTGATCAGCTCCGGCCTATGGATCCAGTGGAGGACCTATACCGGCTACTATGACCAACTCGCCACCGCCTTCAGCCATGGGCAGCTCGCCCTGGAGGCCAAGCCTGATCCTGCCTTGATGGCCCTGCCCGACCCATATGATCCCACGGCCCGCGCCGGTGTTCCGTACCCGGTGGATATCTCCCTCTACCAGGGCAGGTTCTATCTTTATTTTGGGCCGGCGCCGGCACTGGTTTTGCTGTTTGTCAAAGTTTTCGTTTCCGCAGAGATCGGCGATCAATATCTCGTCTTTCTATTTGTCTTTGGGATCCTCTTGGTTCAATCCCTTCTGATTCTCCGAATCTGGCGGCGTTACTTCCAGGATATCCCTCCGTGGATCGTCCCGGTCTGTGTCCTCGTGAGCGGGTTAATTCAGCCGTTCAGCTGGATCCTCAGAGAGCCCAGAGTTTATAATGCCGCGATCACCGGCGGTCAATTTTTCTTCCTGGCCGGATTCTATTGTGTTTTCAGCGCTCTGGATCGGGCCTCGATTTCAAACTGGAGACTGGTTCTGTCCGGCTGGCTTTGGATGGCGGCGGTTGGTTCGAGAATCACGCTTGTGCTCCCGGTCTTCCTGATGACCCTGCTGGCAACTTTATGGATCTTCAGAACGTACAGGCGGGAGCGCAGGCTGGCCGGATCGGTTTCTGCCCTGGCGGCATTGGGATTGCCGTTGGTCCTGGGCCTGGCCAGCCTGGGCTGGTATAACTGGGCGCGCTTTGGGTCTGTCTGGGATACAGGCTACTCCTATGCGCTGGCGGCCCAGGACCTTCAGAAGCACCGCCAGGATCTATTTTCGATGGCCTACGCCCTCCCGAACCTATACAATTATCTGTTCATCCCGCCCAAACTTAAGAATCTCTTTCCGTTTCTCAGTTCCGCTTATGGAAATAAGGGCCTGGCCCTCCCATACCTTCCCCTGCCGGAGATCTATTACTCCCAGGAGATAACCGGGCTGCTTTTCAGCGCGCCCTTCAGCCTTTTTGCGATCATACCGCTGATCCGTCTCCCTGATGGATCAAAGCGGCAGCCAATGGGTTCAATGGGCGCGGCCGATCCGTTTCTATTCAAATGGTTGACCGCCGGTCTGTTGGGTTCTTTCCTGTGCGAGTTTGCACTCTTGCTTGTATATTTCTGGGCGGCCACGCGCTTTTTTGCAGACTTTATGCCGTCGCTCCTTCTCCTGAGCCTGATGGGATTTTGGCAGGGCTACCGTGCTTATGCTGCCCGTCCGGCGGGCCGTGCTTTTTATCTCCTGACGGGCCTGGGTTTAATCGGAGCTTCCATCATTGTGAGCAATTTGCTTGCCCTCTCCATCAGTTCAGCGCAGTTCCGGCAGCTCAATCCCGTGTTGTGGAGAGCCCTCCTCAACCTTTTCCAGCGATAAGGTGCCGGAATCGGTGCGGACAAACTGATCGTCTCAATCCATCTCCTGCCTTCCCGACAGCGCCCTCAATAACGTGTTTTGATCGGCATATTCAAGGTCGCCGCCGACGGGCAGCCCACGCGCCAGTCGAGTCACCTGGATTCGATACGGACGCAATTGCTGTTGCAGATATAGCGCGGTCGCATCGCCCTCCATGCTTGGATTGGTCGCCAGGATAACTTCGTTCACTCCGCCGCCTTTTACGCGTTCGACCAACGGCCTGACCTTTATATCATCCGGTCCAATGCCTTCGATGGGAGACAAGACTCCGTGCAGGACATGGTATTTACCATTAAATGCACCGATCCGTTCCAGGGCCAGCACATCCAAGGCTTCTTCGACCACACAGATCACCGACGAGTCGCGTTTCGGATTCTCGCAGACCTCACAACGCGTTCGGCCCGCTTCCGTGATGTTAAAACATTCCTCGCAAAATGCGATTTTATCTTTCAAGCCGTGCAGGGCTTCCGACAGATCCTGGGATACGTCAGAGGGCGCGCGCAGCAGAAAGAACGCCAGCCGCGATGCGGATTTCGGGCCAATGCCCGGCAGACGTTCAAAGGCGTTGATGAGTTTCTGAATCGGCTCGGGGAGGATCATTTTATTTGAACGCTAAAACGGCAGCCCGCCCGTCAGGGGCCCCAGCCGTTGCGAGGCCAGCTCGCGCGATTGGTCCAGTGCCATGTTCACAACGGACAGGATCAGATCCTGCAACATCTCGGGGTCCGCCTCTTTCAACAGATCGGCGGAAATCTCAACCGATCGGCACTTTTGATCACCGGTCATCACGACTTTGATCGCACCGCCGCCGGCCGTTGCCGTGACAGTTTCTTCCGCCAGCTTGGCCTGGGCCTCGGCCAACTGCTGCTGCATGCGTTGAAGTTGTTGCATCATCCCGCCGCCAGCCATTGCAGGGCCCCTGTTAAATCCTTTTGCCATGTTCACCTCGCAGTTCGTCAATCGAGATTCGGGAATCGAGGGCCGGCCCCGCGCATGTTTCCCGATTTCCGACCCCCGCTATTCCTGCACATCCACAATCTCGCCGCCGTGATCGAGGGCGGTGGCCACCATGCCATCGGCGGAGACATGCGGCGGCAGTTTGCCCTTGGCATTCGTCACCGCACACCGGATCTTCAAACTCACGCCCAGCACATCCGCGACCGCCTTTTGAGTCGCTTCCAGATTCTCCGGTTTATCCATCAGGGCCCGCACCGTGTCCGATTGAAATCCCAAAATCAATTCATCGCCGCGCACTTCCATCGGCTTGCAGGAATTGAGCAAAGCCTCCACTGCCGGATGGGCGGGCTTGATCACGGCGCGGACATCCTTCCAGGATCGATTGATTTCCGCCAGGCCGATCACCGCTTCTTTGATGCCGCTTTGACCGGCCTCCGGTCCGGCGGATCCATTCACGGCGGCCGGGCTGGTCTGTTTCCGGGGAGCCGCGGTCGGTCGCGGGCCCGGCGCGGGGGCCGCAGATGGAATCTCCAACGCTTCGGCCAGCGCCAATTCCAGGGAGAGCGACGGCTGCCATCCGCCGCGCGTATCGACTGCCGCGTTATTGAACGACTTCATCAGCCGCAAAACATCGGGCGTGGAAAAGGACCTGGCATCGAGCGCCATGCGCTCTTTCAGGTCCGGCGTGGCTTCAACCTGATCGCCGTTGCCCAGTTGGATGAGCATCAAGCCGCGCAGATATTCGACAATTTGGCGTGCCAGCGCACGCGGATCCGCACCGGAATCCAGTGCGCCGTGGATCGCGTCGAGCCCGTCTGCGCTGGCGCGGCCGCGGATGGATGCAATGAGATCCAGCACGGTTTGACTCGTGGCCGTGCCGAGCACGGTCTGCGTCAGTTGAAGCGTGATCTTCGTTCCGGCGGAAGCAAGTTGATCGAGCAATGAAATCGCGTCGCGCAGACCGCCGCCCGCCTGACGCGCAATGGCCCCGAGCGCATCCTCATCGGCTTGAATCCCTTCGGCTTTGATGATCGCCTGGAGTTGACCGACGATCTCCTCGACCGGCAGCCTTCGAAATTCATGGCGTTGGCAGCGCGATAGTACCGTGGCAGGGATTTTGTGAATCTCGGTGGTGGCCAGCACAAAGATGGCATGAGGGGGCGGCTCTTCCAGAGTTTTGAGAAGCGCATTGAAGGCCGCCGTCGAAAGCATATGGACCTCATCAATGATATAGATCCGGTAGCGGCCTTGCGACGGTGAAAAATTGATTTTATCGCGCAGATCGCGGACGTCGTCCACGCTCGTGTTGGAGGCTGCGTCAATTTCGATCAGGTCCATAAAGCGATTCTCGTTGAAGGCCCGGCAGTTCTGGCACTCGTTGCAGGGACGCTTGGCCCGATCTTCATTAAGACAATTCACTGCCTTCGCCAACAACCGCGCCAGAGTCGTCTTGCCTGTGCCGCGCGGACCGGCGAACAAATAGGCATGCGCGACGCGGTCCGCGGCAATCGCGTTCTGCAGCGTTCGGAGGACATGCTCCTGTCCGACGACTTCGGCCCATCCCTGCGGGCGGTACTTGCGATAAAGGGCTTGTGACATCTCAATGACCAGTTATGGAACGGGATAGGAATCCTGCGCATTGCCTTGGGCGTCGGTCAACACCACATTCTCGCCCGAGCTCCACACGGCTTTATTGTTGCCCCAGTATAAATCAACTGCGGTATTCGTGCCGGCCGACGTATGCACCCGCACCGCGCCGTTCGTGAACAGCTTGAAGGGTGGAAAAATATAGTCGTTGCCGTTGGAATCCTTCAGATGCCAGGCCGTCAAGTCAAGTTCGCCATCGCCTTTGTACTGGATCGTGACGGTCTCAATGCTCAACGTCCCCGCCCCCACCACGCTGATGATCTTGACCGCGCCCTGCGGAAGTGTTGGTATTCCGATGGCGTTCGTCCCCTGCGCCAGGAGGGGCGCGGCCACCGGCGGCAGACTGGCCGCGCGGTAGTTGCGGTCATACCAATAGAGAATGGTCAGGGTCACGCAGGCCGAGACGAAGACATTGAGCAGAATATAGAAGATGAAACGACGGCGATCCATGCTGTTTGTATGATAGCACAAAATGTTTTAACGTTCCATCATCAGCGCGATCCAATCCCCGAGCTGAAGCTCCGCGTTCATTCCCAGGCCCTTGTCCTGCGCGGCCTCCATCACGCTTTGCGCCTGCCCTTGCAATATCCCGCCCAGGATGATCGCGCCCCCCGGTTCGACCAGGTCCGCCAGCCCGCCATCCAAAAGACGGAGCAGGACCGGCGCCAGGATATTGGCCACCACCAGCCGCGCCGACTTGAATGCGAAGCTGCCGTCCAATATTTCTTTTACCGACCCTTGACCGAGAATCAGTTCTGCGCCAATCCCGTTTGTGGCGGCGTTCTCGCGCGAGTTTTTGACCGATTCGGGATCGAGGTCCACCGCCAGCGCGCAGGCCGCGCCCAGCTTGAGGGCCGCAATGGATAAGATGCCCGAGCCACAGCCTACGTCAATCAGACGCAGGGGCGCGGCGCCCGGAAAGGGCGCCCGGCCCGGCTTCGGCCCCGTGAAGAAACTCTCCATCAACGCCAGGCACAGCTGGGTCGTCGGATGGGTTCCCGTTCCGAAGGCCATGCCCGGGTCAATCTTGATCGGAATGCGATTCGGTTCGGGCGAGTCCAGCCAGGCCGGGATGATCATCAAGCGCCGGCCAACCGGGATCGGTTTGTAATGCTGCTTCCAGGCTTCCATCCAGTTTTGATCGGCGATCGGAGTAAAACTGGGCGCGGGCAGCGGCTGGATTGTCCCAAGATAATACAGCGCCTCCTCCAGCTTCTGCCGCGTCCCTTCGAGTTGTTCGTTCATCGACAGGTAGGCCCGCACGGTAACCGGTCCGGCGGCTGTGCCTTCATCTTCGTCGTTGACAAACTTCACGCCCTGTTCGGTCATCACCCCGTTGGGTGCGAAGCGCGCCAATACATCCGCGACCGCTTCGGCCAGTTCGCCATCGACAGTCAAGGAGACTTCAAGCCAGTTCATGATCCGATCCAGGTGACCATTCCGAGGGGCCCGCCCACCAGCAATCCATAGCCGTGGAAAGCGGAGGCGGACGGGCACCGCTATTTGTTTTGAGCGGCCGATTCGGGGTAGGCACGCTGCACTTCGTTCATATCGCAATATAACGAGTCGGGGATGCAGTCCACGCATTCCAGTTGAAGCGTGGCATGGCCGATGTGATAGCGCTGAAAGGCAATCTCGTTGATCTGACGCTGAATATCTGCGCCGGCGCGGATGGATACATCCTCGGTCAGAACATGGGCCGACATCGTCCGCAGCCCGTGGGTGATGCTCCAGACATGCAGATCGTGAATGCCGATCACGCCCTTGATTTGCATCATATCGCGCACCATGGCGGACAGATCCACATCGCGCGGCGCCGCCTCCAGCAGAATGTCCACCGTCTCACGCAGGATCCCCCAGGCGTTGTAAAGGATCAGGAATCCGATCAAGACGCTGACCGCCGGATCGAGCCAATCGGCCCGGGCAAAATAAATGATGAGGCCTGCGGTGACCGCACCCAGCGCAGAGGCGACATCGCCGATCATATGCACGAAAGCGGAACGCAGATTCAGGTCATCCGTACTGCCGCGCCGCAACAACAAGGCGCTGGCCAAATTGACAATGAACGCCAAAACGCCGACGCCGATCAGGATGGACGAATTAATTTGAGGCGGGTGCATCAGGCGCCGGTAGGCCGCATAGAAAATGCCAAGCGAGATCACCACCAGCGTGGTTGAATTGAGCAGGGCCGCCAGGATCTCGGCGCGGTGATACCCGTACGTTTTTCGTGAATTGGAAGGCTGGCTGGCGAGATGGACCGCGTACCAACTGATGCCAAGCGCGATCACGTCCGTGAGGTTATGCGCGGCATCGGTGAGCAGCGCCAGGCTGTTGGCCAGGAGCCCGGCGGCAGCCTCGACCATGACAAACGCCAGCGTGAGAATCAGCGCTGACGACAGCTGCAAAATGGTTTGTTTGGCCGCATCGTTAAAATGAATGTGCGAGTGAGTGTGCATGGCTCATCGATTAGAAAACGAACGGGCAGACCCCTGGCCTGCCGCGCAGGCTCTCAGCCTCCCAGGGTTTCATTCAACCAGTCCAGGAATCCCTTTTCCTTGGGCTTGACATTTGTTCCCAGGGTGGCGGCCAGCTTCTCGAACAACTCTCGCTGGTCCTTCGTCAGCTTGGTCGGGATTTCCACATCGATGATCACCAACTCATCGCCGCGGTGATCTTTGCGGCGCAGGTGCGGCACACCCTTGCCTTTCATGTGAAGAACCTTTCCGGGTTGCGTGCCAGGGGGGATCTTCAACTTCTCATCGCCATCGAGCGTCGGGACATCCACCTCCGCGCCCAGCGTGGCCTGTGCAATATTGACGTCCAGATTCAGCAGGATATCGTTCTCGCGGCGCTTGAAGAATGGATGGGGCCGGACATCCAAAACCAGGAACAAACTCCCATTCGGTCCGCCATACAGTCCCGGTCCGCCCTCGCCCGCCAACCGGATCTGGGTGCCGCCGTCGACCCCCGCGGGGATTTGAACCGTCTTGGTAACGCGCTTGTGTTCCAGCCCGCCGCCGCGGCAGACGCGGCAGGGCGCGGAGATCACTTCGCCGCGCCCGTTACAAGTCGGACAGACCGCGGTCTGCATCATCTGACCCAAAATCGTCTGCCGCACCTGACGTACTTCCCCCTGCCCGCCGCAGGTGGCACAACGCGTCGGCGAGGTGCCCGGCTCCGCACCGGAACCATGACAGCGCGAACAGGTCTCGTCACGTTCGAACTCGATCTCCTTCTCGGCTCCGAAGACCGCCTCTTCAAATTTCAGCGTGACCGACATCTGCAGATCGCGTCCCCGCCTGGGAGTCCGGCGTGCCTGGCGGCCTCCCGTGGAGAATCCAAATTGCCCGAAAAGCTCATCGAAGAGGTCGGAGAAGTCCATGGTGTAATCGTGGAATCCGCCCATGTTGCCCAGGCCCTCTTTGCCAAAGCGGTCATAACGGGCGCGCTTGTCAGCGTCCGACAGGACGCCATAGGCTTCGTTAAGCTCTTTGAATTTCTCCTCGGCATCCGGCTCTTTATTGACATCCGGGTGATACTGGCGCGCCAGCTTGCGGAACGCGCCTTTGATCTCATCGTCCGACGCATTCCGGCCCACGCCAAGAACATCGTAGTAATCGCGATCAGACATAGTACACAGGCCATTGCAGGGAATCACGTGCCCCGACCCCGTCCGCTCCGATCCCAGACGGGGATGGGCATCCGCAATGAGAGGCTATTCCTTTACTTCACCGTCCACCACATCGGGTCCCGCCTTGGATGAACCGGATTCGTTCGATTCGCCGCTGGGGGCGTGCGGCTGCTCATAGGCGCTCGCACCGATTTTTTGAACGGCTTCGCCCAGCGCCTCGGTCGCGGACTTGATGGCGGCCACATCATCACTCTGGGCCTTGCTGCGCGCCTCGGCAACCTTCTTCTCGATGTCAGATTTCACCTCGGCGGGAACTTTATCGCCGAATTCCTTTAAGGCTTTTTCCGCGGCGTAGGCCGTGTTGTCCGCGTTGTTGCGGACCTCGATCAGTTCCTTGCGCCTGCGGTCCTCATCGGCATGCGACTCGGCATCCTGGCGCATCTTTTCCACTTCGGAGTCCGACAGACCCGATGAAGCCGTGATGGTGATGTGCTGAGTCCGCCCCGTGGCCTTGTCCTTCGCGGTGACCTTGAGGATGCCATTCGCATCAATATCGAATGTCACTTCGATTTGCGGGATGCCGCGCGGCGCAGGCGGGATGCCGTCGAGGATGAATTTGCCCAGCGATTTGTTGTCCGCGGCCATCGGGCGTTCGCCCTGCAGGACATGGATTTCCACCTGGGTCTGATTATCCGAGGCGGTGGAAAAGGTTTGACTGCGGCGGGTGGGTATCGTGGTATTGCGTTCGATCTGGGGGGTGGCGACCGAACCCAATGTTTCAATGGACAGCGTAAGTGGCGTGACGTCGAGCAGCAGGATATCCTTGACCTCGCCGCCAAGCACGCCGCCCTGAATCGCCGCACCGACCGCAACCACCTCGTCGGGGTTGACACCCTTGTGCGGTTCCTTGCCGAAAAACGCACGCACCCGGTCCTGAACGGCAGGCATGCGCGTCATGCCGCCGACCATCACCACCTCATTGATCTGACCCGCGGTGAGACCAGCATCGGTCAGGGCCTGCTTGAGCGGCGCAATGGTGCGATCCACCAGATCGGCGGTGAGCTGCTCCAGTTTTGCGCGGGTCAATGTGGTGACGAGATGTTTTGGCCCCCCCGCATCCGCTGTGATGTAGGGCAGATTGAGTTCCGTCTGCATCGTGGTCGAGAGCTCGATCTTGGCCTTCTCGGAGGCCTCCTTCAAACGCTGCAGCGCCTGCCGGTCGCCGCGCAGGTCAATGCCGTTATCCTTTTGGAATTGATCGGCAAGATAGTCCATGATGCGTTGATCGAAGTCATCGCCGCCGAGGAACGTATCGCCGCTGGTCGAACGGACCTGAAAGACGCCGTCGCCCACATCCAGGATGGAAATATCGAACGTCCCACCGCCCAAATCATAAACTGCGATCACTTCATTCTTCTTCTTATCCAGGCCATAGGCCAGCGATGAAGCCGTCGGCTCGTTGATGATGCGCAGAACTTCGAGCCCCGCGATCTTGCCCGCGTCCTTGGTCGCATTGCGCTGGGCATCATTGAAGTAGGCGGGAACCGTAATCACCGCCTGTGTGATCGGCTCGCCCAGATAGGCTTCACAATCCGCCTTGATCTTGGCCAGGATCATCGCCGACACTTCGGGCGGACTGTAATCCTTGCCCTCCAGCTTGACACGCACATCCCCGTTCGGCGCTTCGGCAACCTCATAGGGCACGCGCTTCCGCGTCCGTTCGACTTCGGGGTCATCCGACTTGCGGCCCATAAAACGCTTGATGGAGAAGATCGTGTTCTGGGCGTTGATGATCGCCTGGTTGCGCGCCACGCGTCCGACCAGGCGCTCGTGATTTTTGTTCACCGCCACCACCGAGGGCACCAGCCGCTCGCCTTCGGCTGATGGAATCACGATCGGCTCGCCGCCCTGCATCACTGCCGCGACGGAATTCGTCGTGCCAAGATCAATGCCAATGATTTTTGCCATGAAATGATTTCTCCTTAGCTTGAGATGCCACGCGGGACGCAGGGCAGGGTCTCGTTTTCACCCGAGATATCTCCTGCCGCCCGGCATGGCCGGATATTGATTTTATTGCGCCACCCTCACCAGTGCGGGCCGGATCACGCGTTCGCCCAGCAGATAACCGTTCTGCACCACCGCGATCACATGTCCGCTTTCGACCGCCTCGCTCGGTTCGTGCGAAATTGCCTCGTGGAAATTCGGGTCGAACAACTGTCCTTCCGCCTCGATCCGGGTCACTCCTTCGGATTCAAGAATGGACTGCAGTTTTTTATGGATCAATTCAATCCCGCTCATCCAGGATCCGGAATCCGAGGGACGGTTCTGCAAAGCGCGTTCGAGGTCATCCAGCACCGGCAGGAACTTCTTGATGATATCGCCCTTCATCACAGATCTCATCAAGTCCTGATCGCGCTGAACGCGGCTCTTGTAATTGATGAAGTCGGCCTGCGCCCGCTGCCAGCCGTCGAGATGTTCTGCAACCTTGGTCTCAGCCTCTTCCAGACGCTTCATCAGCGCTTCCAGCTCCAGGTTGGCCTGGTCCGGGTTTTCCGGTTTTTCCTCCACGGCCTCCGCCCTGAATTCGCCGGTTTCTTCCTCGGCATGTTTATGATGTTTTTTCTCTGTCATGCTTCCACTCTCAAGATCTAAATCGGTTGGATACAGAATGCTCGAACATGGGTCTATTCACCTGCCATCCGATCATTGACCAGATCGCTTAATAGACCAGCCACATAGCGTACCGTCGGAATCGTCCGCGCATAGGACATGCGCATGGGTCCCAGCACGCCGAGCATGCCGGTCGAAAATCCCGCCACACCGTAGCGCGCCAGCACCATGGAGCACTGGCGCAGTTCCTCCCAGCCGCCCTCGCCTCCAATCAACACCTGCAGGCCTCCGACCGCGCTATGGGTGGTCGTGCGCGCCAGCAGATCCTGCAACGTGGAACGCTCCTCAAAGAGACGCAGGGCACGGCGGACCTCATCGGACCCGGCAAATTCAGGCTCGGATAAGACATTGGTCAGACCATCGGTATACACTTCGCCCGACCGACTCCTGGCTGTCCGGCGCATCTCCTGCACGATCAAGATCAAGATATCCTGATCGAGTGCGTCAGGCTGCGTCGGCAGGGCCGCGATCTCGTCGAGGGAGCGGCCGGCCAAAAATCCGTTAAGATGCGAGGCCGTTTGACTCAGGCGTTCCTGGGCCACCGGTTCAGCCAGGGTCAGGAGCTGCTGTGAGACTTCGCCGCCGATCAACACCAGGACCATCAGCACCTGACGGCCCTGCGTGGAGATTAATTCAACGTGTTGAAAATGGGCGCTTTCGGCGCGCGGTGCGGTGACCACCGACGCACCCTGCGATTGATGCGCCAGGACCGAGGCGGCCAGGTGCATCCATTGATCCACATCGGCGGGCGCCTGATGGAATTGATGCGAGATATCATGCTGCACGGCTTTGGGCAGTTCGGCCCGGTTCATCAGCTGCCCGACAAAGAAACGATACCCTTCTTCCGTCGGGACGCGCCCGGCCGAGGTATGCGGCTGGCGAAGATAACCCAACTCGGTCAGGGTGGACATCTCGTTGCGGATGGTAGCCGAGGAGAGATCAAGCTGGTAATGCTCGACGAGCCGCTTCGAACCCACGGGCTGCGCGGAGTCAATATAATCACGGATGATGATGAGCAGGAGGTCCTTTTGTCGTTCCGATAGTTCAGGCATAGGTTCTACAATAAACTCTCTCGAAAGAAAGTTCTTTCATGAACATCAAATCATAACATGCGGGCAACGGGAGCGTCAATAAGAGGAGTGTAAGAAAATAAAGGGCGGCACCTTAATTCATATCTTCTGATCAATCTTGGATCAGGCCGAGAAATACCTCCACGACGCGCGGGTCATAGAGCGTGCCCGCATTTTTCTTCAGATACGCGATCACCTTTTCAGCCGACCAGGCCCGGCGGTAGACCCGGTCCGACCGGAGCGCATCCCACGCATCCACCACGGCGAAGATGCGGGCCAGCAGGGGAATCTGCTCGCCCTTCAGTCCCTCCGGGTACCCCGTTCCATCCCAATGCTCGTGATGGCTGTA
>DATJBI010000119.1:0-3480 GCA_035515435.1 Anaerolineales bacterium
AGCAGGATGCGCTGGCCCAGTTTTCTTTGTTCGCTGAGGGTGTGGCGCGTGATCAGGCCCGGCTGGCGCTGCTCTTCCCGGTTCAGCACGGCCACCACCGCATCAAAAAGCATCTGTTGTTTGACCGGCTTCAATAAATAGGCCGAACAGCCCAGCGCCGCCAGACGGACCGCATCGCCGCGCCGGCCCATCGAAGTCAGGATGATGATCTTGACGTCTTTGACGGCCGGATCGCTTTTGATGGCGCGCGCGGCCTGTTCGCCGTCCATGCCGGGCATCTGCATATCGAGCAGGACGACATGATACGGGTCGCCGGCGCGCTGCGCGTTGTGGAGGCTCTCCAGGGCCTTGGCGGCGCTGCCCACGGCCTCCCCGCGGCAGCCGAGTGCTTCCACGTTCTTCATCAGGATCATGCGGTTGGTCTGATTGTCGTCAACGACCAGGATGCGCACCTGGGTCAGATTCACCGGCCCGGGGGTGAGCGGCGCCGTACCGGGTTTTTCGCGCGGCTGTTTTGCAAAACGGATCTCAAACCAAAATGTACTGCCGACCCCGGACGTGCTTTCGACACCGATCCTTCCGCCCATCGCTTCGACAAGCTGCTTGGAGATGGCGAGGCCCAGTCCGCTTCCGCCGTATTTGCGGGTCGTCGATCCATCCGCCTGCGTGAAACGATCGAAGACCGCCTTCATCCGCTCGCGCGGGATGCCGATGCCGGTATCCTGCACCGAGAAGTGAATGGTGGCATGGGTCGGTGTCTCCTGGATGGGCTCGGCCCGGACAAAGATCTCCCCCTGGTGGGTGAACTTGATGGCATTGACCACCAGGTTTGCCAGGATCTGGCGGATCCGCCCGGGGTCGCCGCGCAGTTCGGTGGTCAGGTCGGGATGGATCAAACAGGCCATCTCAAGGCCCTTGTCCTGGGCGCGCTTGGCAAGCGAATAAGCCACATCCTCGACGGTGTTCCGCAGATTGAAGTTGATCAGCTCGAGTTCGAGCCGGCCGGCTTCGATCTTCGAAAAGTCGAGAATATCATTGAGCAGGATCATCAGAGACTCCGCGCTTTGCAGCGAAGTCTGCAGAAAATCGCGCTGCTCGGCGCTGAGGGGAGTGTCCAGCGCGAGTTCAAGCATGCCGATCACGCCGTTCATGGGCGTGCGGATCTCGTGACTCATATTCGCGAGAAATTCACTCTTGGCGCGATTGGCCTCTTCCGCTTCGCGCCGGGCGTGAAGAAGTTCAGAAATATCGTGATAGATGGCCAGGGCGCCGATCTTTTCTTCGCCGACCAGGACCGGAGCGCCGAAGATCTCCACATCGATCAAGGTACCGTCCTTGCGGCGGCGCCGGCCGCTGGCATGGACTGCGGTGTTCATCACCTGGGCGGTATAGCGTTTCGCTTCCGCCGCGGTCTCTTCGGTGGTGATCAGCGTATCGACGAATACACCCAGGATCTCATTACTTTGATAGCCGAATAATTTTTCAAAGGCGGGATTGCAGGACACGATCCGCTCGTTGTTATCCAGGACCACGATGGCCACGGGGCTGTGCAGGTTCAGGGCGTTCAGGAAGTTCTTTTCGCGGATCAATTCAGATTCGATCCGCTTGCGCTCGGTGATATCGTGACCGATCCCGACCAGCCCGACGATCCGACCGTCCTGGTCCCGCAGAGGCACCTTGGTGGTCAAGGTCTGGATGGGACGGCCCTGGGCATCGAGACCGGGTTCTTCGCGGTTGACGATCGGCTGGCCGGATGCCAGGACGGCTTGATCATCGGCCCAGTATTCCGCTGCCAGCTCCGGGGGGTAGGTATCGAAATCGGTCTTCCCCACTACGTCTGCCTGCGTTTTGCCGCCTGAGGCCATCCAATCTGCCGCGTTGGAAATGATCTTGCGGCCCTCCAGGTCCTTGAAGTAGATGCGGTCGGGCAGGTGATCGATCAGGACTCGCAGAAGATTGCCCTCCCCCAGCAGTGCCCGCGCTCCCGCCTTCGACGGCCTGCTCTTGGGTGGAGCGGCGGCTTTCTTTTTTTTCGACCTGGCCTTGCGATTCGCTTTCGCAGGTTTCATTTCGGCCTTCCAACTCTCGAATGAACACTTCAGCGGGCAGGGGGCGGCAAATCTGGATAAAGTTTAGCACAATTTGACGGGCGAATTTCTTGCAGTTTGATGACGCTCGAGCCCGCCCGGGCGCAGGCGGGGCCGGGGCTGTTCCCTTGACAAGAATAACTAAACACTGTATATTAATAAATATACAGTGTTTAGTTATAAGGAGTGACCATGGTCCGACCCACGCTCGCCAAGCAGATCCCAAATCTCCAGCAGGCCATCAAGGAGGCCGCCTGGAGGCACATCGCCAGGGCGGGCGCCCCCGCGCTGTCCCTGCGGGCGATCGCGCGTGATCTCAAGATCACCGCGCCCGCCATTTACAATTATTTTCCCGACCGGGATGCGCTGGTGACCTCGCTCATCATTGAAGCCTACACCTCCTTTGGCGATTCACAGCTCGCGGCGCGGGATGCGGTCCCGGCGCAGGACCTGATCGGCCGCCTGACCGCGATCGGCCTGGCGTATCGCGAGTGGGCCCACCGCTTTCCGCAGCGCTACCAGCTGATCTTCGGGACACCCATCCCCGGATATCAGGCGCCGATGATGGAGGTCATGCCGTCGGCGGCCCGTTCGCTGGGCGTGCTCGTCAGCGTGGTGGAGCAGCTGCGCCGGGCGGGCAGGTTGAAGGTCAGGTCCTTTCCCAAGGTCAAGGCGGAATTCCAGGCGGGGTTCGAGATGTGGAAGAAATATGGCGGCGAGGCGGACATTCTCTCGCTTTCCATCTCCATGGTCATCTGGGCGCGCGTGCATGGGATCGTGTCGCTCGAGATCGCGGGCAGCCTGCCCCCCTTCGGCGCAAGCGGAGACGACCTGTATCTGTATGAAATTAATTCCATCACCCGCCAGTTCATGAAGGAGTAGATCATGAAAGCTGTCATCCTGGATGGTTCCGCGGAAAACGACCTGACCGGTCAGCGCATCTGCGCGGCAGTGACCGCCGAACTCCAAGCGCGCGGCTGGGAGACCGAGCCCATACGGCTGTGCGAGACGAGGATCGGAAACTGCGCGGGAGATTTCTTCTGCTGGATCCGCAGCCCGGGCCTCTGCAATGTGAACGATGACAACCGCCTGATCGCCGCATCGCTCGCCGGCTGCCAGCTGACGGTCTATCTCACTCCCATCACGTTCGGGGGCTACTCCGCCTGCCTTAAAAAGATGGTGGACCATCAAATTCAAAATGTCCTGCCGTTCTTTGCACAGGTCAACGGCGAGACGCATCATCAAAAGCGCTACCCTGCC
Source organism: Anaerolineales bacterium (assembly GCA_035515435.1). Classification (GTDB taxonomy): domain Bacteria; phylum Chloroflexota; class Anaerolineae; order Anaerolineales; family Villigracilaceae; genus Fen-1038. Next base: position 3,348 of record DATJBI010000119.1, read on the forward strand.
TATCCCGACTTCCTGGCGATCGGCTGGATGGACGGACCCGATGCCGCGAGCGAGTCCATATTCCGCAGCCTTGCCTCCCGCAACGCCCTGAACTTTCACGCCGCAAGGTCCGCCTGCGGGGTGGTCTTCGCCG
>DATJBI010000120.1:0-11128 GCA_035515435.1 Anaerolineales bacterium
AATCCATCCACGGGTGTTGAACGAGAATGAATTCCACCTTTGGGTTTTGCAGGGCTTTCCAAGTAGAGTTCCCATCCATATCTGCCCCAATGATATAGCCGGGGCCGTCCGACCACAACATATGTACCTCGGCCTTGCCTGGAAACGGATAGGTCCGCTTGACGAATTGAGTTTCCGTCGGAACCATGACCCCACCACCGTACCATTCAACCGGTGGATTGTTGATTGCCTTTGGTATTTCGTTGATGGGAATGAACGGTCTGTCCGTGTCCCACTCCCTCAGCACTCTGCCATTCAGAGCCTTGGTCAGTGGGGCGGGCTGTCCATCCATGAAAGGCTCTCTGCCCCGCGCGAATCGCGGCGGATTCGCCGAGGTGGGTACCGGTATCCCCTTGAGCTGGTGCACGCCCGGGCGGCCCCAGCCCTGCATGGCCAAGAGGTAGGCTTCGAGCCTTGCCGCCTCGTGGCAGTAGGGCGCCCTCTTCAGACCGCCTCCATCCATCTTATGGCAGATCGATGTTCTATTCTTTGCGAAATTCCTGGCCAGGGCTTTGATGGTCCATTCCGGAACCTTGCACAAAGGTGAAGCCCACGCCGGCGTCTTGGGCACTCCATCCTCTTCGCCCATGACATACGCTTTGAACTTGTCAAAGCCGACTGAGTGTGTGGCGAGATAGGCTTTATCATACGTATCTTCTTTAATCCACGTATAGGCGATTGCCAGCTGCAGAGCGGGATCTGTGCCGGGTAGCACCGGGATCCATTTGTCCATATGAGCCTGGGCTTCAGAATTTACGTCAGGACAGATGTATACATGCTCGATATCCAATTCGCTCGAATAGTACAACAGCAGGTCGCCGATATGTCCCTTGGAGGAGTTCCAGGTCTTGGCACCGCCATCACTTCCCCAATGCAGCATCAGTTGACAGTTTTCGAGCGTATCCTGCATGGTCTGGCCCGTCTCTTGGCCGAACACTTCAAAACCCCAAACATGTTTTGCGCCCCATGCCGACCCTTCCCAACTGGCAGGGGAACCGGCGCTGCCGGTGATGAACTCGCCATATTTGGTGTAGCAGTAATACTGAAGGAACTGGGTGTTGATCCCGTGGTCCTTGTGGACCATCCCCTTTTCTCCATGCGGGGACTGGATGGCGGTGATCGCGGATGGTCCGTATTTCTCGCAGAGCCGCGTGATCTCTTCGGCAATGATGTCCGTGGCCTCGTCCCACGATATTCTTTTGTACTTGCTGAAGCCACGGTTTTGGGTGTTTGTTTTTGCGGGGTCACCGCCCGGTTCCCAGTCCACCCTCTTCAGGGGATACAGAATCCGATTGGGCGAATAGACACGCTTCTTATAAGCCAGGGCATAGGGGGCCAGAGGCGACCTCGTAGGCGCAGTCCACGTCTTGCCTTTAATGGTGCACGTGAAAGGTTTGATACCTGTTATATCATCATGCCAGGGTCTCCGCCTGACGATCTTGCCATTCTTTACGTCCACCGCGGCCAGCTGCCAGATTTCTTCGAGAAATGTCTGTTCGGGTTCTAGGGCAGGGGAAATGGTTGGAGATGCCGCCGGTGCCATCGAGGTTGCCGAGGCCGGGATTGACGCTTTGTTCTCTTCCATTTTGTCTTCTCCTGAAGCGGATGAACAGTGTATCGCCGGCAAGCGCGAAGAAATGCTTCAGGACTTGCATATGAACGGATAGCATCTTCTTCAACGCACTCATTCCTGGGTACATCGCATCCGTTGGCTATTGATCCATGGGGAAAGAAATTCGAAAGCTGCTTGGCAATGCTCGAATTCGGCTGTGCGGTTGTCGCCTTCCATGCTGCGAAGGATTTCCGTTAGGCCGCTAGTTTGACAATGTCAAGTCAGTCAGCACCTCCCACCGCCCTCGATCATTATCTGTGTTTCACCTATAGGCGAGCCACAACGATCCCAAGGACCAACCAACTCTTGATATTCATTCTAACACTATTTGGTTTGCATATAAGATGGGGCAGGTATGATTTAGAGGTGTTCAAAACCCTGATTGGCAAACGCCGGATGAAGCGTTTAAGAAGTCCGCAGAAACTGGTTGTTCAGGATGGACAGCGGATTGCAAATACAACCATGATTTTCGTGTAAAGAGTTTCGGACTTTTCTAGTGGACGCCTCTTCGCGCCGTACCAACCCCGATCGGGGCACAGATACCAATGGCGCAACTGCAATTACCTATACGAGCGTCAGGAAGTATTATTCCATATCCGGTAAAATATTTGCCTACCGATCTGCCCGGTCCGTTGGTTGCCATCGTTGGAAAGGACAGCCATAATAATGTGCTTGCCCTCCAACAGCAAAGATATGTGCCATTCGGGCAAGTTCGTTCCTTGACAGGTTCTTCACTTATTGGCGCGACCGACTTCGGATGCACTTATCAGCGTAAGGACACTTACATCGTTGGGCAACGCAGCACTGGAGGCGATGGGGCAGTGGTGGTTCAGTCAATAGTCAGGGATCGGCAGGCGCTCCGTCTGCCCGGCTGGTTGGATACATCTACAGCTCCCACCCGCCAGGAGTATCTGCCATCCGGAAGCGGCGCGGTGAGCGTAAAGCTTGTGGCGGCGACCAGATCGGTGCTTGCTGCTTGAGCAAATGCACGGTCACCCGCGACACGATCTCAGAATGCTCAGCATGGGGAACGCCTGACCGGGTAAAGCCGGCCTTGAGTTGCCGGAGGGCCAACTAGCATCTGGTGTCAGCAGCTTCGGCGCAGGCAGCACAGTGGATGTGATCACGGTATCGCCCGGCACGGTTGAGGAAAGTTGTACAGTCTTGCATTATTTCGCGGTTGTATTCCGCAGGAACTCCGCCAAATCGTTCTTCAATTGCGCCAGCGACGGCATATGAATGTACATCATATGTCCGGCCTCATAATAGCCCATGCGGATATTGTCCCTTAAGGATTCGTGCAGACCCAAATGATCAAACGTATATTCCGTCGCCGAATACGGCGTGCCCAGATCGTAATAACCGTTCGCCACGAAGACCTTGAGATGCGGGTTATACGTCATCGCAGCACGCAGGGTCTCGCCGACATTGAGATACTGATTCTCCGCATTGGCATACGACCAGGGATGGACAAATTCGCTCAGGATCTCGTAGGATAGATCCGACTCGAATTTGAGTTCTGACCGAATGTAATCATAGAACGCCGCGGTGTAGGGACCGGCTGTGTTCGTCAACAGCGGATCATATTCCGGATGATCGGTGACGCCCAGGCGGTCCAGACCAATGAAGCGGCTGTCGAGACGGCCGATGGTCTGGCCGCGCTCGCGTAAAAGCTCCTTAAAGAAATGCTGATCGGTGATGCGAAGGTTGGTCCGTTCGATGAAGTCGGCGGAAAGGCCCGTGTAACGCGCCAGCTTTTCCACAATTAGTTTCCGCGCCCGCGGTGTCAGCGCATTGCCCTTCATTAAGGCATCGGCATATTCGCCGAACGCAAATTTCTCCACTTCCTTAAGCAGGGTTTGCAGCGGCTTGCGGACTTTTAATTTATGGTGATACCAGGCTGCCGCCGCATAGGCCGGCAGGAACATGATGAACGGCAGATCGTTGCCGACGTGAAATTCAATGGTCGAAAAATCCAAAACGGCGGAAATGAGCATGATGCCGTTCAGATAGAGTCCATGCCGCTCCTGCAAATAACCCGAAAGGCCGGCGGCCCGCGTCGTGCCGTAGGACTCACCGGCCAGGAATTTCGGAGAGAGCCAGCGGTTGTAGCGCGTGGTGTAAAGCCGGATGAAGTCGCCGACCGAAGCAATATCTTTTTTGAAACCATGCCATTCGCTTGGCTTCTCGCCTTCCACCGGCCGGCTGTATCCGGTGCTGACCGGGTCGATAAAAACCAGATCGGTCTCATCGAGGAGTGAATATTCGTTGTCGGTCAATTGAAACGGCGGCTTCGGCAGATTGCCGTCGAACTCCATTACAACGCGCCGCGGTCCCAGCAGACCCAGATGAAGCCAAACTGACGATGAACCCGGTCCGCCGTTGAACGAGAAGGTGATCGGCCGTTTGGATTCGTCTTCCACCTCATCTTTGACATATGCCACAAAAAAGATCTGGGCGCGCGGCTTCTCGCCCTCCGCTTCTTTCTCGCGGTCGGGCGTTTCTTCTTTCATCACGATGGTTCCCGTTGTGACGGTGTACTTGATTTCCCTGCCCCCCATCATAATCGAGTGTTTGGTCTCCACCAGATTGTCTTTTGGCTTGGGCTTCTCCTCCTTTTTGCCATCCTTCTTTTCTTCCGCTTTCTTGGCTTCCTCGTTTTCAGTCATCGGATCTTCTCCTCATCGATATTTGTTATCAGGCGATAGACATCACGTTTCTTCCAGCCGGATCGCTCCGCAAGTTCCAATGAAATATCCTTGACGGATTTTCCGTTCCCGTATTCCATTTTTATATGGGCCCGCAATTTCTCTGCTGACCATTCCCGGCTGTCCGCGGATTGCCGGCCACTGACGACCAGGACAAATTCCCCGCGCGGTTCCCTGAAGTGGACCTGTGCCTGACTCAACAGCCCGCGCCAGATCTCCTCGTGGAGTTTGGTCAGCTCACGCGCAATCGCAATGGAGCGGTCTCCGAGCGCCATTTTCAAATCTTCTAATGACTCGAGCAGACGATGAGGTGCCTCGAGGAAGATCAAGGTGTACGGCAAATCGGCTACCCGTTCGAGCGATTTCCTGCGCTCCGATGATTTGCGAGGCAAATAACCAAGAAATAAAAAGGAACCGGCAGGCAGACCAGATGCAACCAGCGCCGCAATCGGTGAGGCCGGCCCGGGCACGGGGCTGATGCGATGTCCCGCCTGCAGCGCGGCATGGACAAGTTCAAAACCCGGATCATTCAGGCCCGGCGTGCCCGCATCGGATACGAGGGCCACATCGCCCGCGTCCAGCGCGGCGAGAATTGAATCCAATTTGGCCAGCTTATTGTGTTCGAAATAACTGGTGAGAGGCGTGTGGATCGCAAAGTGCCGGAAAAGGTTTCCGGTGACCCGCGTGTCCTCCGCCGCGACCAACTTCACCTCGCGCAGCAGACGCAGGGCGCGCGCGCTGATATCTTCGAGATTCCCGATCGGCGTTGCAATCAGATACAGGGTTCCCATTTCCTGATTGTATCCCAAAAGAAAACCCTCTCCTGAAGTGGAGAGGGTCGGCGCCGTGGTTGCAGGGACGCAATATTACTGCGTTACGGTGATCGTGCCTGCCCAGCCCGAATCGCTGGTGGAGTGATAGGGGAACGTGCCGGCCTGGCTGAAGGTGAACTTGAACGTTGCACCTTGATTGATCGGGCCGCTGTCAAACACCCCAGCGCTGTCGGATGTGACCGTATGCGCGGCAGCATCGTTGTTCGTCCAGGTGACGGTCGTGCCTGCCTTGACGGACAACGTATTGGGCTGGAAGCCGGCACTGGTGATGGACACCGCATTGCTGGCAGGGGCAGCCACCGTTTGATTCGCAGAGGGTGTCTTGGGCGAGGGCGGCGTATGCGTTGCCTTGATGTGCTTGGTAGGCGTCGCATTGGACGTTTTCTTGCCGCTTAACAAACTACCGAGACCCGTATGAAACTGGCAGGATGATAGCAGTAGAGCGACAATCACGAGTAGAGAACCAAAAGTTATTTTTTTCATTGTTTTACCTCCAGGTAACCGCCCAATATTACACGCGATTCATTAAAAGAAGATGTGACTTCTTTTGAATGGCCGACTCTACAGATTTACCCGTGAACCTTTAATCAGACCATTTCAGTAGAAAACAGCAATTCGCGCGCCAAATGATCCAGACGCGCGAATTGCTGTTCCGGTCATAACATGCCTGTAGAAGGTCGCTATCCGCCGGAGGCAACCTGGTCGCCGGTCGGTGAAACCAGGTACCAGACACTGCCTACACCCTGGCCGCTCGTATCGCCGGGCTGTTGGTCTTTGGCATAATAGTAAAGCGGCCAGCCGTTATAGGTCACCTGCGTAGTTCCATCGGTGCGCGTGGTTGTGCCAAACTTGGACGCATCCACACCGCTCCCCGCAACCGGCGTGCCAGTGGTCAGAAGCGGAGGCCAGCTCGTTGCGCATTTGCCGGAGCAGACAGAGGTGCCGGGTGTATCTTTCGTATAAAGGTAAAGCGACATCCCCTTCGCATCAACCAGGAACGCACTGTATTTGGAACTGTTTCCCAAGTTCACGGTTGCCGGTCCAGAGGCTCCGGATGGAGCAGTAGTGGCGGAGGCGGATGAACTGCTGCTGGAAGAGGTTGCCGCCGGGGCCTGCGTCGCCGGAGGTTGAGTGGGGGCAGGCTGAGGGGCCGGCGTGGCGGCTGGCGCACAAGCGCTCACCAATAAAGTCAAAGCGACAAGCGCGGGAACGATAAAGGTTGTGAATTTCATGTTTTCTCCTTTTTGAACCTGTAAAAATAAACTCATAATAGATTACATCCCCACTGTGAGATTTGGATTTGATTTATCTTAAGCAGAGATTAGAAGAATCTTCCGCATGAAGACAGAAGGCATCCTTCAACTGGGCGCTGCCCCGCTGATTTTCATGGGGTATGGCCGGCATCTTGGACAATTGCATCGATCGGGATACGACATTGCAGGGATCCTGTTGTTCATTAGCGGCGCGGCCGGACTGGCTGTGGCACTCAGCCTCCATCATTTCACCAAAAGATATTCCTGGCACGACCGATGGTCTGCAAACACCCTGACCGGAGTTGTCAGCTGCGGGATCAGCGTTGCGCTCGTCCTTCTATTGGCGGGACTGCACGGCTGAAGCCCTGGCCGGGATTTTGGCGATCGGCGAAAGTGCTATAATCCCTCCTATCCTTGGTGAGATACATTTTGGGCATATAAGAACCTTGAAAGAGGTTGGAGGAGAAAGAGCTCAGATGACAGCTTCACTGGACAAGAAACCAAATTACACCGTGGAAATAATTGTCCTGCTGGGCTATTTCCTTGTAATTTGTCTCTTGGCCCTCGCGGGCGGCTGGTTCTATTTTTCCATGGAGGGCATTCGGCTGCCCAGCCCGCTCCAACCCAGGATCCATTTCTCGCCACCCTGTCAGCACCGACCCCCACTCCACATATTCCGTCCAACTATGAAAGCGGGGCCAACTTTATTATCAAAGATGGTTTTACCAATAACCTGAACCACAATTGGTACAATCATGAGTACTGGACTGAGCTGGCTGTAGGAGACGGGAAATTATCCTTCGATTCATCGGATCAGGATAGTTATGCCACAGCCATCAGCACGATAACCGGGCCCTTTGATCAACCCGTTTACATTCAGGCAGACCTTTCAACAGATGCCAGCACCGCCGAAAGCTACGGGGTTCTTTTCGATGACCATTACCCCACCAATGAATTCTTCGTGTTTCAGATTAATCCCGAATCAAAACAATATACCCTGCATCATCACATTGGCCGGCAGTGGTATCTGCGAATGTCCGGGGTCACGGACTTGATCAAATCCTATCCGGCAGCCAATACGATCGGGATCTATATGAATAAAGGCTATCTGGAGTTCTATATCAATCATGGAATGATAGATGTTTATCAGGATTCGGGGTCTGATTTTCAATCGGGCCAGACCGGTTTCTATGCGAACAATTCCGGTTTCCATGTCGTCGTGACGAATTTTGCGATCAACAGAACGGGAGCGCCGTAATGATGGACGGGCAAAAGGCAAATGCCGGACCCGTACCCAGGTGGCTTGTCATCCTGGCCGGCGGTTATCTCATTTATCTCTTCATCCTGCTTGGAATTTCCGCCGCATTCCTGATACCTCTCGTTAAAACTTCCGCAAGAACCCCACCCACCCCAAGCGTCACAGTCAGCTCTACGCCGCAAATCCTGGTTCACGCACCCCTCGACAAAAGTTCGATCAGATATGAAGATTTTTCATCCGATGTCCGAGACTGGAATTTGGCCTATTTAAGAGGGAAGATCGAGACAATAAACAACCGATTAATCCTGCAAAGTTACGCACACGGCGGGCCGGCCGTCGGTCAAAATCAATTGTTCATTCCTGCTGGTTCCCTCTATTATGTTCAAGCCGATTTCATGACCGATGTAGATGCGGATCAGCCGTACGGCCTGGTATTTGGAAGAGATAATGAATTGGACACCTTCTATTTGTTTGAAATACTGCCGCGTTTGCAACAATTCGCTTTTTATAAATATACGCCCGGAACATGGGAAACGCTGGTTCCTTTTTCCGGCGCGGAAATGAAACCATATCCGCAGGCAAACACCTTGAGCGCGTATTTCGACAAGGGCCAAATTGAACTATATATCAATGGAAACCGGGCAACCTCCTACACCGATCAACGACCATATCTGTCGGTGGGAGTAGGTGCCTTTGCAGCCGATCCCTCTTACCGGCTGATCGTGAGTGATTTCTTTGCATACAGTGAAAAATGATGCCCGTGACGTTGCAGTGGAATGATGCGGGTTTCCCGATCAGAATGGACTTCGGCGGCCAATCGGAGCCTGCCGCGGCCCTGTGCCGATTGGCAGGTCAATTGGAACAAGCCGGCAGCGTGCCGGCAATTTTTTAGGCTCTCCGCAGCCGCCCCCCGCGGGCGGATCAGGCCGGGCCCGGCCTCCGGGTGGGCGCGGCTTAAGCTTTTTCCCGTTTGAATTGGGTTTCATACAGCTGCGCGTATAACCCATTTTGCACAAGCAGCTCCTGGTGGGTGCCGCGTTCCACAATTCGTCCCCGATCCATCACCAGGATCAAATCCGCCGCAAGGATCGTTGACAAGCGGTGTGCGATGACGATCGATGTTCTGCCTGCCATGACACGCTTCAACGCGTCCTGGATCAATGCTTCGGATTCGCTGTCGAGTGAGCTGGTAGCCTCATCCAGCACCAGAATTTTGGGGTCCTTCAGAATCACGCGCGCCAGTGCAATCCGTTGTTTCTCTCCGCCGCTCAGACGATAACCGCGCTCGCCCGTAATGGTGTCGTAACGGTCGGGCAGGTCCATAATGAACTGATGGATGTTTGCAGCGCGGGCGGCCGACTCAATTTCAGGCTGGGTGGCGTCCATCTTGGCGTACGTCAGGTTGGTGCGGATCGTGTCGTGGAAAAGATAGGTCTCCTGCGTCACCATTCCGATCGCGGCCGAAAGCGAATCGAGCGTCACATCTTTCAGATCGTGTCCGTCAATGCGGATGACTCCGCCGGTGGGATCGTAGAGGCGCGGGATGAGATATGTTAAAGTGGTTTTGCCGGCGCCCGAGGGCCCCACCAGAGCGATGAGCTGTCCCGGCCTGGCGCGGAACGAAATATTCTCCAGGGCGACCTCGCGCGCTTGCGAGGAATGCGCCTCGGACTCCGCCTCCTCTCCGTCGCCGTTGGACCTGCCGTCCTTGCCGTTGCCGCTGCCTGTCAAGGAAAGGACCGCTCCCACGTCTTCCATCTTGCCATAGCGCTTGACTTCCCGTAACAATTTGCTTTCGTCCACATCGTAGTTGAATGTGACGTTTTCAAATACCAGATCGCCCTGGATGTCCTCCAATTCCTCCGCATCCATCTTCTCGCTGATGTCATGCGGCAGATCGAGCAGTTCAAAGACGCGCTCGAAGCTGACCATCGAAGTGGAAAAGTCAACCGGCGCGGAGGCCAGGCCCTGCAGTGTGCTGTACAGCTGACCCAGATACGCGCCGAAGGCAACGATGGTGCCCACGGTGAATGAACCTTGAATCACGAAATACCCGCCGAGGCCGTAAACCAGCGCAGTGCCCACGGCGCTGACCAATCCGAGGATCATGAAGAACACGGAGCCGATCACGGCGCGTTCAACACCGACATCCCGCACGCCCGCCGCGCGCTCGCCGAAGCGCTGGTTCTCATCTTTCGCGCGCCCAAACAACTTGACCAGCAAGGCACCGCCGATGTTGAGCGTCTCATTCATGTGGGCGTTCATCTGCGCATTCAATTCCATGGCGCGGCGCGCAATATCGCGCAGGACAATGCCCAGTCGTTGCGCGGCGACGATGAACAACGGCAGGATCAGCACGCTGACAATCGTCAGCCGCCACTCGAGACTTAACATGACCGCCAGCAACGCGATCGTCTCGATAATGTTGGTGATGATGTTGACGATGGTGTTGCTGATGGCGTTCTGCGCGCCGACCACGTCGTTGTTGAGGCGGCTCATCAACTCGCCGACCTTGGTGTGGGTGAAAAAACGCAGGCTCATGCGCTGCAATCGCGAGAACAGTGCCACGCGCAGATCAAAGGTCACCCCTTCGCCGACCGCCGCGTTCAGCCGTCTTTGAACGACGGCGACCGCGCCACTGAGAATCGGAAGGAGCAAGAGCGCCAGAGCCAGCAGGATCAGCCTGTGCAGATCTTTTTGCGGGAGCACCTGGTCGATCATGGTACGAAAGATGAGCGGAGACACCAGGCTGATGCCTGTGCTGACCAGGATCAACACCAGCATTCCACTGATCATTCCCCAATAGGGACTCGCATACGAAAGCACGCGCCGGAGAAGTTCGCGCGTCAGCTTGGGCTTCTGATCGCCCGAACGCATGTAGGAAAACCAACCACCACCGTGCCACATACCGCTAACTCCTTATTGTGATCGCAGACTAGCAGGACTATAAGGCTAGTTTGATTTTTCCGCAACTGGAAAGAAGGCGAGGTTAATGAAAGTCTGATAAGCAGGCGGGCCCGGATCCTCACGCCCACTCCAGTCCGGTATGACCCGTTGTCGCCCGGGGTGGCGGCCGGGCCCTGGAGCTGGCGAAGGCAAGCGGCCTGCTTTTCAGCCCATAGGATGGATGACATTGGATCGCAGATCGGGACTGGCGTTGACCCCGGAGGGGCCGGGGAGTTTGAAGGTAAAATGATGTGAATAATGGTTAGGTGACGAGCGAAGGCAAATCGCTGGGGATAATATTCAAAGAAGGCTTTTTAGCTTGATGACAATGAGCAATGAGACCTGCGATAATATTGATGAAGCAGTTGAGAGGGCTGCGATGCCGAGTGTGCTCAATTTGAGAAATGTTTTTGAGTTGGTCAATCACACTCTCAATGATCGCGCGCTTGTGCAGGGGCAGTTTGTCGACGAACGGCAGG
>DATJBI010000121.1:0-28107 GCA_035515435.1 Anaerolineales bacterium
CGATGGTGGGACCATGAGAAAGAGGGCAACCATATCAACAAGCGCGCCTGGTCAAATGCCGGCTGGAAGATCGGGAGTCTGGATGTCAAAGAGAAGCGGGTGAAGTTGCTCCGTGCCGGATAACGGTTGCCCGGCCATTGAATTCCTGATCGCCGGGTGGCACCTTCGGGCCCTGCCGGGCGAAGGCGATCTCCGGCGCATTTTATCGATAGGTCTCCAAAACGGGTGACTTCTTCGTTGCGGGGGAATGCCGCTGGCGGGCAAACGGCCGGATCGGCACCTCAGCCCTGGTTCCTTTAACGACCATATTGACCGAGAGCTCGGATAGTGAGAATCATCACTTGAATTGTGGCGCAAAGCGTCGTAAATTTAGTCTGGCAGGCTCCGTCCCTCCCGCTCGCTCTCATTTTGGAGTCGAAAGGTCCCGTTTTCCCCCCACAGCCTGATCCCGCCAGCATGAGTCGCCCCCGGGCCCGGTGGAGGCAATCAGTGAACTGCCGGATCGATGCCAGTATGCATATGAACAGAACGATAATTGTTGTTGCAGCCCATGCGGCCGTCGTCTTCAGCCTCCTATGCACCACGCCCGGATCGGCCCAGACCGATACGATCAGATTTGAAAATATCTCGACTGACCAGGGGTTGTCGCAGGCGACCGTAAATACCATTTTACAGGATCAACAGGGTTTCATGTGGTTCGGCACCGAAGGGGGCCTGAACCGGTACGATGGCTACCAGTTCACGGTATATCAACATGATCCGGATGATCCCGGGTCGCTCTCGGATAATCTTGTCCTGGCGACTTACGAGGACCGGAACGGGATCTTGTGGATCGGGACCAGTGTCGGACTGGATCGTTTCGATCGCACGAGCGGGACTTTTACTCATTACTCAAAGGAATTGACCCCCTCCGGGGATGGGAGCGGAACGGAGGTTTCGGCGATCGATCAGGACCGGTCCGGGACGCTCTGGGTTGGCACATATGGCAGCGGGCTGAACGCGCTGGATCTGACCACCGATCGAATTACGACCTACAGGCACCATCAGGACGATCCCCGATCCCTATCAAACGATTCCATCAATTCGATCTATATCAGCCCGGCAGGCGAGGTGTGGATCTGCACCGACGGGGGTCTGGACAGGTTCGATCCGAAGACCCGATCATTTGATCATTTCCTGCTCTCCGCCCTGGGCTCACCGATCGCGGACAACGTTCCGGTGAGAGCTGTCTACCAGGATTATCAGGGCATGATGTGGATCGGGACCCTGGATGGATTGATCCGGTGGGATCGGGCGGCCAACCGGTTCGTGCTCTACCAGCATGAGCCGAACGACCCGGAAAGTCTGAGCGATAATTCGGTCAAAAGGGTATTCGAAGACTCGCAGGGTGCGCTGTGGATTGGAACCCTGAGAGGGCTCAACCAATTTGATAGCATCCGAAACCGCTTCATCCGTTACATCCATGACCCCAACGATCCCTCCAGTCTGAGCAGCGATTACGTCAGGTCCATATTTGAAGATCGCTCGGGTGTCCTGTGGGTCGGCACCTCATTTGGCGGACTGAACAAGTACGCCCGTTCCACCCAGAAATTTCAGCTCGACACCAACCAGCCAGGACTTCCCAACAATCTGAGCGACAACAATGTCTGGTCCATCTACGAAGATCAAAGCGGAAACCTCTGGATCGGCACATTTTTTTCCGGCCTCAACAAACTGGACGCCCGATCGGGCAGCGTGACCATCTACCGGCATGATCCTTCGAATCCGACAAGTTTGAGCGACGATGAGATCCGCGCGATCCTGCAGGATCGAAATGGGGTGTTTTGGATCGGCACCGAGAACGGAGGGCTCAACCGATTTGACCCGGCGACGGGTGCTTTTCTGCACTACCAGAATAACGCCGGGGATCCTGCCAGTTTGAGCAGTGATCACGTTTTTTGCATCTATGAAGATCATCTCGGCAGGTTGTGGATCGGAACGGAGCTCGGGGGCCTGGACCGTTTTGACCAACCTTCCGGGACCTTTGTTCATTACCAGCACAATGCGGACGATCCGCTGAGCTTGAGCGATGATAATGTCAGGGCAATTTACGAGGATCACACCGGGAATTTATGGATCGGTACCGAGAAGGGGGGGCTCGATCTATGGAATGAGCGGGACCATGGTTTTAAGATTTACCGGCATGATCCGGCCGATCCAGCCAGCCTGAGCAGTGATTGGGTGTTATCCATCCTCGAGGACAAGAACGGGAACCTCTGGTTCGGAACCCTGGGCGGGCTGGATCGGCTTGACCGCACTACGCAGTCCTTCGCCCATTACACCGTGAAGAGTGGTCTGCCCGACAACACGATCTACGGCATCCTGGAAGACGCGGATGGCAATTTGTGGCTGAGTACCAATAAGGGCCTGTCCAAATTCAACCCGGCGGCGGGGACCTTCCGAAATTACGACACCGGCGACGGATTGCAGGGCGATCAATCCAACCCCGGAGCGTATTTCCAAAGCCAGCACGGAGAGATGTTTTTTGGAGGCGTGAAGGGCTTCAACTCGTTCTTTCCCCGGCAGGTGCACGACAATCCCATTCCACCTCCGGTGGTGATCAGCGATATCAAAAAATATAATCAGACCCTCCGGACGAATCTGGTTTCGAACGAATCCGTCCGGCTTTCCTATTCGGACAATTTCATATCATTCGATTTTTCAGCCCTGGACTATAACGCGCCGGCCAAGAACCAATACGCCTACCAATTGGTGGGGGTTGACCCGGACTGGGTCTACGCCGGCACACGCCGCTATGCCAGTTACACGAACCTGCCGGGCGGCGATTATGCCTTTCGGGTGAAGGCTTCGAACAACGATGGGATCTGGAATGAGACGGGCACCACTCTGCAGATCCACATCACGCCGCCATTTTGGCAGACATGGTGGTTCATGGGGATCATCGGCCTGACATTGATATCCGGTGCGGTGGGCGGATACCGCCTGCGGGTCCGGGATGTGGAAGCCAGAAATCGCGCACTCGCCCAGCGCGTTGAACAGCGCACGCATGAGCTGGCCGCCCTGAATGGCATCGCAGTGGTTGTGAACAGCTCCCTGGACTTGACCGAAATTCTGAACAATGCGCTGGATCAGGTGCTGGCGGTCCTGCACATGGATGTCGGGCTGGCCTTCCGCCTGGAAGAATCGATCCTTGATTCGTCCGGTGAAGGCGTACTCAAATTGCTGGCCTACCGGGGCGTGTCCAATGATTTCGTCCAGGCGGTCAGGTCGCTGCCCCTCCGGATGACCGTTTTCAGAAATGCTGAGGGCGCGGATAAACCGATCCTCTGCAAGAGTTCCGACCATCCTGACGCACAGGTCAGGGAAGCCAACCAGAGGGAGGGGATCCAGGCGGAGATCTGCATTCCCTTATTGGTAAAGGGCCGGCTGGTGGGGGCGGTTATCATTGCCGCCCGCGAGCCGCGCCCGATACTGGGGGAGGAACTGTCCTTATTGGCCGCGATCGGCCAGCAGGTCGGCATGGCCGTGGAAAATGCACGCTTATATGAGCAGGCCGAAGAGACGGCCGCGACCACCGAGCGCAATCGGTTGGCGCGCGAGCTGCATGATTCGGTGACGCAGTTGATCTACAGCGTGACATTGTACGCGGAGGCGGCGACCGAGTTGCTGGGAACGGGTGAAACGGAAACCGCGGCCGAGCATCTGCGCGAATTGCGTGATACCGCACAAGAAGCCCTGCGCGAGATGCGTTTGCTCATCTTTGAGCTGCGGCGTCCCGCTCTTGGAAAAAGCGGGCTGGCGGGCGCCCTGCAGGCCAGGTTGGATGCAGTGGAATCGCGCGGCGGGATGCATGCCGAATTACAGGTGGAGGGTGTGGAACAACTGCCGCGCTCGGCGCAGGAGGAGCTTTACAACATTGCCCAGGAGGCCCTCAACAACGCGCTCAAGCATGGTCGTGCGAATCGCGTCCAGATACGACTGCGGTTTGAGGATGCCGGAACCGAGCTGGAAATCTCCGATGACGGGATCGGCTTTGAGCCTACGATCAAACGGCTCGGAGGCGGATTCGGTATTTCGGGGATGAAGGAGCGTGCCCAGAAACTTGGAGGCAGGATCGAGATTCAAACCGCCCCAGGCAAGGGTACCAGGGTGAGCGTCCGGGTGCCGGCGCGACCCTCCGAGCACTTGAAGGTGAATGAGACGGAATCGAGTCCGAAAGAAAGGGAAGGTTAACATGAATTCTCCCATCCGCGTTTTGATCGCGGACGATCATGAGATCGTCCGAAAAGGGATCCGGGCCCTCCTGGCAACGAAACGAGACATTCAGGTCGTCGGCGAGGCTGGCAACGGGATCGAGGCAGTGGCGCAGGCGCTGAACCTCCATCCCGATGTGGTCCTGATGGACCTGGTCATGCCAAATATGGATGGGATCCAGGCGACCAGGGAAATCACGGCCAAACAGCCCGATACACGCATCCTGGTGCTGACAAGTTTTGCGGCCGATGACCATGTCTTCCCCGCGATCGAAGCCGGTGCCCTGGGGTATCTGTTGAAGGACTCGGGGCCGCAGGAACTGCTGCAGGCGATACGCCAGGTCCACCAAGGAGAGCCGTCTCTTGAACCTGCGATCGCGCGGAAACTGCTGGCGGAATTGTCCAGCCCGCCGCAAAAACCATTAACCCGCGATCCGCTGACAGCCCGTGAGCTGGATATCCTGCGCCTGGTCGCGCAGGGCAAGAGCAACAAGGAAATTGCCGGGCAATTGGTGATTGCCGAAGAAACCGTCCATGCCCATGTGAGCAATATCCTCAGCAAACTTCACCTGGCCAGCCGTACGCAGGCGGCCCTGTACGCATTGCGCGAGGGGATCGCTTCGCTCGATGACGTTCCCGATTGAAAAGAAGCTGTAATTGGGATCTACCCAATTTTGGGTAGGGGCCATAACCAAAAGTCGTCAGACCGCCCGCCCGGGCGGTCTTCTTTTTGGTGAGGCTGAGATTGCCCATCCTCACCATGACAACGGATCATGACCCTGCTATCTTTAGGTTGGTCTGCAGAGGAAGAATTCCACTGACAGGAAGGAATGGATGACACAAAAATTGCGGGTCCTTATCGTCGACAATCAAGTGCGGGCCCGGACGAGCCTGAAGGCGCTGCTGGGCGCCTGGCACGAAATTGAAGAGGTCCGGGAGGCTGCCAACGGCATTGAGGCGGTCCAACTGGCAGAGGAAATTCAGCCCGACCTCATCCTGATGGATGGACGGATGCCGGGGATCAATGGCTTCGATGCCACCAGGCTGATCAAGGCCAGATGGCCCCGGATCAGGATCATTATTCTTTCCATGTACCCGGAGTTTGAAGTGGAGGCCTTATCGGCAGGCGCGGATGCATTTGTGAGCAAGAGCGAGCTCCCGGACAGGCTGCGGGAGACGCTCGGAACTTTCCTGACCGATCAAGACAAGAGTTGAAGATGTCCGGCCTTCCTGTTGTAATTTCCACCTGGCTCCACGCCCTGGCAACGATCGTGTTTCTCGGCTACTACCTGTTTACAAGCCGGATCTACCTGCCCGTCCTGGAACCCCGCATGCGCCCAGCCGCCCTGCGCGAACTGCTTGAGCAGGTCTCCGCCCGCCTCCGGCCCCTTTTTGGAGGTTCGTTGCTCATTTTCCTGGCGACCGGCACCCACCTCATGCTGATCAACGGGAACTACCGGGGTCTGGGCAACTTCTTTGCAAACCCATGGAGCGTTCTGATCGTGATCAAACATGTGCTGGTGCTGGCATTTCTGGCCCTGGCCGTCTTCTCCGAGCGGGCCTTCCTGAGCCAGATCAGCGACAAGCAGCCCGAGGCCCTGCGGCGATTCCGCCGGGCCCTGAATATCAACCTGGCCCTCGGTGCGGGCATTCTCCTGCTGACATCGATCGCCCAGGCAATCTGAGGCCATGGCCGATCCATGAGCCTGCGGGCGGACTCACGACTTCCGCCAAACCGAAGTGAAGGCTGAACATGTTCCGCTCGCTCCCCGGAAATTGTTTCATCGAAAGGATGGCAACGCCGATCCCATGATCACAACCCCTGCCCGATCGATCACTCAGGCTGCCAGCAGCCAGACCTATTATACAATCCGATGGCTTGCGGACCGCAACCGGGTCGAGGATGCCTTTCGAGCCTACGCCTACTTCCGCTGGGTGGACGATATCCTCGACGCGGATTCAGATTCGCAACGGGAACGGAGGGCATTCATCGAGCGGCAGAAGTCCCTGCTTGAGAACTGTTATCAAGGCAGTTCGCCGCGCGAGGCGGGCCTCCAGGAAAACATGCTGATCGAGCTGGTCCGGCACGACCGGGAAAAGAACAGTGGTCTGCAATCCTATCTGCGCAACATGATGCGGGTCATGGATTTCGATGCCGGGCGGCGCGGCCGCTTGATCTCGCAATTCGAACTCAACGAGTACACGAGCTGGCTGGCAAGAGCGGTCACCGAATGCATCCATTATTTTGTCGGGCATGACGGGTACGCGCCGCGCGATGCGACCCGCTATCTGGCCGTTGCTGCCGCGCATATCACGCACATGCTGCGGGATACGTTCGATGATGTGCACTTCGGGTATTACAACGTCCCGCGGGAACTGCTTGAGACAAATCGCATCGCCCCGCAGGATGTCCAGAGCGATGCCTATCGTGCCTGGGTGAAGAGCAGAGTGCTCCTGGCGCGGGAGTATTTCCGGGCAGGCAAACGTTATTTCGCGCGGGTCGCCAACCCGCGTTGCCGCCTGGCGTGCTTTGCCTATATCGCCCGCTTCGAATGGCTGCTGGACACGATCGAAAGGGAAGACTACCGCCTGCGCCCGCAATACGCTGAAAGAAAAGGTCTTGAGACGGGACTGCGGATGGGCTGGCTCACGGCTTCCTCCATGATCGCCCGCGGCGCGGATCCAGCGATCACCCGGAGCGCTTTCCCGCATAGGTCACAGGAGGCGCTCCAGGATATTAGCAGGAAAGTTTTTGGAAAATGAGGTTCCGATGAAAAATATTCTCCTGACCGTTGCGCGTCTCATTGCGCTGTTCATTATTTATCTGGTTTTGTTCACCGCGGCCTCGCGCCTGAACAACCCGCCCGGATTGCAGCAAATGTTCACTCCTCAACAGCTCTCTCAGGCCGCGCGGGCGCTGCCGATCGTAAGCCTGATCATGAGCATGATGCTTGCCTATCTTGCCCTGCGTTCACGGTGGCATGGCTGGAAACTGGCAGGCGCCTTGTTCCTGATCTTTTATACGCTCTACACCTTCCTGGGCTGGGTCGAGCTGTTGGCCTTCCCGGCCGTCTCCGACCAGATGCCAAAAGGAATGTTGACGCCCGGCATGCTGATCGAGGGCCTGATCCTGGCCCTCCCCTTCTCGCTGCTGGCAGTCTGGATCCTGGGAAGGACGGGGAAGGATGTGGCACAAGACCCCGAAAAGGCAAGATTGAGCATGCCCGCTCCCGAATGGGCCTGGAAACTGGCATGCGCCGCGATTCTGTATGTGATCGTGTACTTCACCTTTGGCTACTATGTGGCCTGGCGCACTCCCGGTCTGCCTCAATTCTATGGCGGCACGGATCCCGGCACCTTTCCCGCCCAGCTCGACAGCGTCCTCCGGGACACGCCCTGGCTGTATGCCCTGCAACTTGGCCGCGGCCTGATCTGGGCCGGGGTCGGCTGCCTCATCCTGCGGATGCATAAAGGCGGAGCCTGGGAGGCCGGCCTGGCCACGGGACTGTCGTTCACGGTCCTGATGAATGCCGCTCTTCTGTTTCCCAATCCATTCATGCCGCCTTTCGTCGCGCATGCGCACACAATTGAACTGCTGTCCTCGAACTTCCTCTACGGGATCCTGCTGTCCGTTCTCATGATGTGGGACGGGAAATCCCCTTTGAAGGCAGTTGAAAAAGGGGCGGTGGGAGCACGATGACAACACACAGAGTGAAAACCCCGTCGAGCGCTGGAACGCGCCAGGGAGTTGCGCGCTGGGCCGGACAGACGATCGGTGCCTCCGTCATCTTTGGCGCGATCCTGTTCCTGGCGGCTGGAAGGCTGGATTGGCCGGCAGGCTGGGTCTATCTCGGGCTCAACTGCCTGACCCAGATATTGAGCGCCATCGTCCTGATCCCCAGGCACCCGGACATGCTCGCCGAGCGATCGCAGGTGCGCGAGGGCACGAAGGGCTGGGATCGCTTCTTTACGCCCGCGATCGTCATCGTCGGCACGCTGGCCGTGCTGCTCACCGCGGGATTGGATGAACGTTTTGGATGGAGCACTCCCCTGGGTCCGGGTGTATGGGCAGGTGGAGTGGCCCTGGCAGTCTGCAGCCAGCTGTTCGTTCTGTGGGCGATGGCATCCAATCCTTTCTTTGCAACAACGGTCCGCATCCAGACCGATCGCGGGCACACTGTGGTCCAGAGTGGTCCTTATCGCTTTGTCCGGCATCCGGCGTATCTCGGCTCGGTGATCTACAACTTCGCCGTCCCTTTGGTTTTGGACTCAAGCTGGACGATCCTGCCGGCACTGCTCACGGTTGCATTGATCATCGCCCGCACCGGATTGGAAGACCGCACGCTCCGGGAGGAACTGCCGGGCTACCGGGAATATGCGATGAACGTACGCCGTCGATTGCTGCCCGGGATTTGGTAGGCCGCGACCCGGGATCAACGCCGGGCCCTGGCCGGCAGAGAAAGCAACATGAATGAAAAAAGCAAGACCTTGCGCGAGATCGTGGTTTTCCTGGGGCTGACCTTTGCCCTGAGCGCCCTGGCGTATATCCCGATCATACGGGAGGGCACCATCAGCGGTGCGCAGTCTCCACTGGGGGGCCTTCTGATGCTGGCGCCGGGACTGGCCGCGGTCATCACTTACCTTGTGTTCGAGCGCAGCCTGCGGCCGGTAGGCTGGCAGGGGGGCGAGATCGTGTATCTGCTCTTGGGATTGGCTATGCCGATCATTTACTGCCTGTTGGAGTACGGCGTGATATGGTCGACCGGTTGGGGAAAATATAACGGCCAGTTTCCGCGGGACTTTCCCGCCTACCTGCTGGTGCTGCTGTTCACCGGCACCCTGTCCGCCTTGTTGGAGGAGGTCGGCTGGCGCGGATTTCTCGTGCCCCAAATGATAAAGCTCACCAGTTTCACGATGACCGCGATTATTACGGGTCTGATCTGGGCGGTCTGGCACTATCCTTTGATCATCTACTCCAACGTTCGATTGGGGAACACACCCTTGCTTTATAGCCTGGTCTGCTTCACCATCTTCGTGGTGGGATTAAGTTTTGCGGCCGCGTGGCTTCGACTGCGGTCAGGCAGTGTCTGGGCCTCCACCCTGCTTCACGGCAGTCATAACGTGTTCATGCTGCATGTGTTCAATGTGCTCACGACGGATTCCGGGGGCACCTGGCTGTTATTGGGTGAGTATGGTGCCATGACGGCTGTGGTAGGACTCTGGCTGGCTGTTCTTTTCTGGCGCCCCTTCGCCGCCTCCTTGCAACGAATCAGGCCGGGGCTGAAAAAAACCAACATGAAAGACCAGGGGCCGAAACCGGGGGCCATTTTGAAAGCGAGGATCGCAGCGGGCCGTTCCGGATGCCGTTTCACGCCCGCCGTATTCTGTATTCCAGCTGAACAGATGAAAGAAGAAGGAGCAAAACCATGAACGATCAAAATCAAAACCCAAGTCCAAATTCAAACACACCTCCTCCCAGCTATCGCGATTCGCGCGAACAGCGATATGCAGAGCGCCTGGCCCGCCGTGAGGCGCGTCGGCAAAGATATGGCAGCGCGCATTACGGCTGGTTTGGCGGCGCGCTCCTGATCCTGCTCGGCGTGATCTTCCTCCTGGAAAACATGGGCATCCCCTTCCTGGTAAATTGGTGGGCATTGTTCATCTTGATTCCTGCCTGCGGTGCCTACCTGGCGGCCTGGGAAGTTTATCAGGATCAGGGTCGACTGACACGGAGTGGAGCCTGGTCCCTGACCGTCGGGATTCTCCTGACCGCCGTTTCACTCTTCTTCCTGCTGAATCTGAGTATTGGCCCCTACTGGCCGGTGCTGCTGATTGCAGGGGGACTCGCCCTGCTGGGAGCCGCCTGGCTGCCGGAGTAGTCTTGTTTGGGAAACCGGCACCCATGGAAGGATCGAGCCGTTGAAAAGAAAGCCACTTATGGAAAATACCAGCAGAAATATCTCCGCAAACGAAACTGTCGATCAAAAGTGGAGTATCTTATACACCCTGAGCGGGAGTTTGCTGATTCTGACAGCGGTCCTGTCTTTTGCCGCGGCCTATGATGCCAGGATCCTTTACGCCTCAGGATATCCCTCCGACCCGGCTGCTTATCTGCAATTGGTGGCGCAGCATCAGACCCTGGCCGCGACCACCTGGGGCCTGTGGATTGTCATGGACTTTCTGGGTCTTGCACCGACCGTCGCGATGTACATCATCCTGCAGCGGCATAACCGCACCCTGGCCCTGCTCGGCGGTTTGCTTTCCCTGGCTTACTCGATATACGATTTTGGCGTGACGGAATTGAACTCCCTCACCCTCGTCAGTCTGTCGCACGAATATGCTCTCGCCGCAAGCGAAACTCTGCGGGCTCCCCTCCTTGCCGCGGCTACCTACGGCTACTATGCCCTGCCTCTCGAAACGGTGCTCAGCTTCGCCATTGGCCCGCTCGCATATCTCCTGTGGTGTGTGCCCATGGCAAGAAGCTTCTTTGGCCGCTGGGTGGCGATCGTCGGCGTCATGGTGAACATCATAGGGATCCTGGGGTCGGCGGCCCCTCTGGTGCCATCCTCGTATTTTCTGGGTCTCTGCCAGTTCCTATGCGTCCGCCTGATCGCCCTGTGGTTCATCTGGGTCGGCGTAAAGCTGTTTCGCTACGGGCGTCGCGTTCATGAGCCGGCCGGCAGCTGAGAATAGGTGCCCGCAGATCTGGAGATGAACATGGTCACATTCGCTCAAATTGTTGAAGGCTGGCATGATTTCTACCACGTGATCGGTGATGCCTCGGCCGCCCTGATGGGATTGCTCTTCGTAAGCCTGTCCTTGAATATCCCGGTCGTCACGCGCAAGGCGAACGCCGAACTGCGCCTGCTGGCCGTGCAAACCTTTATCAGCTACATCGCCACGCTCATGTTCGCCGTGATCTTCCTCATCCCCGATCAGGGGCCGCTAGGGCTGGGACTGCCGATGCTCGGGATCGATCTGATCGTGCTTTATGTGACGGTCGCCCGGATCCTGGAGATGCGGCGCAACCGGTCGTACATCCGGGGCGGAGGGGGCCTTGCGCTTCGTTTTGCCGCACCTCTGCTGTGCTTTGCCGCCGTGCTGATCATCGCCGCCTCCGTGCTGATGGGGCGGACCGCCGGGCTGTACTGGTTCGTACCGGTGGTCATCGTGTTGTTCTGGATCGCCAGCCTCAACGCCTGGGATCTGCTGCTGCAGATGGGCAGGCCGCACGGGGAACCCCCCGCTAGATCACGGCCGCTGGGTGCTCACAGGGCCCCGGACAAGGGAAAACAAAGGCCTGAAAAGGAAGCGGGACTTTGATGGTTGCCCAAAAGCCAGAGGAGATGATCGATATGACCCAGCCGCACAAAACCGATATCCGGGAGGCGATCAAATTGGCCGAGGAAAAGTTCAGCGCGGCTTACAACCGGGGCGACGCGGCCGCGGTCGCAGAGCTCTATACGGAACGAGGACAGGTCCTGCTGTCCAACTTCGATGTGGTCACCGGCAGGCAGGCCATCCGCATGATCTGGCAGGGGGCGATGAGCGTCATGGGGATCAAGGGCATGGTGCTTGAGACGGTCGAAGTGGAGCAGCATGGCGGCACGGCCCATGAGGTCGGAAAGTATACGCTCCTGAGAAAGAATGGCAGGGTGATGGATGTCGGCAAGTACATCGTCATCTGGAAGCAGGAAGCGGGAGAATGGAAACTCCATCGCGACATCATGAACAGCAGCAAACCGGCACCGGGGCAGCCGCCCAATCCGATGTCCGCGATCCTCCAGTGGATGAGCAGAGGAGGCAAAAGGTGAAACGAATGAACATTTCCGGCATCCTGATCGCAGTGGTTATCCTGGCGGTGATCGGCATGGTCCTTTGGGGTTTGACCCGGCCGAAGAGCGGCAATTTCGATCAGGAATTGAATTCCATCGTGACCGGCGCGGTCGGAAGCAAGGGCCAGATCAAGAATTGCGCCCTGTACGTGAGGCGCGGGGATGGCTCTTTTTCGTGGTCGGGCGCGGCAGGGCTCGCAGAACCGGACCGTCAGGTGTCGATGACCGCAGACACGCCCGTTTATATCGCCAGCATCACGAAACTGTACACGGCAGCGGCCATCATGAAGCTTTATGAACAGGGCGCGCTCGCGCTCCAGGACCCCATGTCCAAATATCTTCCCCCGGATCTGATCCGGGGCATTCAGGTCTACGGGGGACATGACTATTCGAACGAGATCACGATCGCCCAGTTGCTGTCGCATACCTCGGGCATCCCCGACTACTATTCGGACAAAGCGAAAGATGGGAGCACGATGTTCGAGATCTTCATGGCAGACCCCGGCCGCCCGTGGACCGTCGACCAGATGATCGCCCGGGCCCGGGACGACATGACCCCCCAGTTTCCCCCCGGAGCGAAGGCATCCTATTCGGATACCAATTTCCAGTTATTGGGCAGGATTATCGAGGCGGTGACGGGCAAGCCCCTGCAGGTGGTGTTCAACGAGTTCTTCTTCCAGCCCCTGGGCCTCAAGCATACCTGGCTGGTCGGCCTTTCCAGCCCCCAGGCTACGCCCTCTGCCGCCGTCGCACACGTGTATGCCAACGATACAGACATCACCTCCATCCGCTCGAACGGGGCCTACTGGGCGGAGGGCGGCATCGTGTCGACTCTGGAGGATCAGGTCACTTTTCTCCAGGCCCTCAATGAAGGGAAGATCATCCGCCCGGACACGCTCCAGCTCATGCACAGCAATTGGCGCCAGCTGCAAGGTCTGCCATTCACGTACGGGTATGGAACCATGAAGCTGGAGATCCCCCCTGTGATCAATCGGGTCACGCAGGTGCCGCCGGTCTGGGGTCATACGGGTTCAGTCGGTTCGTTCCTTTATTACGCTCCCGGCCCGGACCTATACCTGGCGGGAACCATCGACCAGACCGCCGATCGGGTCACCCCGGTCCTGTTGATGATCAAGATCCTGAAAGCGTACCAGAAATTCGCCATGAAATAAGTAGTCAAAATGTACGGCCTCTCAAATGTTTCATCAACACGCCTAGATGACGTGAAGCGGATCGGGACAGGATTGTCCTTTATCCTCTTCCCGCTGCTGTTCGTGTTTGCGTTCGCGGTCCATCCCGGCTTGTTGACCCCTCACAGACTTTCGGAAACGGAGCTGATCGTGCGCGCACATCACAACGCCCTCCTGGCGTTCGGACACGTCCTGGTCCTGTTCGATGCGGCGATCCTCATTGTTGTCACGCTGGGCTTGATGAGAATCCTGGACCGCACGAGCGCCGCATGGGCGGGATTCGCCGGTGCCGTGCTGACCGTCATCAGCGCGATCGCGCTGGGGGCTGAAAAGGGCGCGGAGTGCCTGACCATCAGCGCGCTGGACACCCTGCCGGAGGCTCAGTTCACACAGATGATGCCGGGGCTGGTGGTGATATTTTCCCATCAGGGGTGGATGATCCTGGTGATGGGAGTGCTGCTGCTGGCGGTGGGCCTTTCGATCCAGGCCGTCGGCCTGCTGGTCACGGGCGCCATCCCGCGCTGGCAGGCAGCGCTGCTGCTGGGCGTATGGCTGATGGGCTGGCCCGACGGCGAGGAGATCGTGGCCCTGGCGGGATCGATCCTGCTGGCCATGGCATTGATCCCGCTTGGCCTCCGCATCATCAGCGGCCAGAAAAGGCTGAAACATGAATTGGCCGCCCTCTCCGCCTAGTCCACGCACGGGTCAGACAACGCCCATCGCACGGCAGACAGGGGGACGGGCGATCGGCGTTGGGGAGGGCGAATTGAACATTCCCGGCAGGCCCGCCTTGTCCGGGGAGCAGGGACCTGATCCGGACGGCTGGTTGAGAAGGAGTCTCAAATGAAAAAGAGGAATTGGAAGCGGATGGCATTGGCGGGGCCGGCGGCCATCCTGCTGATATTCGGGTTGATCTACGTAAACCAAGGAAAGGCTAGGGATCAAATGATTTCTGAGTTCGGCAAGTACCAGGGTTACACCCGGGAAACCTACGACGGCACGCAGCGAACTTCTGACTACGTGACGCTCTCCGACGGGACGCGTCTGGCTTATGACCTGATCATTCCAACGCGCAAAGGCGTTCCCGCCGACAAGCCGCTGCCGGTGCTTTTCAAATACACGCCCTACGGACGCACCTGGACCATCTTCGACAGGCAGGGTAAATTTCTGCTGGGTGACTTTGTGGATCTTCCCACCCAGATCATGGCCCGCCTGCGTTACCTGGTGATGGGCGATCCGGGGCGCATCATGGACCCCCTGCAGCGGGATAAATGGCTGGGCACCGCGGTCAGGCACGGCTACATCGTCGTCTCCGTGGATCGACCCGCGACCGGAGCCTCATTCCGTTCCCCCACCCCGGGAAGCATGGAGACCGCCTCCAGGTTTGAGAACGAGATCATTGATTGGATCGTCGCCCAGCCGTGGTCCGATGGAAACGTCGCCATGTACGGCGATTCCCAAAATGCCATGGTGCAGTTCGCCGCCGCGGCGGCGCTCAATCCGCACCTGAAGGCGATCCTCCCCGCCGCCAGCGATATCCAGATCTATCAGTCCACGGAATGGCCGGGGGGTGTGTTCAACACAGCGTTTGCGGCACAGTACGATCTCGTTCCCCTGCTCGACAAGATGGCAACGCCGGTCGACAGCGACCCCGACGGGGTGCTCCTGGCCCAGGCGTTTGCCAGCCGGCAGAGCACATTGAACGTGCAAAATGCAGCGGAGGTCTCGAGACAGGCTCCCTATCAGGACAGCGCCACCCCCGATGGGACTTTGGTTTACAAGACCATGGACCTCTACCCGTTCATTGACCGCATCAACCGATCACACACGGCGATCTATATGACGGTGGGCTGGGCTGACATCTTTACCGCCGACATGTTCTTCTGGTACAACAACCTGAGCGTGCCGAAACGGCTGACCATCCGACCCACGGATCACAGCCAGGTCTGCGCCAATCTGGCGGACCTTGATTATGGGGCAGAATCTCTGCGCTGGTTGGATTACTGGTTGAAGGGCGTCGACAACGGCATCATGGACGAACCCCCCATCCACTATTACCTGCAGGATGGGGCCAGGGGGGGAAGTTGGCAGACTGCCGACCAGTGGCCGCTGGCGGCCCAAAAGGCCGCCCGATTCTATTTCGGCCCCGGCCGGAGCGGCAGCGTCAGCTCGGCCAACGACGGGCTGCTCCTGAGCGGCGCGCTGACCTCTTCCAGTGCCTATGACACCTACACCGTGGATTACTCGACGACGACGGGCCCCAAATCACGCTGGGCCGCGGTCGATGCGGCGCATGATTATCCGGATATGCGCGCAAACGATGCCAAGGCACTGACGTACACCACAGCTCCACTGGAGAGCGGCGCGCAAGTTACGGGTCACCCGGTGGTCCACCTGTGGTTGAGCACCGCGGCCCCGGATCTCGATGTGTTCGCCTATCTGGAAGAAGTGGACCCGGGCGGCAGGTCCACCTACGTTACCGAAGGGGACTTGCGCGCTTCACATCGCAAATTGAGTCCCGCACCGTTCAACAACTTTGGACTTCCCTACCAATCTCATCTTCAGGGTGACCAGCTCCCGCTGCCGGATGGGAAACCGTTTGAACTGGCCTTCTCGTTGCTGCCCAGCTCATTTCAATTTCACATCGGTGACCGCATCCGCATCACTGTGGCATTTGCCGATACCGGGAACTTTGACACGCCCGTGCTCGAGCCGCCGCCGACGCTCCAGCTGCTGCGTAATCCCCTTCATCCTTCCTATGTGGAGATACCCATCCTTCACGACCCCTAAGCGGGGTCCGGCGGCTGAGGGCAGGGTGACTGCGCCCGGAGGACATAAGGAGATGAGGCCTGTGGGAGTGCATACGGGATCGGGCAGGTCCGAGAAAGCCCGGCGGGGCGAAGATCGTGCAGCGGAAACTGCACGGACCGCAAAAAGACATGGAGGAGGTTTTTCGTATGGAACTGAAAGTGCAGCCAGCGGCGGCGCTCTGCGACGCAAAGCTTAATATCTGTGTTTCCGGATTGTCCCCGTCCAGCCGGGTCAGGATCAGCGCGGCCATGTGTCTGCCATGGGCAAAAGGTGTACCCTATGAATCTTCTGCCTGGTTCACCGCGGACCTGAACGGGCAGGTCGATCCATCCAGGCAAAAACCCGATTCGGGAACCTACGACTTTATCGACGGCATGGGGCTGATCGTGTCGATGCAGAGCAAGGATCCCAAGGCGATGGAAAAGGTCGCCCAAAATATATCCGTGGACGAGAGCCTGCGGATCGAGATCCGGGCCGAATGCGGGCCGGAGCGGGCCAGCGCTGCAGTGGAGCGCTGGTTCAAGGCCCCCGAGATCAAGAGCCAGAGGATCACGGACGGGATCGTCGGAGAATTATTCTATTCCGATGTCCCCAGGGACCAGACGATCGTATGGCTGGGCGGCTCGGGCAGCGGACTGGGGATCAACTCCCTGGTTTGCGCCCCGTTGGCATCGCATGGTTTCAACGTGCTGTCTGTACCGTACTTCGGAGAGAAAGGTTTACCGGCCCAGCTTTCACGGATCCCGCTCGAATATTTTGAAAGGGCGTTCGCCTGGCTGTCGGAAAGTCCGATCACCCGCGGAAGGGAAATCTGGATCCTGGGCATGTCGAAGGGTGCGGAGCTGGCGTCGATCCTGGCAGCCGCCCATCCCTTCATCACCAGGGCCGCGCTCTGGGCACCGCACGCCTACTGTTTTCAGGGCATTGCCTTTAAAGATGAGTCGTCCTGGACCTATGGGGGCAGGGATCTGCCCTATATCCGCCTGAAGAATGGCTGGGTGTATGCCAATATGCTGAACGGTTTCATTAAGAATGAGCCGTTCGAGTTTGCGAGCGTCTATAAAAAAGGGGTGGCCGCTGCACAGAACAAGGAAGCTGCACGAATTAAGCTGGAGGAGGCGCACGCCGATCTGCTTTTGTTCACCAGCAAACAATGCGGCATGTGGAATACTTACGATGGCAGCGTTCAGATCATGGATACGCTGCGAAAACACAGTTATCCACACAGACACGATTTGATCGTGTATGAAGATGCGGGTGAACCCTATCTGGTTCCCTACGTGTTCCCCTCGAGCGAGTCGTCCGCCAGGATGGGCCCCCGCCTTGTGTTATCGACGGGCGGCACGCTGGAAGGCAACGCACATGCCCGGGCGGATGCCTGGGAGAAGACGCTTGCCTTCTTCAAACAATAGCTGGCAGGGCCGCCAGGAGCAGAGCTGCTCAAGAGTTGCCTGCACTGTGTGAAAGGGACCGTGAGATGAGGATCAATCGATCACATAAAGTGCTTCGGAAGCGCCGGGATTTTCGCTGGAGCCCCTGTGTATATTTATTGCCGGGTCCATTGACCCTGGAGCAACTCCAGGCCAGATACAGGGAAGCCCCCTTTCCCACATCACAGCCACCCGATTTCCCTGTGGAGGCGGCCTGGAACAGGCGCGGCCTGGCAAGACTGCCCGATGATCTGGCCGGGCTCATCCAGGCGGGCTGGGTGATTCAGAAGGATGACCTGTTCTCATTGACGGAGCGTGGCCGGGGGGAGGTTGATCAGCTTCTGGGAAACGCCCGGAGGTCCTCCGAATGGCTCAAAGGCAAGTTCCGTTCCCTCCTTCAGCCCGAACTGGCTTCGAAAGTGACCGTCGCGGCCCAGATCGTCCTGGCCTCGATCAAGCTTCCCGCCGGTCTGCTGTCCGGCAGCGTGGGACTGCTGAACGATTCGGCCGATACGATCCTGGACCTGCTCTCCAGCCTGCTCGTCTACCTCGGAATCCGCTTTAACAGGGAACGCCTCGTTTCGATCCTGCTGGTGGTGTTCATGGTCACGACAGGCGGCTTTACCCTGTACGAAGCGGTGGAGCGCGTGCTCACTCCCTATGTGCCGAAGGTGGATTGGTTTCCATTTGCGGCAGCGCTGCTCTCGGCGGCGGCGGGTCTGCTGCTTTGGACCTACCAGCGCTATGTCGGGATCCACAGCGGACTGATGGCCTTTATTGCCGAGTCGGTCGACTCTCGCAACCATGTGATCGTGGCCCTCAGTGTAACTGCCGGCCTGGTCGCGGCGCTGCTGCAGTTCGGCTGGCTGGATATGCTGGTTGGGCTGGTGGTGGCGCTTTTGATCCTGTGGAGCGCCATCCAGCTGCTCGTGGATGTGTGGAGGTCCTCCGCCGAAGATCGGGTGGATCTCTCCCGTTATGGATTCTGGCCGCTGGATGCTTACGGGCGTCTGCGTGATGCACATTTGCGGGAGTGGATGCTCTACCTGATCGAAAAGCGGCAGGTTCAGACCAGGGACGACCTGGTGGAGCGCGTCCGGCAGGCGCTTGATCTTCGAAGTAACCCCTGGATGAACCTGGTTGGACTGGACTTGCAGTTTGCGAGTGAAAACGAGATCGAACAGGTTGTGGACGAATTATTCTCGAGAGGCTGGGTGATCGATCCGGGACCGCTGGTCATCACCCCTGCAGGGCAGGAGCATCTGGCACAACACAATAAACATCCTCGAACGCCCGGCGTTCCAAAAGATCCGCCTTATTAAAGAAGCCCGCGGCATGCGAGGCAGAAGGAGTGCTTATGACAACCAAAAGGATCATGCCAACGACCTATCTGCTGATCGCGATCCTGGCGATGATCGCGATCCATTTCCTGTTCCCCCTGGCGATGATCGTTCCACCCGGGTGGAATCTCCTCGGTCTCCTTCCCCTGGCATTGGGCGTGGTGATCAATCTCGCTGCCGATGAGGCCTTCCGCCGGGCGAAGACAACGGTGAAGCCGTTTGAAGAGTCGTCCGTTCTGGTCCAGAGCGGGGTTTTTCGGATCAGCCGAAACCCGATGTATCTCGGATTTGTACTGAGCCTGATCGGGATCGCGGTCCTTTTGAGATCGCTCTCGCCATACCTGTTGATCCTGGCCTTTGTAATTTTGATACAGACCCTGTACATAACGGTCGAAGAACGCATGCTGGGCGAGAAGTTCGGGGCACGCTGGCAGGACTACAAGCGCACTACCAGGCGGTGGTTATGAGGGAACCTTTATCTTTTGAAGCTTCCGCAGCAGGGCTGAAAGGCGGCCGATGATCTTCACGCCGGCGCGCCCCTCGAGGGCAAATTTCCATAGATGGAGAGCAAGAAGGAGCAATACCATGAAAGATGAAAATCAAAGGCTGGTTCCCAGTTCTGACAGCCCTGCCACCCAAGGAGGCCCGGCGGTCAGATCAAAACGGCGCACCCTGAGCCGCAGGGATTTCTTAAAGATCGCAGGAGCGACTGCGGCACTTGCAGCCGCAGGCGCGGGAGGCATTACCGCAGTCCGGACCCTTACCCAGGATCAACTGGAAGCCCTGAAGGGGGCCCTGGCCCGGATACTCGCAAGACAGTACGGTGCAGCCACAGGTCAGATGCTGGATCAAAAGATCCAGCAGGAGCTTGAAAAGACACTGGCCGAGCTGCCCTTTATTGGCACCTCCCAGGAGAACAAGTGGGCGGACAATATGCCCTCCGCCGCTTTTGCGCTGGCCGCCTACCGGGTGTTGGTGCCAGAGTACGCCACGCTGGAAGACGCAGGCCATATACTCTACGAGACGCTCCAGCTTGATATGGGCGGTTTTACCTCTCTGGTCATGCAGGCGACATATAACGAGACGGCGATCATCGAGAAGCTCAGGCTGCTGGCCATCCGTTCACAAAAGCGTCAATATCCGGAAGATTGGGTCATGACTTTCGTGGAAGGAACCGGCCAGGATTTCACCTACGGGGTGGATGTGACCGAGTGTGCCATCCGGAAATATCTTGCCGCGCAGGGGGCCCCGGAATTAACGCCCTATCTATGCCTGACGGATTACATCTCCAGCGAAGCCATGGGCAGAGGCCTGGTGCGGTACAAGACGCTCGCAGAGGGGTGTGCGCTTTGCGATTTTCGGTATAAGAAAGGGCGCTCCAGCTATTTGTATCCGCTGAGGAATGGCTGGCCGCCCAAGTTTGCAGATTCTTGTTGACGGGCGGCAGGCGGGCTGAAAGTGCAGTCGGCCCCCGGGGGCCGCGTGCTGCGTGCCACAGGCAGAGCGCGGCTGCCAAGGAGCAGAATATGGAAGAGAACGTCAGGAAAGCAGATGGATGGTTATGGCTTACTTTGCCTATCGCGATTCTACTGGCGATCACAGCGGGAGGCGGGGTGGGCCTGAGCGGTCTGTACCGTGATCAGCCTTCTTTTGCAGCGCAGGCGATCGGTCAGGACCTTGTCTCGCTGGCCGTGGTGCTGCCTGCTCTGATCATAAGTGCATTTCTTGCCCGCCGTGGTTCGGGGCGCGCGCAGATGGTTTGGTTGGGAGGATTGGTCTATTTGGTCTACACGTATGCGGTTGCCGCATTCGACGTCAAATTCAACCTGCTCTTCCCCGCCTATGTAGCCTTGCTGGGATGTTCGCTGTATGCCCTGATCGGCGGCCTCGTGACCGCCGATATGGCCGGGATCAAGGCAGGCTTCACAACGCAGGCGCCTGCCAGGACCGTCAGCATCTATCTGGCAGTTCTGGCGGTTCTTTTCTATTGCATGTGGTTGGGTGAAATTGTCCCGGCGTTGCTGGCGGGCAGGATTCCGCAAAGCATCCAGGATAATGGAACACCGACCAATGCGGTGCACGTCCTGGATATGGCCTGGATCCTGCCGGCGTTTTGCATAACGGCCGTCAACCTATGGCGCCAACGGCCCCTGGGATATACGCTGGCGGGCGCGCTCCTTTCCTATGCCGTATTTCTCACCCTGGCGATCCTGGGGATGGCCCTGTTCATGATCCGCGCAGGCCATCCTGTCGTCTTCCCTCAAGTCCTGCTTTTCGGGTTGTTGATGGCGATCAGCCTTGGAATGCTGATTGTGTATCTGAAAGCCTTCGAGCCGCCGCTCATCGGAGGTGATAAACGATCAGCGGAAAGGATTGCCTGACGATGCAAATCGCTCGCGCCGTGGACCTGTTCGGTCACGCCTTCGCCCACCCTGCCGGCGTCCTCGTTCCCTGGGGCACCGCAATCCTGACGGAGGGGCCCTCTGATACCAGCCTGCTGCCAATTCAGTCAAGATCGGAGAGGCGCGAATGCCTGGGATGGGCATCCCCTGACGGCCCGGGGGCGACGTGCTGGAAAAATTGGGACTGGTCAAAGAAAAAGAACAGGAAAGGAAGATCGTCATGGCAACGGTCATATTGATCATCGCCTTCCTCATTGAAGCGGCGTTCGCAGCCTGCTGCATCATCACAAGGTCGAATCAGGAGAAGGCCGGGAGCTATCTTCGTATCGGCGCGCTGGCGGCGGTCCCCGACGCGAATGCGGTGGTCGCCGTCCAGCATGTCACGGCCACCGCACCGGACGCGTTCAAAGTCCATCTTGCGGGCACGGACCATCTGAGCCTGACCGACCTGCCGCTGATCTCGCCATTTCTTGTGTCGGTGATCAATGCTTCGGTGCCGAAGGCTGGAGGTCATGAGGCCGATCCCCTGGCCACGACCAACCAGATGAACGAAATCGTATTGGAGTTCTTCAACGTTTATCTGAAAGGGGAAGGAAAATTCACGGCTGCGGGAACATATTGAGAGTGACCAAGGGCTGACTGCCTGCCAACACTCAGCCCGCCGAGCAGCTGCGAACGAAGAGGAGCGGAAGGGAAAGATGGGAATGTCATGGGCGAACAACACAAGCAGGAAAATGCGCATTGCGGCTGTGCAAATGGGGTCCCAGGAAGGCGCGGTCATGGCCAACCTGGCGCATGCTGCAACGCTCGTGGAAAGGGCCGCCCGCGATGGAGCGGACTTCGTGCTCCTCCCGGAGTTGATGCCCAGCGGCTATCGGTGGGACAAGCTCATCTGGCGGGCCGCAGAAACGAAGGATGGGCCGACCGTCCGGTGGCTGCGCGAGACCTCTGCCAGGCTGCACAGTTGGATCGGAACCAGTTTCCTGGAGACGGACGGGAGGGATTTCTTCAATACCTTCGTCCTGACGACCGGTGAAGGCGAGGAAGCCGGGCGGGTCAGGAAGCAATTCCCATCCATCGGCGAGGCCCTCTTTTTCAAGGGCGAGGGGGGGACGCACGTGATCGAGACCGCGCTCGGCCGGATCGGGGTCGCGATCTGCTTCGACGCCCACACCGTTTCCGTTGCCCGGCTCCTGAGCGACCAGTCCATCGATCTGATGCTGATCCCGCATTGCTACTCCATTCCCCGGGAGCCATCGCAGGGCGCCAGCCTGCAGGACCTGGAACGGATGAAAGACAACCTGCGCGGCATCGCGCCCTATTACGCCCGGCTGCTCGGCATCCCGGCGGTCTCGGTAAACAAGTGCGGTCCGGCCCGCGCACCCAAATCGGAGGGTTATCTGTTCCCGGGCCTATCGACCATTGTCGATTCGGATGGGACGGTCCGTGCCCACTTGGGGGCGCAGGAGGGCGTGATCAGCGCGGAGGTCACGCTCGACGGGGCCAGGAAAAGGCGCGGCACGCCGCGTCCCTACGGCCGCTATGTCTACCCGGGTCCCCCTGGAAGGGAGTTGTTCGCGGCGGTCGAGGGAGTGGGACGGATCTGGTACAACCTTAGCCGTGAGCGTCGCGCAAGTGCGCAGGCTGCCATGACCGGGTCGCAGTTCGCTCCACCAGCTCATTAGGCCATCGGGCATCTCAAGGAGCGCAAGACATGGACACTGAGAAATTTGCAAGGTCACCATTGGGCGAGCTGTTCATCAGGCTACTGGCGGCCGGCATGGAGAGCCGATTTCGATACCGGTTCTTTGATCCGGTGAATATCTTGGAGGGTGCCGCCGACCTGGCTGGGCAGACGGTTCTGGAGGTGGGGTGCGGTACAGGATTTTTCACGCTGCCGGCGGCGCGGCTGATCGGCGAAGCGGGACGCCTGGTGGCCATGGACGTGTTATCCGGTTCGGTCGAACTTGTGTCCGGGAAGGTGCGGGCTGCCGGACTGAAAAATGTGCGCGTGGTCAGAGGCGATGCACTGGACAGCGGTTTGGATGCCGGAAGTTTTGACACGGTACTCTTGTTCGGCGTTGTGCCCGCACCCATGCTGCCGCTGCAGAGGCTGCTGCCCGAGCTCCATCGTCTCCTGAAGGCGGGAGGGAGCCTGGCCGTGTGGCCGCCCGTTCCCGGCTGGTTGCCTCGCGCGATCCTGCGAGGCGGGCTGTTTGCGTTCACCGCGAAAAAGAATGGCGTGCACAATTTTAGACGATGCTGAGGGAAGGAATGCGGCCGCGCAGGACCGCCTGCGGACATTCACTATGGAAAGGAACATGATATGACAAATTCTGTGGATCAGAGGGACTCTACCGGGTCCCCGCAATATGCTCAAGCCGAGCGCCACTCCTGGCTGTGGCTGCTGATCGGATTTCTCCTGCTGCCGTTCACGACGATTCAAACCGTCATTCCGCTGGCAGCCTGGCTGGCGCCCGTATTTCTGCTGCGCTTTGTGCGCGCATCCAGGCGCGCCCGGACCGCCCTGCCGCTGATCTTTGCTGCCTACGCACTCGGCATTTTGATCGCCATGCGCGGCGGCGACACGAGCGATGCCGGGGTCGTCGTTCTCGGGATCATCACCTTTCCACTGATCCGGGGGCTGATGTATGCCCTGCCCTACGCTGCCGACCGCCTGATCGGATCACGCCTGGGTCCATGGACGCGGCTGTTCGTCTTCCCGCTGGCGTTTACATCGGTCGACTGGCTGATGTCGCTGAGCAGGATCATCAATTCAACCCTCTCGCCTGCCTACTCCCAATCCGGCAGCCTGGCGCTGATGCAGATCCTTTCCATCACCGGCATGTGGGGAATCACCTTCCTGCTCATGTGGTTCGCGTCGACCATGAATGCCCTGTGGGAAAATGGATTCGAGTGGCGAAGAGTGCGCGGGACTGCGGCAGCCTTCGCGGGGGTGATGCTGGCAGTCCTCATGTTTGGCAGCGTGCGGCTGGACTTCCTGCCGCCCGCCTCAGCCAGCATCCAGGCGGCAACCATCACGCTGGATGATGCCGTCAGCCGCAGGGCAGGCAGCGGGATCGACTGGCTGGCTTTCAACCGATCCAGCGATGCCGAACGGGCGGCGGCCCGCCCGCAGTTCGAAGCCACCGTAGACCAGCTCCTGGCGCGGACCGAAACGGCACTGCGCGGCGGCGCGAAGCTCGTCGCCTGGC
Source organism: Anaerolineales bacterium (assembly GCA_035515435.1). GTDB lineage: Bacteria > Chloroflexota > Anaerolineae > Anaerolineales > Villigracilaceae > Fen-1038. The sequence goes on from DATJBI010000121.1 coordinate 24,477, forward strand.
AGGAAGGCGCGGGGACGGTCCTTGAGGAGGACAAGCAAAGCACCCTGGATCGAGCGGCAGCGCTGGCCAGGCAATACAACGCGGAGTTGGAGGTGTCGCTGGGGGTTCTCACTCGCACCGACTCGCAGCAGTTCATTCTTAACCAATCCATCCTGGTTGACGACACCGGCGCGGTCCGTTGGACATATGAGAAGACCTACCTGGTCATTCCCACGGAAAGTTACGTCGCGATCCCCGGTGACGGCAAACTGCCCCTGGTGGATACGCCCAATGGACGCCTCAGCACCGCGATCTGTAACGACCTGCATTTTCCGCCCCTCCTTCGACAGGCGGGCGCGAATCACGCCGATATCCTGATCGCGCCCTATAACGATGTGATCCCCTTTGGCTCCGGCGATGCGGCTGCCGCGATCTTCCGGGCCGTCGAAAACGGCGTTTCACTTCTGCGCCCGACGGGGCACGGCACCTCGCTGATCGTGGACTACGAAGGGAGGATCCTCGGGAGCCAGAACTACTTTACCAGCAGCGACGGCATCATGCTGACAGGAATCCCTGGGCGCGGCGTCACGACGATCTACAGCCGGATCGGAGACACATTCGCCTATCTGTGTGTGGTGGGGCTGCTCCTGCTCGCCGTCTGGGCGCTTGTGCGAGGCGGACAGGGTAAACTGATCGTGCCGGCCCAACATTTGTAAAGAAAGGAGATGGCATGACGATCATTGATGCACATGCCCATGCCGCCGGCGATTACGCGACCGCCGAGTCGATCAGGGGCGCCTCGAAAAAATATGGCATCGAGAAGATCGTGCTGTGCACAGGTCCGAAGAACAACCGGGACTTGAAGGCGCCGCCCAATTTTCCCCTGCTGAGATCTCCGAACAGCATCTATTTGCTCAATCGCATGTTGAGAATGGCCTACAGGTCATTCAGGGACTGCGGCAACGGCAACCAATACGTTTTCGAGTTAAGGGACCGGATCCCGGATCTCATCATCCCGTTCCTGTGGGTTAACCCCCTCGATCCGCGGCACATGCAGGACCTTGAAACGAACATTCGGAAACACGCGGTGAGGGGCATCAAACTTCATCAAGCCTGGGATCCCTTTACGGTCGATGGCGGCGGGTTCGAGAGAGTGGCTGCAGCGGCCGGGGCGAATAAACTCCCGATCTTCATCCACTTGTATTCAAGGGCCGAAACCTGGAAGCTGTGCCGGTTCATTGGAGCTCATCCCGAGGTGACATTCATAGTTGCGCACATGCTCGGGTTGGACATATTCAAGGAGAGGGGCCGGGAATTTTCCAATGTATATTTTGACACCTCCGGTTCAGAAAGGGTCCGGGGAAAGGACATCCTGGAGGCGATCGAGCTATTTGGGTGCGAACATGTGATTTTTGGCTCCGATACGCCCTACGCCAGGATCGAGGATCAGATCATTAAGATACAACGTCTGAAACTATCCGAAAATGTGATGGAACATGTTTTCAAGCTGAACATGGAAAACCTTTTGTCCGTGTCCGGATAGTTCGTGCACCCGAGCGGGGACGCCCGAGGGTCAGAGCCTGATGGGCCCGGCGCCCAACCCGGGGGGCGGGGGCACCAGCTGGAGGAACGATGGCATTTGCGGTGATCGCATATTTCGACGGTCGGACGGAGGGCATGACCCACGAGATGTGGAAATTCTGGCAGAGAAAGAAATCGATCCAGATCTATATCGATCCGACAATCGTCCATAGATCAAACTGGGAATGTACGAGAGCCTTGATCTCGAACGGGGGGGAAGCCGGATCAAGGCAGCGGCGAACGGCAACCGAAAAATGGAGATCCTGTTCAAGAACATCGGGATATTTCCGCTCGCTGAACCGGTTGTCTTTTCTGGAGCGGCGCCAACCAGGCAATTGTTGGATCTGCAGATCGAAGTCAATCAGCGCCTGGCGGACGGCCCCCCTGGAATGAACGGTCCGTATTTCACGCCCCGTTCGTGGACCGCCGATTGCCAGCTGACCGCGGGGATCACCAGGGAAAGACTGTTTGAAGCGGTCAGCACCGCGATGGAAATGCCCCTCCCATTGACGGGAACGCTCGACGAGATCGGTTTGGCTGAGTTCCATTCTGCAAAAAGGTTGTTCGCTTTTCCTTTTGCCCAATACAGTCCACCTGTCATGAATAGAAAGGAGTGAGCAATGCTCAAAGGCCCGCACCTGTCATTACGGCCGATCCAGGACAAGGATTGGCCCACCGTCGAGGAATGGGGACAGAGTCGAGAGGCGCTCTGGGGGCCCTTTCAGCGCTTCCAGTTGGATCATGTCCCCCTGCTGCAGCAGGCCTATCGGCAGACCGGCCTCTTAAAACGCGAATCGGGGATGCTGCTGATCGAGACTCTCGAAGACGGGCAGGTCATCGGTTATGTGCGCTATACGCTGATCCCCTATCCGGACAGCGATCTGCCCCAGCCTGAGATCGGCTTCGGGATCGCCTTGGCCAGCGCTCGCGGAAAGGGATACGCCAAAGAAGCGGTCCAGCTGCTGGTCGATTATCTCTTCTCCGGCTATCCCGCCGAACGCATCGGGGCATTTACAGAAAGTGAGAATACCCCCGCCCGCAAAGTGATGGAAAGCCTTGGGTTCCAGCGGGAAGGCACATTAAGGCGCGCGCTGTTTCGTGATGGACAGTGGCGAGATATCTGCATATACGGCCTGCTGCGGGGGGAATGGAAACCACAGGCCACCTGACGCTCCGCCCGCTGGCTCAGCAGATCACAGGAGTTTGCGGATTGGAAGAGGGACTTGTACTACGGATCGCAGATGGGGAGTGCAGATCTGATCGGCAAGCCTTTCGGCGGCTGCCCGGGCGCGTCAGGAGAGTTGATGAATTAATTTCATAAGAGCACGACCGCCTTTGGGGAGGATTGCTGGATAGCAGTTATAATCGCTCCATGGGCTGAATCGTGTTTTTTTGCCCTTTAGGCGGATGATTGCCTGAGTTTTGCACAATTACGGATAAGTTCCCGCGATAGTCCGCCAACTGGAAGTCATCAGCCTGGGGCATGGTTAGGCGGCTGTTCTCTCAGTAATATTGCAAGGAGTGAATTATGGAAGAGATTCAGCAATTCGCAGATAATATTTGGTTGGTTGACGGGCCCCTGGTTCGTGATATGGGTGTGTTGTTTACGACCCGCATGACGATCGTGAGGCTTTCGAACGGGTCAATATGGATAAGTTCGCCTGTTTCAGTTTCATTTGCCACCTTGAAATGGATCTCCGAATTGGGAGAAGTTCGTTATTTGATCGCGGCTACACCGAGACATGTCTGGAGATTAGCCAGCTGGCACACCCTATTTCCAGAGGCTGAATTGTGGGCGTCCCGTCCAACACTATTTACGCTTCAAAAAGGTCATCTCCCAATAACAGGTTACCTGGGCGACACTCCGGTCAAGGCGTGGAGTACCGATTTTGACCAGCTGGAGTTTAAAGGAAACCCTCTTCTGTCGGAGGTCCTGTTCTTTCATAAGGACGCTCGGACGGTCATGCTCGACGATCTTATTCAGAGGAATCCCCCCGCACAGGGGAATGCTTTGACGGATGCAATCTTGAAACTTGAGGGTGCCCAGGATCCGGACGGGGTCGTAGGGCTG
>DATJBI010000122.1:0-7119 GCA_035515435.1 Anaerolineales bacterium
TCGGACGGCAATTTTGCCAGGCCTCCGAAAATGGTGCTGAAAATGATCATGTCGATCAGCGGGCTCAGTATGCTCCAAAGGGGTCCCAGGGCCATTTGACGATACCGCACTCGAAAGTTCCGTGCGGCAAATGACCAGATCAGGTCCCGGTATTCCCACACCTCGTGCAGTTCCAGCTGCGTCCATCCCTGGGGGGGCGAAATTGTAACATCCCGTGAGACATTTTTCTCAACGTCCATATTCTGCTCCTGTCTCATATTGAAACCTTTGCGGCACCGCAGACAGAGAAATTGGGCAAGATCAAACCGATCATGATTTTACCAGCCATCCGTATGCAAAGGTCAGCACAATTATCCGGCCTTCGCCTTCCAGAGCGGCCAGCCGGGTCCCCTGCGATCTGCCCGATCGTCCACGTCCCACGATCGTTGGGCCGCCCGAGCGGGATATCGAAACCGTGGGGGTCTCGGGCGTCGTTCCCCCTGCCTGAGGGCGCCTGACGGATCGTGAGAGGGCAAAAATGGGACATGGCAGAGTTCATCGGCCCAGGAGAGTCTGTTGGAGGAAGGAGCGAGGCTCGTTTGCGGAAAGATAGCGGAGAATTTCGGCTTCCCGGCTTTTCCGTTTCGTTATCCTGCGGGTATGCAGATTTTGGTCATCCTGCTCCTGCTGGCGATCCTCCTCGCCTTGTACGACTTCCGCCGCGGAGAAATACCGAACTGGGTGAGCTGGCCCCTGCTGCTGGCCGGCATCCTGGCCCACGCTCCCGGTACTCTTGCGATCAACGTTTCAAGCGTGTACCTCGGACTAGCCTGGTTCGTATTCCCCGACCAGACAGGAGCCGGGGATCTCAAACTATGGCTGGCACTACTCTGGCTGGTGCCGCCCTCCATGGAGGAGGTTGCTTCCATGGCGCTCTTTGCGGTCCTGGCACTCAGCGCTGCCCTGCAGATCCTGCTCGGGCGGCTTCGCAAAGGAGCACATCCCCCAGGCGGCCGCGCCGCGCCCGCCGCATGGCGGGCGGCAGTGTTCATGGCCGTCCTGGACGTGCTGCAGTGGGTGCCGATCCAGCATGTATGATCTCTTTTTCGCCCTCTGCACCATGGACATCCCGCGCGGCCATCCTGCGTATATGGCCATGTTGTATTCCTATTGTCCCGCCGCGGCCGGCTGGTGGGCAGGCGGCCTGGTGGTAAGCGCGGAGAACCTGCCCTACAATGCCGCCTGGCAGGTGCTCAGCGACTACGCTTCCGGTGCCGACCTGAGCACGCAGCTTGAACGATATGGACTGAGCGCGAAGGCCATCGCGCCGATCAAGACATACATTGATACCATCGCCGATATCCGCAGCCGCGAACCCTACGAGCGGGCACCGGAACTGCAGCATCATGCCAACATCGTGAAAATGGAGGCAGGGCTGAGGTTTGGCATCCAAAACGTGTTCCGCGAGCACTTCGGCGGCGATTGGCGGAATGCCTTCGAGTACGCGCGGCTGTGGATCTATGTTCTGATGGATTGGGGGCGCGACATGTGCGGCAAGGGGAAAAAAGAATTCACGCTCGAACGAAAGGACATCCTCTTTCAACTGAAGGGGACCAGGATCCCGGTCCCCTTTCCGGTTTTCGTCTGGAACACCCACTCCGCAGGGTCCAACCAACCCAACATCGGATTATTGGCAGAGGGCGCGATCCATAACCAGTTCCGGTCGATGCTGGCGCTGATGTCCGCGCCCGAGGGGGACCACACCTGGGAGTCGGAACCACGTGTCTTCGCACTTGATCCGATCACAGGCGCCAGCAGGCAGTTTGAACCCGTTGTGGAAAGCGGGCTGTTATTACAGGATTTCCTGGAACTCGGCAGAGCTGCAGGCGAAGGGCCCTTCCCACCGATCGCGGCGTACACGGATCCTGCCAGGTGCGCGGCCTGCGTCTTCAAATTTCAATGCTACGGACCGGGCAGAGCGTTGTCCGGGCAGGCCCGGGGGATGATCGCCCCCAAGAGGCGCTGAGGAAGCCGGTGCATGAGACCCATCAGTAAGCATGAACGGGCACTGGGAGTTTGTCTCGCGGCATTCCTGCTGGCCTCCGGAATGCTCGCCCGCATCGGGGTCTCCCGCGCCTTCGCCGCCTGCGGCACTGGCGACGACTGGATGTGCAGCAAGCCGCCCGTCCCCCCCGCCCCCTCGCCTGCGGGGGGCGTGATCACCTCGATCACGGAGTCGGTCAGCAATGTCTTTCATCACCTGGTGTTTCCGGTGAAGACCATCTCGGATGCCCTGCTGGAAATATTCAAGGGTGCGCTCGGCACCGAGCAGCGGGCGGTGAATGCCCAGGAGCAGCAGTGGATCGGCGCATTCAGTTCGCTGTTCCAGGCGCCGCCCCCAGGTGCCTATTCAAGCATAGCCGGCGGCGGCCTCAAGATCGCGGCCGGCATCGCGGTCGCGCTCTTTATCCTGCGGCTCGCGATCTATAACTGGAATCGCATGCTGGGGGAGGAAGACGATCCGATCCATGTGATCGGGGATTGGCTGACGGCGGGCGTGCTCGCCCTCGCGGCCGGGCCGCTCCTGGATCTGATCAACCGGATCGGCTGGTGGATCATGATCGTGGTCATCGGGGACGCATCCGCATTGGGGAAGACCTTTGCAGATGGCCTGGTGGATACCGCCTGGAACGGTGCCCTCGCCAATACGACATTTCTGGGCCCGATCATCATGATCGCGCTCATGGTGGCTTCCATGCTGGCGGTGATCGGGATCCTCGTCGCGTTCGCCTCGGGTCACGCCGTCATGTACGTGCTGGCGGCCATCGGGCCCGCGGTCATGGTGGGAGGCGTCATTCCCAGGCTCCGCTGGCTGCGCGGCATGTGGTTTCAGGCTACGGCGGTCGTGGCGCTCCTGCCCGTGGTCGCGGCGGCCGTGTTCAAGGCGGGCATCGAGGCAGCCGTTCATCTGGAAGGCGGGCTGGCGCAGGAGATCTTCCGCATCCTGTGGTTGTTCGGTGTGACGGGCTTTCTCCTATCGATCACGGGGGTCCTCAGCAAGTTTACGATCGGCGCGGCCGGCGATACGCTTGGAAAGCTGGTGAAGGGTGGACGGGGCATCATTGAATCGGCGGTTCTGGCCGGAGGGGCCATCGCGACGGGCGGGAGTGGAGCCGCACTGGGCGCGGCGGGTGCGAGCGGAACGGTTGCAGCTGGAGAGGCCGCGGCCGGCGGCGGGGGCGGCGCGATCGGAGGATTTTCTTCCGCCCAAACACATTTGCAAAATGCGAAGGGTGCCCTGGGTAATGCAAACACCGCCTCGGCTCTCGGCCTGAATCACATGGCCGCTGGCTATCAGCGGCAGGCGATGAGCGAACAGATCGAGGCGCGTAAGGTCGAGCTTGATTCCCGAATGGGCGGCCAAGCGGCGGGTACGCCGCGCCAGGATGCGGGGGGAAACTCTCCCGGATTTGGGTACAGCCAGACGGTCAATGCAGCGCTCGCAGGTCACTATCCGGGGTCAGGCGGCCCGAACGTTTTCAATGAGGGCCTGCTGGGTCTCACGCCGCTCATCCGCCATGGAGTTCTCGACCCCAGCATTACCCCGGATAGATTAGTGGAGAGCTATACGGACGACATGATCAGGATGATCGATGCCTGGAGGGCGCACCCGGAACTATCCAGTTCGGATGATGCGCTGCGGTCGGCCATGGGCCTGGCCGGTGTATCGGAGGATTTCAAAAGCCTGTTCAGGGGAGGTTAGCAAGTGCCCCTCTCGATCCAGGTGTTAATGTTTGCCCTCCTGCTCGAGCTGGGCCTGGCCGATCTGAAATATCGGGTGGTGCCCGCCGGAGAGGTATTCTTTTTCGGTGCAGTACTGCTTGCGCTTGTGTACCGAAGGGAGAGCCCGCTGTATCTGATCGCAGTGAGCCTCTCTGTGGCATACGGCATGCTGCTCGTTCCGGCGAGGCTCGCGCTGCCTCTTTTGATCTGGCCGCCGGTCTGGCCCGCTCTTTTTATCGGCTACGGCGTACGAAAGGAACTGCTGGGCAGGGGCGATCTCTTGGCCATGGCGGGGATATCGGCACTCTATTCTTTTGACGTGGCGATCGCGGCTTTGATCGGCACGGCACTCTGGATCCGCTTATGGTCGAAAAAACACAGGGAGCCCGGGGCCCCTTCTTTGATCCCCCTGCTTCCGGGGATGGCCTGCGGAGCGGGCATCGGCATGATTCTCCACTTTCTGGTGGAACCTCACCTTCCAGTCTGATCCATGCCTCGCGCGGGTGTGCTCGGCTTTCCTGAACCATATCGGATCTTCGGAACCTTTGCAGGTCTATCGTTCTGGGGCGGGGGCTTGACGCTCCTGGCGGCTGCGCCGGGAGCAGGCAAAACTTCGTGGGCCGGCCGGATGGTCCTTGAGGCCGCCGTCGCCGGCTTCCCGGCCGCGCTCGCCTGTTATGAGCATACCGATGAGGAACTGAAGTTCCGCCTGTATAAGCAGGCCATGGCGCGGATCGGGGGCGCCCATGGGATCGTGGGTGAGGAGAAGGTTCAGGCCGTGCTCGCGCGGGCCGCCAATGCCGTGCTCCTATCCGTGGACAGCCGCGAGGACACAGCCCGCTCGATCGAGGAGACGCTGCTCAACGTCTACGGCTTTCCTAGACGCGGAAATGCGCTGGTCGTGGTCGACTATCTGCAGCGTGTGCCGGTGGTGGGGCTGAGCGGCCTGATCGATCCGGACAGACAGGGAGGCGAGGCGGCCGCGGAACTGCGTGCGATGAGCCGTCGCCATGACTGGGCCATCCTTTGCCCGGCCGCCCTTGAGAAGGACAGCTTCACCCTCGGCGATGAGCTGTCTGCGCTGATGGGTGATGAGCGCGTTCCCTACGAAGCGGACCGGGTGCTGCTGGTGAGACAGCAGGGGGCGAAGAGATCATGCGGCTGTGGAGAGTTGGTCGTGCACACGTTGAAGGATCGCACCGGTCCGACGAGGACATGGCATCTGGGGTTCTTTGGCGAAAGGTTCTTTATTGCCACGGACGATGAAGCGTATCTGCACGAGACGGGGTGATCATTTTTTGATCAGGGCGATGCGCGGCGGATCGTCCCGTAATTTACCCGCCCTGTGCGATCGGCTGTTACTTGAATTGAGACGACCCATGGGGGCGGAAAACCAAAGTGTGAACAAACCGGAATTGTGACACTCCCCGGTCACGGAAGTGGCGGGGCTTCGTGGGGCGGCCTTAGACCTGTGTCTGCCTGTACGTGCGCAGGCACACGTGTGCTTTTGCTCCGGCGGGTCCCTCCGACCCGTAAAATATTCAATGCGGCATCCAGATCTCGATCTATGGAAAGACCGCACGAACATTCCGCCCGGCGGTCTGCCAGAGTGAGATCTTCAAATCGCGCACGACACGACGAGCACGTCCTGGAGGTGCAAGCCCCGTTCACGAGAACGGCCCGCCGAACAGCGGAACGAGGCGGCTGAAAGTTCGATGACCGCTGACTGGGCAAACGTGGGAGACATAATCGTGCAGGACAGAAGATCTACTGAAGAAGTTGAGATACAATTGGTACACAAACTGCAGAGAGACGGAAAAGATGCCCAAGTCGAATGCTAAATCGAAAGCTGAAATCCCGGCCGGCCTGAGACCTCACTTCCAGGAGTACGATCTGGCTGCGCTGAATATTGCGCGGGATGCCAACTTGATCATGCAGCGGACCCTGGAGTACGGTACGTGGGATGAAATTCGCTGGCTGTTTCAAGTATACGATGTCAAAGAGATCCGAGCTTTCCTGCGCCGTTACGGGCAAAGATGGCTGCGTCCGGCTGCCTTCAATTACTGGCGAAAGCTGTTGGGCATTCGAAGATGGCGGCAGAGTGGATTGACCACCCCAAAAGGTGAACTGTGGGAACATTAACGCTGCAACAGCCTCATTGGGAGGCGTTGACTGCCGAGGCGCGGAAAGTTTTTAAGCTGCTCAGCGGCCTCGACCTGACCCAGCGGTTTTATCTGGCAGGAGGCACCGGGTTGGCGCTTCATCTTGGTCATCGTCTCTCCGTTGACCTGGATTTTTTCTGCGAGGAGATCGATGCCGTCAATTCCAATGAACGAGCCAGGCTGCGTGAGGTCCTCGATGATCCCAGGCTTGAGATCGTTTTCGACAAGGATGCGGCCTTCGTTGCAAACTGGCGCGCGGTAGGGGTAAGTTTCTTTCGCCTGAACTTGTATCCGCTGGTCAGACCAACATTCGATGTGGATGGTGTAAGATTGGCCAGCATCGAAGAAATCGGGGCGATGCAGCTGGCGGCGGTCATTGACCGGGGAACCCGGAAAGACTTGATCGATCTCTACTATATTCTGCTAACGGCTTCGCTCGACGACTTATTCCAGGTGGCAGCCACGAAATACGCCCATGTACGCACCTTCGCGGCCAGCGCAATTCGCGGCCTGGCTTATTTCGAAGATGCAGAGTCCCTTCCGATGCCTCAAATGATCGACAAAACCCCGTGGGCGAAGATGAAGAAGTTCCTGGAAAAGAAGGCTCTCGAAGCTGGCCGAAGGCGGTTGGGAGATCTTTGGACTTAGAGGAAGTGCCCATGAACAAGGGACCGATTTGGGTGGATGCTGCAGTTGCGATAGGTGCTGCCTCTCCTTCTGACAGAAGGGTCAGCCCAGCAAGCCTATCGCTGCCACTTCCCGAACGAATCCTATGCTCCAGGTTTCGGGCGCGGCCGCTCTTAAGGGGGCGGCTCGAGGGTTTTTCCTCCTCCGGCATGGACTTTTCACTGGGTGGGTTCGTTCCGATCGCCCGGGCCGCGATCCTTTGGTGAGGGCGCCGCAGTTCCCCTATTTCACGCTTGCATCGTAACAGACCAGCTCCAGCAGATTGCGTTCCGGGTCGGGGAAGTACAGCGAGCGAACATGGAGCCACTCGTGCACCGCCGCATGCACCTTCAACCCCAAACCCTCCAGGCGGATTCTCTCGGCTTCAAAATCTTCCAGAGCTACATTGAGCGCAATATGGTGCAGCGATGATCGTTCGGGGCTTATTTCGCTGATCTTGTTCTCCAGGAAACCCAGGTCGTTCATGTCGAAGAGCGCCAGGTTCTGCGCTTGACCGCCGCAGGTGTCG
>DATJBI010000123.1:0-4879 GCA_035515435.1 Anaerolineales bacterium
AGCGGTGTTGCAATTAATGATACGACCAAGCAGATAATCATATGGGATCCCCGCCGTCTAAAATGGGTGGACCCTGGAACCCATAAAGCGACCCCAGAGGAAGCAGCGCCGGTAGATACTGACACGGTTGTGCCTACGGAAGCACCGGCGGTAGATTTTGATACGGATTTGTCTGCAACAAGGGAATCACCTGAGAAACCAAATGATGATGACCTGTATATCCCCGGTCCTAATCAGGCCCCAATAGAAATGCCTCAGGAAATCCGGAAAACGTATGAAATAGATGCTCCCATTTATCGCGTTCCTGCGCCGGGCCACGCGGCTCCAACGGACCTGCCCACGCCTGCCGCTCCAAGTAATCAGGGCTTGCCCAATGCGCGTTCCTCCGGGCATGCACCAGCCGGAGCAAATGCCGGCGAGCCGCCACATGATGCAGTGCCGCGTAAGACGAGCTTTGGCTGTTTGAGCGGCGCACTCTGGAGCGGAATGGGACTCCTAATTATCATCTTGCTGATGGCTGTTGCGGCCTACAGCGATTTCTTCGGCATTGATGAGGACCTCGACGGGTGGTTCCCCAATACTTTTCCCCAAGTCCAGTTCGGACGCCTGGATATTCCTTGGAGGCCGGCCCTGGGAGATTTTCAAAAAATCGGTTCCCTTCCTCCAAATGTGCTGTTACCCCCCGCCGCGCAATTGCCATTTGGAGCCCCTAATGTTCCAATGCAGAATTTTAACAGTTTGGGAGACATGTTCGGTTCCCTTGGCGCCTCGCAATTGCAGACTGATCACGCGGTAGCGGGAGATGGCATCGCGTATAGCAATGCCGATCCAGCCAATAAGTGGAAGCTCTCGACGTTCTATACAGTCAAGTTTGATAACTCGCATGATGCAGATCTTGGGCTGGGCGCCATAAAGAACATGATAGATTCAAAATGGCAGGGCACCCACACAACCAATCGCACCCTCGTTATCGCCGGTCAATCCATTCCTGTAATTACAGTGAACGGTACCCAGGGCAGTTACAGCTATGAATATTTAATGTATGTGATGAACAACATATATTTTGCCTATGGCGAGGGCCTCGTGGATGTGTCCGACCAGGATTTGGCGGCTTGGGGCTTCGACTCGTTTGATGAATTCGCGGAGGAAGCCTGGAGAATCCATGATGAAATTGAGGAAGAATTGAATGGGCCGGTCGACGTAATCTCGTTCCCTCCCGTCTTCTCGTTCCAGACACTTCAGAATACTCCCTTGCTGTCAAAAGGCCCAATCATCATGACGAATAGCCCCTGGAGTATGTCGGGCAGCCTGGATGGCCTGACTGCGATCTACGGTGCGAATTATGGGAACCTGATGAGCAATGCAGGCGCTACAAACGCGACCAGTTCTTCTTACCAGAACAACGATCCACAGACGCTCTGGAATTCATCGACCCTGGGCCTGACCATCTTTCAAAACAATGCCGCTGCGCTTCAAGGCTACGGTCTATTCACGAACTCTGTCACATCCCAATTACAGGATGTTCAGCACACGAACACAAATTACTGGTTGTATGGGCAAATGCTGCCGATGACCATCCTAGACGGCACCTATAATAGTAAGAGCTACAGCTATTGTGCCGCGCCTCTTGGAAACACGCTGATCACAGGTGCTGCCATCAGCTACCGCCTGACGCCGGATATCACAACATCTCTCGATTTGGATTCATGGACTGTTTGCAATGAACTGGCCCATGACCTTGCCGGCGCCTATCTCATCCTTCTTCCAAGCCAGCCGAGGCAGAATTTCGTTGCCAACCCTTCCCCAACCTCAACCTCAACGGATACTCCGACTCCCTCCGCCACGCCGACAGCCACTTTCACATCCACTGCAACTGCGACAGCTACTCTGACGCCGACGGCCACACTGGCAACAGTCTCTTCATTGCGAGGAACCATCACGCAAAAGACCAATGGCCACTATGCCCCTGGAAAACCGTTTATGGGTCCGTACGGTTTGCCCACCGGCGTAACGGTAACGCTGATTGGTCGCACAGATGACGGAAATTGGCTCCTGGTCAGCGGACGCCAGGATGCTTGGATCAGTGTGGATTCGATCAGCTTGAATCAGGCCCAGGTGATGAGTCTGCCGGTGGCGGATCCGTTCGTGGCTCTGCCCATCTCGAATTTCTATGGTCCACCTGTGGTTACCAGCGCTGTCAGCAACGGAACACAAGCAACACTCGAGTGGCAGCCGATTAAAGTCAGGATAGACCTTGTTCCCGGCTATTTGGTTCCCATTTACATTGTAGCGGTCAATACCTGCAATGGAGGCAAGAAGGTTTTCTTGGTGTTTGGTACCAATGACACCACGCTCACGGTTCCTGTTGATAATGGGTGTGGTCAATCCACGGGTCAGGTCATCCTGCAATTCAAGGAGGGTTACGTTAGAGGGGCATTGATTCCGCTGGGCAAATAGCAGTTCCCTTAGCGCGGCTCGCCCGATGGCCGTTCAAGAAACTTCCTGATCCCTGAGGATCAGGAAGTTTCTGTCACCGCCACTGTTTCGCGCGGCAATCGAAAAAGATGCGAAGGAGCCGCAATGGTATTTCAAGATGCAGTGGTCAGGCGGCGCGTGGTGGGAACCTTGCACACGTTTCTGCAGACAGGCGACAGCGATAGCCCAGCCGTGTCTCCATGCTCGACGAAGAAGTCAATCCAGATTTGGCGGATTTCCGAGCCGGTGAGGGTTTTCATTCGTTCTCCAGAAGGTGCAGTGGGGAATCATACCAAGTTCGACATTCATGATTCAAATCCACGAATGGGTGGCAGCGCAGCTCTTGCCTGAATGATGATTGACCCTTAAAGCTGGGATGGTTGTCACTTTCCGTTTGTAGGGATATTTCTATAATGGCAGTGCTGAATAAGGAAAATACATGAACACCCTCCCTCGACCGAATTTGCTGGGATTAAGCCTCAAGACCATTGTCGTACACACGATCACCTATTTCTTCATGGGCGTCCTTGCGTTTACCCTGCTGAATTACACGCAGAGTTATTCCAGCGGAGCGCTGGCATGTTTTATGCGCCCGACCAGCGATCCTCTGGTGAAAGCCGGCGTACTGTTTCAACCTATTCGCGGTTTGATATTCGCGCTGGCATTTTATCCGCTGCGGGAATTGCTGTTCGGCAGGAGAAGCGGGTGGTTGGTCATGTGGTGGACGCTGGTTGCGCTCGGCATACTGTCCACGTTTGCTCCGGCGCCCGCCTCCATCGAAGGAATGATTTATACGACTCTGGGAACTCCGAACATCACGAGTTATGTCGAAATCGTCCCCCAGGCATTCCTGCTCTCGGCAATCTTGTTCTACTGGGTTAACCATCCCGAAAAGAAATGGCTGAATTGGGTCCTGGGAGCCCTGTTTGTGATCGTCATGCTTCTGCCGGTCTTGGGCCTGCTGGCGCAAGCGGCTCACCCGTAAGGGCTGGCAGATTTTCCGCACCTGTGCGTTTCCCGGGACTCATTCTTTCTGCACGCTGCGAGGTCGGTGACTTCTTTCCCGGGAGGAGAGACCGGGTCCGGGCGGCGGTCATGGGCATGTTGCCTGTTTTCGAAATCGGGCTACAATGAAGCGCAGGGACGCGTTGGAAACATCCCGATGCTCCGAACTGCAATCAAGGAGGAAGAATGGTGAAATCTATCAAAACCAAGATGGCAGCCGAAAAGCTGCAGGCCGCGGAAGGACAGGTGCGTGAAACGGTTGCGACAATCATTGCCGATGTTGCGAAACGCGGCGATGCCGCCGTGCGCGAGACATCCGCCCGACTGGATAAATGGTCGCCCCCCAGCTTCCGATTATCCCAATCGGAAATCGAGGAGCTGATCGGGGGTCTGCCTGAACAAACCATTTCCGATATCCGGTTTGCCCAGGCGCAGATCCGCCGATTTGCCGAAGCGCAGCGCAAGGCTTTGCTTGACATCGAAGTGGAGACCTTGCCGGGTGTGATCCTGGGTCATAAGAACATTCCGGTCAACAACGTAGGATGCTATATTCCCGGCGGTCGGTATCCCATGGTCGCTTCTGCACATATGAGCGTGTTGACCGCCAAGGTCGCCGGGGTAAAGCGCGTCATCGCCTGCACTCCTCCGATCCGGGGAAGGATCCCCGCCGCGACCGTCGCCGCCATGGCTTTTGCAGGCGCGGATGAAATCTATATTCTGGGAGGCGTACAGGCGGTCGCCGCGATGGCACTTGGCACCGAATCCATCCAGGCCGTCAACATGCTGATTGGGCCCGGCAACGCTTATGTTGCGGAAGCGAAGCGGCAGCTATTCGGCAATGTGGGCATCGACTTATTTGCCGGTCCAACGGAAGTGCTGGTGATCGCGGACGAAACCGCCGATGCGGAAATGGTCGCCACGGATCTGCTGGGACAGGCGGAGCACGGACCGGATTCGCCTGCCATCCTGATCACGACCAGTGCCAAGCTGGCGCAGGAAACGATCCTGGAGGTCGAGCGGCAGCTCAAGACCCTTCCCACCGCGGACCTGGCCGGCGTGGCATGGCGGGACTACGGGGAAGTCATTCTCGTGGACAGCCTGGAGGAGGCCGTGCGGGAAGGTGATCGGGTTGCATCGGAGCATGTGGAGATTTTGACTCGGGATCCGCAGTATTTCCTCGATCACATGACCAACTATGGGGCGATCTTCCTCGGCCCCGAAACCAACGTGGCGTATGGCGATAAGGTCATCGGGACGAATCATACCCTGCCCACGCGCGGTGCCGCACGCTACACGGGCGGATTATGGGTCGGTAAATTTATCAAGACGGTGACCTACCAACGCATCACGCCGGCGGCCAGCGTTCAGATCGGCGAGTATGCCTCGCGTCTATGTGCCC
>DATJBI010000124.1:0-7642 GCA_035515435.1 Anaerolineales bacterium
GAAGAGAGTTCGCCATGTCAATCGCTTGCTGTGAGTTTGTGCCCAGCCCGCCGAAGGCATACACGATCCCATGTTTGACCCACATCACGACAAATTGGGGTGCGTCATCGGCCGGGCGTTGGATGAGCGTGCCCGTCACGCCGTCCACGGACAGCTGCTGATAGGTGGCGGCATTTTTGGGGATCGGAACGACGAGGGTCGAAGTCCAATCGACGCTCTTTGCAAACGCTGCAGCCTGGTCACTGCTCATGCCGGTAAACTCGAGTCCGATCTGCGCCAGCTGGGCGACATCCACATTGGCGGGCGCGTTGACCGTGGGGCTCGGTATCTCGGAGAGGATCATGCAGTCCGGATACTGGCGGCTCATGGAGCCGCGCTGGCCGGAGTCGTAGGCGGCCGGATCGGGGCAGGCTCCGAAATCCGCCTGGATGGAAGCCGGGACGTTCACCGAAATCACCGCGCCGTCAATGGCCTCAGGCAGAACCAGATCGCTGCGTCCAGCCTCGTTCAGCAGGGCCTGGGCTTTGGTACGATCAACCGTAAAATGGAAGGCGGCACTTCCAATCACGCTGAGCCGCGAGGCGGCCGCACTCTGCGGCAGACGCACCGCGAAGCCGGCCTTCCGGCTTGCGTCTGAAGCGTCACTCGCGCTCACCGGACTTCCGGGTTTTTTCTCCATCGTGATCGAGCTGGAAACCAGTTCGCTGATCTGCTTGCCGAGCGCGCCGTTCCCGCTCAGCTCCTGCATGCCCGTGAAATCGACCGGCACCACGGTGAGCTGCTCGACCCGGAATAGATTGAGCACCTGATCGGCCACGGCGCGCGTGGCGGGGATGGAAACGATCAGCGCGAGCGCCAGGGCGGCGAGCGCCGCCGCTCGAACGGGGGTGGAGGCAAACATTCTTTTCAACATGGGAATCTCCTTTTCGAAAATCTTCCTGGAACGAAAACGTTCAAGGCTGGAACGGGCCGGCGGCACGTCGTATGGTTGAGCAGGATCCAGAAAGGCAAGCTTGTGAGCCGTTGCCGCGACCTGCGTCTGCAGCTCCCGCCGGCGCGCCTGGCAGGCGGAACAGGTGTCCAGATGGCGCCCGAGTTCCGCATCCAGTACTCCGTCGAGGGAGGCCCGCAATTGACCGTCATTCAAATGTTTGTTCATCCTGCCTCCTGCACAAGTCTGCGGTACTGCTTTTCAAATTCGCGTTCGGCACGCAACAACAACGGCCCGATGGACGTCGGCGAGAGGTTCAAGGCCGCGGCGATCTCTTTATAGGTCATCCCCGAATAACGCATCACCAGCAATCGGGATTGGCGGGGATTCAGCCGTCCGAGCGCGGTGCGCGCCGTGCGGCGTTCTTCCTCGGCCTCGTGAATCTCGGCCGGTCCGCCTTCCGGGCCATCTTCCAGTCTGATCTTGCCCGCCGCCTGCTCGTAGGCCTGGCGGCGTTTGAAACTGCGAATGGAATGCAATCCGAGGTTGGTCGCGACCCGGACCAGCCAGCCCCCGGTATTGAATTCCCTCTCCGGAACGGGATGCCGCTGATACAGGCGATAGAACGCCTCGAGCGCCACATCCTCTGCCTCATCCGGATCCCCCAGCATGCCGGCCAGTATGCGATAGACCAAAGCCCAATACTGCTCGAAGCATTTTTCAAAAGCCTGCTGCTTGGGTTCATCCTCGGCTTCCAAGGTTTCCGTTCTGGCTTTGTGGATCTTCATCAGTGATAAACTGCTTTCGCTTTGGTCCAGTTTCATTCAGCCGGTTTGCGCCTCTCTACCATACTAACCCCGCCGGAGAGAAAAATGAGACACGCCGAAAACGCTCGATTCAGGATCTGTCCTTTTGAGGCATGGATTTTCGTGAGCCGTACTTCGGCTCCATCCTTCCATTCTTTTTCGATGCAGATCTCCATGAGAATATTACGAGCGCGCGGGGAAAATAAAGCATCGCGGTGGCTATAATTATAGTCTGCTGTGATGAAGACCCGTGCTCGAGGTGCCCTTTTGGCCGACCCGCAGGCCGAACACACACGGATGCTGGAAGGCCGCGCACGATGATCTCTGCGTTCCGATGGGGCTCCGGTGTATGCCGAGACACGCGCAAGATTCCACCTGGAAATCCGAGAAGGGCCGATCGGGGAAGGAATATGCGTGAAAGTGCGGGCGGGTCCTGGCCTTGCGCACGAACACTATTCAGTCAATTTTCATCGCGGGCGGAACAATGCGGAAGGCACCGTCCGCTTTCGATAGGTCGGCCGCGGCCTCCACCAACCGCCGGATGTAATCATCGGAGCCATGGATCTCCTGGTATGCCATGTTCCAGTGCTCGCAGTACTTGGCCACTCGCAGGGCGCGCTCACGATACTTTTGTAGATCCGCCGCTGAACAACAGACAAGCGCCAGGCGTTTGTAATGCTGGTAGTTTTGGTCCATGATCCACTGGGCAGTCTCCTCTCCGAACTTTGTTACCGCTTTCTCATATTCCTGAAGTGGATTCGAACCGGATTCCAGCCAGCCGCCGGTCAGATAATAGGTACCCGGATGCGCGTCGAATTCTGCTCGATAAGCTTCGTCCGAGCCGAGGAAGATGGCAATGCAATCTTCCGTTCTTGGCATAAGGATAGTATGGATGCCCGAGCAGATGCCCTTCAACCCGTTGCCGCACAGGCCATAAGCCAGCACAATCAAGCTGGGCACAGCAATGGCGTCAATCGCGCTCTGCAGCGCATCGTGCAACTGTCTGGGACGGGAATGCAGGCCATACTCCAAGTATATGACCGCATCCGCCGTCCCGGCTGGAAGATAACGCGATAAGAGAGTCTCAAAGACCCGGCATGAAATAAAAACAGCCGGCAGATCACCCATCCTGTCTCTTCACTTCCCTTTCTTCGGCAAGACGGAGGATATCTGAAATCTTCTTTTGCGCGTCAGCCGCCAGAGGCGCAGGCCGGTGGGTGCCCAGAATTCTCATCAACTTTGCCGTCAGGGCTTGCTCCGTGGTTTGAGAGCCCTTCCGTTCCCAGATGTTGTACGGATCGCGGTCCAGCACGGACGGAACCCAGGCTTCCTTACGGCACAGCGAGGCAGACCTGGCCTGATTAAGGAACAAACCGCCAGGTCCAACCCTCTCGATCAAGTCCAACATGATGGTATCGGCGTTCACTTCGATGCCGCGCATAACTCGCTTTGTCATGCCGATGATTTCGTCTGCAAGAACAAGATACGAAAGCGAGCCGATGTCGGCACAATCCAAAAAACCTACATCGTGAACGAGCGAGGCCCCGCTCAAAGCGGAGAGCATCACCTGAAGGGCCGCCTCGACCCCCGCCTGAGCATCAACGCGCTTTGCCTCGGACGCGCCAGCCGTCCCCATGAACGGCAGGCCGAGGTGCCGGGCGAGGTCGGCAGCCGCGGCACCATGCAGGCTGGCCTCCGGCGACCCATAGGCAGGCCGAGCCGTGCGTAAATCCATCATCGAAGGCAGGCCTCCAATCGCCATGGGCGCACCAGGAACATGCAACTGAACGACGGTCAGGGCCCCCAGCGCGCTTGCCAGATACAGCGTCAGTGCAGAAGCACCGGTAAAGGGGGATTCCAAGCCGACCGTCGGCCCGCCGAGGCAAACGGATGGAATGCCGCGCTCTGCGGCCTGCATCAAATTGGCAAGCGGTTCATTGGCTAATTTGAGGGGAGATTCGTACGTGGTGAAATAGGCGAAGACCGGTTTCTCGCGCAGGGCACTCTCAGCCCCGGCCACGGCAATGGCCATCTGATAGATATCCAAGAACGATTCAGGGCTGTTGGCCCAGGCCACAATCGGCTTGGAGGTGTTTTCCAGTTCCTCGGCAAATTCATAAACCGGAGAAAGCGCGGGAGTGACATCATCGAACAGGCTCAATCCCATCACATAATCAATGTTAGGCAAAGCGTCGCAGACTCTTGCCGTCAAACCCGCGTCGCCGCGCCTGGCTTTGCGCCGTTCACCGGTATCCGGATCAACAAAATAGGTGCAAGTCGGTCCCGGCCCGAAGTGCACATGGTCAAGAGCGACCTGCATTGCATATCGATCATCTCGTCCCCAAACCGTGTACTCATGCGGCGTGGTTTGGATGGCTTGCTCGACCAGTTTTTCAGGGAGGCGGACAATATGATCTTCCATGGTCGCGCCGTGCCTCTTCAGCAGATTTCGGGCGGCAGGATTATGGACTTGAATGCCCACCCGCTGCAGGCATTCCAGCGCAGCATGATACAGCTCTGCGCATTGTGGATCTGTAAGCACGCGGAATTGAGGGCTTTGAGGGTTGGTCGGATTGGATAGAATCATGATCGGTCGCCCCAGGCATCCTTCATCATTTTAGACATGCCCATAATAATCTCGATGTACGACAACCGAATAAGCATAATCAAGCAGGGTGCCCCAGCTGAATATGGGAATGTTGATCTGACGCTGCAAGGCGCGCGCAAAAGGCGGGAAGCCGGTGCATTCCAGCACCATCGCGCCCATCCTGGGATACTTGTGAAAGAACTCTGTCGCGACGGCCACGAATTCCGATTCGGCCTTACCGTAGTCGGCAGCGGGAGGATTGCTGCGCAGACCCTCGGTCCAAAGATGATCGAACTCCACACAGCGTCCATCATCCATCGCACCGCCGATGACGTAATTCGAAGCTGGTCTGATCCCCACCGATTCCAAATGGTGATCCGTCAGATAATTGGAATTCGCCACCAGAACACCGACCACCCTGTTGGCTCCCACCACCTGCTGGGCCAAGGGTACCTGCAGCAGGCTGGACATGAAGACCGGGACTTTTACGCTGGCGGCAACTTCGCGTTGAAAATATGCAAAATAACCGCATTCGCCCACGATCGCGCGGCATCCCAGGTTTTCCAGCCTTTGCGCCGCTTTGATAATGGACGGCAGGCTCATGATCTTGTTCTCGCCCACCACGATCTTTTCAATATCCACGCCTGTGATCACCTCATATTGGATCGGGAACGGATACCCGCTGGCATTTCGCACATCGCCCGGAAAGCCCGGATACACATCATCCAACAACATCACGCCCAGCCCCATTCCGTAGCCTTGCTGGCCCGGACGAGCCTCGATGCGATTTACGCCCATGTCTCTCATGGCATTTCTCCACGCAATATTTCTGTAAGTTGCCTCACGTTGATATTTCCGCCCGATATAATGCAAACCACCTCTTTGCCGGCGGGTTGTTTCAGCGCCGCGGCGAGCGCCACGGCTCCCGCGCCTTCCACAATCATATGATGCCGTTCCGCCAGCAGGCGGATTGCGGATGCGACGTCCTCTAGTTCGACCACCTGCGATCCATCCAATGAACGACTCGCCAACGGCCACATCTGCGGGAACACGAACGGCGCCCCCATGCCGGACACGAAACTGGATCGGTAGGGAACTTCGACCGGCCTTCCCGCCAGCAAAGAGGATCTGAGCGGAGTCGCAACAGCTACCTCGACTGCTTCCACATGCGCCTCCGGTTTGCCCGCCTTGATGGAGGCCGCGATGCCGCAACTTAGGCCGCCGCCGCCAAATGGGACGAGGACGGTATCCACCTCCGGCAAATCTTCCAGGATTTCCAAACCGATCGTGCCGTTGCCGGCCATCACGGATTCATCCGCGAACGGATGAATCAGCAAACCATGCAACGCGGGATAGGCACCCTCTTTTTGAATGGATTGATATTCTGGGAACGGCACCTTGATGATTTCCGCACCCCAGCCTCTGATCGCTTCGACTTTAACGTCCGGGGCGTCATCGGGAACAACCACCGCGCAGTCAATTTTCAGCTTGCGTGCATACCATGCCAGAGCCTGTCCCATATTTCCGGCGGAGGCCGTCCACACGCCATTTTTAAGCCCAGAAGGATCAGCCGCCAAAAGGGCGTTCCCCGCGCCGCGCACTTTGAAAGACCCGGTCGGCTGGAGGTTTTCGAGCTTGAGATAAATCACCGCCGCGATATCCTCCGATTGGAAACGAATCAATGGAGTGCGCAGAATTGTCCCGGCCAAACGTCCGCGGGCAGATTCAATGGATTCAAGCGTGGGGAGGCAAGGAAATTTCATATGTCCAGCATGGATAACAACTTAACGGTGCAAATTCCTGGCGGCCACAAAAGACAGGCCGCGTTCTGTCAAAGCGCGGGCGGTGATATTGACTGAATCGCATTTATCCAGGAAGTTCCGGCGCAACGCTTCCCATTCTCCGGAAGCAATGATTTCGGATTTCTCTCGATAGTAATCCTGAACGTCGGACGGGCGTGGACGCGACCGTTCCACCTCCACCTCGCCGCCCTCATGCTTGGCGGAAACGTTGTGGACAGCTCTCGCCAGCGCCAGAACTTCCGCGCGGCGGTCATAGGGCTGGATGACAAGTCCCTTCCATGTTTCGGTGACATGATGCTCAAAGCGGACTTGTTCTTCGAGATCGAGCGCCTTGCGAAGGCCCGCGGCATTCTCGATCGTACCGGCGTTAACCGAATTGCTCCAGTTTAATCCTTTCAACGCCGTGGAACCGTCGGGGCGCGTGAACAGAGCGGCGGTCAACAGCGTCCACAGTGCGGCGTATGGGTTATCGTTTCCCAGCGTGACCGAGATCTTGAATTCGATATCCACGCCCAGGCGGTAAAGCATATGAGCCAGCAATATCGTGCCGCTGTTGACGTTCAGAATCTGACGCACGCCATATGTTGTGTAGTAGTATAAGAATTCGTCAAGCCATTGCAGGGCATGCTGATTCGGTTCGCCAACGCCGCCATAATAACCGATCAAGGTATCCGCGCCGCCGAGATGTATATTCGAGCCATCCGAGCCGCGTGTATCGAGTTGCTCCACGTGACTCGCGCCGATGATCTGCATCGCAGCGGCGAACGCAGGCAAATCTCCATCCGCCTCCTGCTCCTTCATGTTACGAACCCGAATGTATCGTCCCGGCATGATCTCGCCATTTTCCACCGCACGACGGGCGATGTCCATCAGCCACGGGAAATACTGGCAGGCGCTGATCTCCAGCGTCACCGGATTCTCTTCATTGAAGACCGTCGCGTCTGTGATTTTTCTCCGATACTCGGCAATCCGGATGAAGGATCCGGTTTCAACCTGCTGATGCAGCCAGCGCAGGTCTGCCAGATACTCCGGGCGGATCTGTGCCACCCTTGCCTCCAAATTGGGTAATTTTCCTGCTTCCCTTGCCCTGGCATTGATCTCATCCGGAGTACCATATTTCTCGACAATATCCAAAAGCTCGGAGAAGGCCGGCAGGTTTGGCCTGAAAATGGCCGCGTTTAATTCTTCCACATGGCGTGGATCAAGATCCAAACGATGCAAAAGTCCTGCCCGGTCAATCTTGCCCGGCATACGCCACCAGATCAATCTCAACCAGAATTCCGAGCAGATGGCTGCCCACTGTCGTGCGAACGGGTTTCGGGTCCGGGAAGAAGCGGGAATAGACTTCATTAAAGCGGGGGAACAGATTCAAGTCACTGAGATGAACCGTGGTTTTGACAACATCCTGCATGCCCAGGCCGGCCGCTTCAAGAATGGCTTGCAGGTTTTGAAGAGTTTGAATGGTTTGGTCTTCAATGGTCGCGCCCACGACCTGCCTGGTGGCTGGATGCCAGGG
>DATJBI010000125.1:0-22331 GCA_035515435.1 Anaerolineales bacterium
AAAAGCTGCGGAGTGATCGTGCGGGTGAATCGAGCGAAATGGTTCGCAAACGCGCTCAAGCCGCGCGCGATCTTCAACCCCAGCATTTCTCGAAGAATGGATAAACGCATATCATTTGCCATGCCGATATGGGCGTGGCGGCGATGCGTCAATGCTGCAAGTTGGATGAAGCGGGGCGAGTTTGATCCGTGCTGCAATGGGAGCGATGAACTTGTCGGCGAGAGGGTATCACCGGGTATTGAAATTGGCGAGGACGATTGCGGATTTGGCTGGGTGCGAGCAGATACAATCAGTGCATATTGCTGAAGCCTTACGATATCGACCTAGAGTTCTGTAATAGGCTAGCTTCGTGTACAGCACCGGCGCTTCATGCTCCGGTGTGGGCGTTGCAGGCATCAAGCCTGCTCGCCCGAGCGGAAGACGATGATGGGTGAAAGGCAAGTAGTTTAATGAATTACCTCTTGACAAATGTGAAAAAAAGTGCAAAAATATGGTAACGTTATCAGGATAACGTTACCATATTATCTGGCCTGCGCTTAGTTTATCATGCCAACCGTACATGATGTAGCCAAACGAGCAAGAGTTGCCCCGATCACTGTGTCTCGAGTGATTAATAATTCGGGGTATATCAGTGAATCAACTCGAAACCGTGTTGAAGCGGTCATTAGAGAAATAGGTTACGTTCCAAATACATTAGCTCGAGGGCTTCGTTCAAAGCGAACCAATACGCTTGCCCTGGTGGTCACGGATATAACAAACCCGTACTTTACATTGATGGCGCGAGGGGTGGAGGATGTTGCCGGAGATTCCAATTACACGGTTATTTATTGCAATACAGATGAGTCTGAAGCCAAAGAAGAAAAATACGCCAATATTTTAGCCCAGAGGCAGGTAGATGGTGTGCTTTTAGTTCCAGCAGGCGGGAATGATAAGACAATCAAATTCCTGGATTCGCATGGTATTTCTGTCGTGGTGCTCGACCGCCGCGTTTCAGGCGTGAAGACAGACTTTGTGTGCTCAGATTCAGAAGACGGTTCCAATCGTTTGATAAAGTTGCTGATCGGATTGGGACACAAACAGATCGCAATCATTACCGGCCCTAAAAAGGTTTCCACGGCTGTGGACCGCGTAACGGGCTACAAGCAGGCTTTAAACGAAGCGGGCATCGCTGAAAACGAACTTGTTTATTATGGGGAATTTAACCAGCAGAGTGCCTACGAGCTCACTAAACAAGCAATGGCGCGGTCGCTGAAGCCCACGGCGATATTTGGCGCCAACAACTTTATTATGCTGGGGATCATTAAAGCTCTGCGGGAATTACAGTTAAATGTCCCCGAAGATGTTTCGGTTGTGGGTTTTGATGATTTTCCGGAATCTATGCTTGTCAGACCTTTCTTTACTGCAGCCGTACAGCCAGCTTACGAAATGGGTAGATTGGCGACTGAACTATTATTGAAACGTATTGTGAGTGAACTACCTGAAGAATTTCAAAAGATTATTTTGCCTGCCGAGATCATTGAGCGTGAATCCACCGGCCCGGTAGGGAAGAGCACCGCATGAATATAGAAGCAACGATTTTTTTAACTCAATGTGGTAACGTTACCATAGACGGCTCTCAATTCTCGCCCTCGGGAACAGAACGAAAGCCAATGACAGTTCAAATAGACCGTCTTGAAAATCAAACTGCTTGTCCCATGTCCTTATGGTTACTGCAGTTTCAATCACTTACGCCCACATGTTTTCGCTTTTGACCTGGCTTCCCGTTAAAAATGGGAGAGCCAGAAAGGAGAATGCCGGATAACAAATAAACGAAACCTGATTGCCTATCGTGCTACGCTCAAACTATCTAATTTCATTCGAGGAGAAAAAATGTTCAAACAGATCTGGAAGTATGTTTGGCTCATGGTCGTCATGTCAATGGTTCTGGCGGCTTGTGCCACCGCCTCCCCGGCTGCTCCTGCAGTGGTCACCCAAATGGTGGCTGGGACACCGGTCGTGGTCACAGCTACACCCGCGGCAACCCAAAGCCCCTATGACGATAACGCTCCTATCACGGTCTGGATCGACCAACCTCGCCAGCCCGCGATCGATGCCTTTCTCAAGGCGAACCCGGATAAGGCCAGTTTGATCAAAGCTGTGGTTGTCGACCGCGAACAATTCCCGTCAAAGGTCCTGCTTTTCAATAACACCAACCAGGGTTGGCCGGATGTGGTCTTTGCAGAGCCGCGGCTAGTGGCGCGCGTGGCCGATGCAGCCCACAATTTCCCGCTTGACCTTACCGGCTGGGTACCTGCCGATACGATCAATAATTATTCCGCAATGAGCAACTGCACCTTTGACGGCAAGGTCTTCTGCCTGCGGAATGATTTGGCCCAGTTCGTGACCTATTACAACGCGCCTCTCATGACCCAGTTCGGCTACACCGTACCGACAACGTGGGAAGACTACCAGGCTCTCAGTGATAAGCTTGCCAAGGATCACCCGGGCTATTATCTGGGCACCTTTGGAGATGGTTGGACCTTCCTCTCCTTCTTTGAAGCCAGTAACTGTCCCACCCATCAATTGGTGGATACCAGCACCCTCAATATCAATGTGGCGGATGCAAATTGTACACGGGCTGCGAGTCTGGTTGATCATATGATCGCCAACAAAACCCTGTATAACACGGATTTCTTCAATACCGATTTCGACAAACTGATCACTGATAATAAAGTGCTGATGTTTGAAGGACCAGCCTGGATGTGGGGCAGCTTCGGCGGTACCAAGGGTAATTGGTGGGAGACGGCCAGCCACCAATTGGGCGTTGCAGCTCCTTTCAAGTGGGCAGCTGATCCCGCTCCGGTGGTTGCAGCCATGGGTGGCGCAGCATGGACTGTTTCCCGGCACACCAAGAATCCCAAGCTGGCGGTGGCTCTGATCACATTCGTCACCGAAGATAAAACCCTATGGACAGGGAGTGAGAATTTCCCAGCGTACAAGCCAATTCAGCCTTTGTGGCAACAGGCAGTTTCAAGCAACCCGCTCTTTGCCAACGATCCTTTCCCAATCATGCAAGCAGCCGCGGATGAGATCTCGCCACTGGACAATTGGCCCCGGTTCGACCTCATCTCTCCTTTGACTCAGTTTGCACAGGACACCTACCAGAAAAAATTAACAGTCACGGCCAACTTGCCCGAGATTCCCACTCTCTTCACGCCGCTTGCCCAGGCGCAGGGCTACGACGTTGTCACCAAGTAGCACTTGCCAAGCTGTATTCTCCGCTAATCTTCTGGATGGGGGCGGCTTGTTTCGGCGCCCCCATCCAGGACCGTGGAATATACCCGGAGGGCCTCATGGAAAACCTGTCCATGCATGTTGAAGACCAGTCTAAAAAGAAAGTCCGCCTTTCAGGTTCGAGCCGATCCCGGAATAGGCGGACTATTGACGCATATGCATTTCTGCTGCCTTATATTTTGTTTATGCTGGCTTTTGGCCTGGGGCCCGGAATCTATGCCTTCTTAATCAGCTTTGCAGATTTTTCTTCTGGCCTCCCGCGCTATTTTGCAGCCGGCATAAATAATTATCTTACGGTTTTTAAGGATTCCCGGTTCGGATTTACTTTCGCCAACATAGGAGAATTCCTGCTTATTTCAGTACCCGTGGGAATTGCGCTCGTAGTGCTCCTAACGTTGCTTCTGCACATGCGGCCTGGGCCGGTTTCATCCACCCTGCGGACGCTTTTTTTCGTTCCAGGTGCAGCGGTCGGCCCCGCAGTGGTGCTGCTGGTCATTTTTATGTTGACCCCGAATTTAAGCCCATTTGGCTTCTTGCTTAAGTCTATAGGATTTAAGGCCTTTAATGACATTATTACCCCGGCCAGTCTGCCATTCATCTTTTTAATCATGGGCTTCTTCGTCGGGGCGGGGATGTGGATTGCGATCCAATATGGCGCTTTAGAGGGTATCTCAAATGAAGTGATGGAAGCAGCCACCATAGATGGCTGCAATGAGTGGCAAAAAGCGCTTTATATCAAACTGCCCCTCATCCAGCCGTATATCGTTTATCAATTTATTTTGATCTTCGCTGGTAACGTGCAGCTTTTTGTAGAGCCTCAGTTGCTCGGGAATCAAACCTATATCCATGCCAATGTACCACTCGTATGGTCGCCGAACCAATTGGCGTACTCCTTTGCCTTCGACCTGGGAAATTTCGGGGCCTCAGCAGCACTGGCTCTGATCATGCTGCTCATTGGCCTCGGAGCGTCTTATTTAATGATTCGCTGGACCGGCTTTTTCAAAATAGAAAACTAGTGTCGCGCTGGAGCTGATCGGCTGCTCAGAATAAGGAGTGTTCATATGTTGACCGCATGGTTCAATAAAAACGTACGCGACCTAGGGGTTTTAGGATTCATTCTACGCTGGGCTGTGTTATTCATATTCCTGATTTATTTTGTGATCCCCATGATCTGGTTGCTTTTGGCGCCTTCCAAAGAAACCGCACAGTTTTCCAGCCTGAATCCTTTGGCGTTTGGTTCCTTTGCTCAGTATGTTACTGCCTTGAAGAACATCATGAGCTATCAAAATGGCGAGGTGGCCATATGGTTTGGTAACTCACTCTTCTATGTGCTGTCTTCTTTACTTGTCAGCCTGGCAATCGGTCTGCCTGCCGGTTATGCCCTGGCAATCATGCGGTTTCCGGGCAGGTCTTTAATGCTGTGGCTGACTTTAATCACCATGCTATTACCGACTTCGGCTCTGGTTCTGCCGTTGTTCATGGAGTTAAATCTGGTTCATCTTGTTAATACCCCGTGGGCAGTCATCTTACCGGCCTGTTTTTTTCCATTTGGCGTCTATCTCACCTACATCTACTACAGTTCTTCCCTCCCTTCAGAATTGGTAGATGCGGCGCGAGTGGATGGTGCTACTGAATTTGATATCTTCATTCAGATTGCTTTGCCGCTGGCCAAACCCCTAATGGGTCTGTTGGCTTTCATTAGTTTCAATGCAAACTGGAATAATTACTTTGGCCCGTACGTGCTGTTGAATGACGATAAGCTTTTCACCCTACCGGTCGGTATTCAAACGGTTCTTGGAAGCACGTCGGCGCTTCAACCAGGTTTCAATCCCACTCCCGGAGCGATCCACTTCCAGTATGCGGAAGCCGCGGTGGCTGGATTAATCTTGATTGTGCCGGTTGTCATCATTTTCCTCTTATCACAGCGTTATGTGATCTCTGGCGCCTTCACTGGCTCTGTTAAAGGATAAGGCAGCGTTCCAGGAAAGAAGAAAGTGACCGATAGATTTTTGATCCCTCTATCCATATATCGTTTTGGCGACATACGGATAGAATATGTGACGGAGCCAGATTTCTTTACCGTTGGCTTATTTCTTTACCCAGATGGCATGGTTGATAAGCTAGTACCACATCGCGAATTTCTTCCCTGGAAACCTCAAAAATTCCCCAGTATACGTGCGCAGAAGCTTGAGTCCCTCGTTCAATTCAAGCTTCTCGGGGATTCATTAAACGGTTTCAGCCAGGGGATCACGATGCACAACAGCGATACGTTATCCAGCCTGCGGTATTCCAGGCAGGAGAAAATTCAACAGGGCGAAGAAACAGAGATAATCACCTATTTGAATTCTGCCCGTGGTTTTTCCTGTGAACATCATTTACGCTATCGTCAGGGCGATGAAGCTCTGACCTTTTTTACGGCAATTCGAAACGACGGATCGGAAAAACTCAGCCTGGAAATGGTTTCCAGTTTTTCGTTCGGGGGGATTACCCCATTTGCCTCGGATGACGCCCCTGACCGCCTCCATTTTCACCGGTTTCGCAGTTTTTGGTCGGCGGAGGGGCGCCACATCAGTCAGCCAATCGAAGAACTTCACCTGGAGCGATCCTGGTCAGGGCATGGTGTTCGGGCTGAGCGTTTTGGACAGGTCGGCTCGATGCCTGTTAATAGTTATCACCCGTTTGCGGCTATTGAGGACCGCCGTGCAGGTGTTTTCTGGGGCGCCGCTTTAGCCTGGCCGGGATCATGGCAGATGGAGCTGTATCGCCGGGATGACCAGTTAAGCCTTTCAGGTGGGCTGGCTGACCGCGAACTCGGACATTGGTATAAAAATTTGGGCCCCGGCGAGAGCTTCACCAGCCCCCTGGCTTATGTGACAACCGTCGAAGGGGATTTCGATGATCTGTGCCAACGCCTGACTGCGATGCAATCGAGGGCTGTTGAACAGGCGCCGGAGAGTGAACAAACTTTGCCGGTCCTGGTCAACGAATTCTGTACGACCTGGGGGAATCCGACGCATGAACGCGTGTGCGCCTTAACCAAGCGATTGAAAAGGTCGGGCGTGAAATATTTTGTTATAGACGCGGGTTGGTATCGCGGAGAAAATGGCAATTGGGATTTGAACCAGGGAGAATGGACGCCAAGTCCTGAACTATTCCCTGATGGAATCGATTCCACGGCGAAATTCATCCGCGAGCAGGGATTAATCCCAGGTATTTGGTTTGAAATCGAAGTGGTTGGTAGTCAATCGAAAATGTTAGACCAGATGGTCGATCATTTTCTCAAGCGGGATGGGATACCTATCGTAGCGGGACAGCGTCGGTTTTGGGATTTCCGGGATCCGTGGGTGCACGATTATTTATACGAGAAGGTCATCCACTTTCTGCGTGAGGCAGGATTTGGTTACATCAAGGTGGATTACAACGAGACTATTGGAATTGGGGTCGATGGGGCGGAGTCTTTGGGAGAAGGCCTGCGGCAGCATATCCTGTGTGTACAAGATTTCTTCCGGGAGATAAGAAAAGAACTCCCTGACCTGGTGATTGAAGTCTGCGCTTCGGGTGGGCACCGCTTGGAGCCTTCGATGCTGGCCCTCGCGAGTATGGCTTCCTTTTCAGACGCTCACGAATCACCGGAAATCCCGATTATCGCGGCCAACTTGCAAAGACTTATCCTGCCGAGACAGTCCCAAATTTGGGCAGTTTTGCACCCCAGCGATTCGTCTCAGCGCTTGCTATATTCCCTGGCTTCCGGTTTCCTGGGGAGGTTGTGCCTCTCCGGAGAAATCGATGAACTTGATGAGAAGCAGTGGACGCTCGTACAAGATATTATCCGCTTCTACTATAGAGTTGCACCGATCATCAAGAATGGCAGAAGCAGACTTCATCAGCACTTTGGATTATCGTGGCAACACCCTAAAGGCGCCCAGGCAGTTTTGCGCACATGTATAGATAATCGTCAGGCTTTGCTGGTGGTACACACATTTGGCAAGCCGCTGCCAGTCGAACTGATTCTGGACTTCCCCCAGGGGAATTGGCGGATCGCTGGTGTCCTGCCGGGTGCGAATATTGATTTGCAGATGATTGGCAATAAGTTAAGAGTCCAACCTACCAGGGAATTTGAAGGATATGTTGTTCACCTGGAAAACGACCCATAGCAGATGCAATCTTTTTGCCTCGATGTGACAACGTTACCACATACCTTATGACAGGACCAGCCCAGCTTTTGCGGTCCTCATGACCGGTGAAACAGTTAAATAAGGAAACATCATCTTGAAACAAGGACTTTTACGATTATAGGAGAAACCCAATGATCACAGAAATGGAAAAGATCGATCCGGCTTCGGTACCCCACAGAACGCTTTATACAGGTGCGAAGATACCTGCTGTCGGCCTAGGGACCTTCGGGTCTGATCGGTTTTCCCCCGGCCAGATCGCGGAAGCGGTTTTGGGGGCTGCGCAGATCGGGTATCGTCATTTCGATTGCGCAGCCGTATATGGAAATGAAAAAGAGATTGGCTTCTCCCTGCAAAAGGCAATCAAGGGCGGCATAAAGCGCGAAGAACTGTGGGTCACGTCAAAGTTGTGGAACGATAAACACGCGGAAGCGGATGTGATCCCTGCCTGCCAGCAAACCCTCCACGATCTGCAGTTAAAGTACCTCGATCTTTATTTGGTCCATTGGCCGTTCCCGAACCACCACGCGCCGGGTGTGGATGTTAATTCCCGCGACCCGCACGCCATCCCTTATATCCATTCGAACTTCATGAAAACCTGGCGGCAGATGGAAAAGCTGGTCGCCATGGGTCTGGTCCGGCATATCGGGACTTCGAATATGACCATTCCGAAATTGAAGTTGCTTCTTCAAGATGCAAAGTACAAGCCTGCCGCCAACGAAATGGAATTGCATCCTCATTTCCAACAGCCTGAATTCTTCAAGTATTGCATGGACAATGCCATCCTGCCAATCGGGTTCGCGCCCATCGGCTCCCCAACCCGCCCGGATCGTGACAAGAGCCCGGATGATACCGTAGATATCCAGGACCCCGTGATCATCAAAATTGCCGCGAGGTTGAATGTCCACCCGGCGGTTGTTTGTATCAAGTGGGCAGTGCAACGCGGGCAGGTGCCGATACCGTTCTCAATACACCCCAGGGAATATCTGAGCAATCTTAAGGCGGCCACGGTCGATCCCTTAACCGAGGAGGAAATGCAGGAGATCGCCGGCACTAATAAGAACAACCGTCTGATCAAAGGGCAGGTTTTCCTGTGGGAGCATGCCAGGGATTGGAAGGAGCTCTGGGATCTGGACGGGAAAATTGCGTCCTAAGAAAAAACTGCCTGCTTTAACTGAAATCAGATACTACTTTGGATGGACCATTTCATCTCTTCATTCGAAAGGATAGAATTCAGGAGGTTTCCATGTCTGCAATTCCAACGAAAATGACCGGCGCCATCCTGCCCGGGAACAGCACTCTTGAGCTCAAGGAGTTCGATGTCCCTAGACCGGGCCATGGTGAAGTTCTTTTACGGACCAAGGCATCGACGATCTGCGGATCCGATATTCGCGCCATTTACCACGAGCATCTCGGCAAGGGCCCCGAAGGCTATCAGCCCGGAATGATAGCCGGACACGAGCCAAGTGGACAAATCGTTGAAGAAGGCCCCGGCCTTCGTCGATTCAAAAAGGGCGATCGAGTCATTGTCTATCACATTTCGGGCTGCGGGGTGTGCAATGACTGCCGCCGTGGATACATGATCTCTTGTACCAGCCCCTTCCGCAGAGCTTATGGCTGGCAGCGCGACGGAGGGATGGCCGAATACCTCCTGGCCGAAGAAAAGGACCTGGTGCTTCTCCCTGATTCACTTTCGTACGCCGACGGCGCCCAGGTTGCTTGTGGTTTCGGCACCGTCTACGAAGGTCTCGAAAAAATTGGCATCAGCGGTAATGATGCGGTGCTGGTGACGGGCCTTGGCCCCGTCGGGTTGGCTACCGCCATGCTAGCCAAAGCCTTGGGCGCGCAAAAGATCATTGGCACAGACATTATTCCGGAACGTCTTGATCTCGCTCGTGAACTCAAACTCTGCGATGAGGTCCTGGCGTCCGGCCCCGATAATGTTTCCCAGGTTCGCGCGCTCACCGGCGGCAACGGGGTCGAAAAAGCTATAGACTGTTCCGCCAACGACAAAGCCCGGCAAACCGCCATTCAGGCCACCCGCAGGTGGGGCAAGATCTGCTTCATAGGCGAAGGCGGCACTGTTTCGTTCCAGCCTTCGCCCGACATCATCCACGATCAAAAGACCATTTATGGTTCATGGGTCACGAACATTTGGCGTATGGAAGAGCTGGTCGAACGCATCGTACGCTGGAACATTCACCCCGAGATGCTGATCACCCATCGCTTTACCCTCGACAAAGCTGCTGAAGCTTATTCCCTGATGGCAAGCGGCAAATGCGGCAAGGTGGCCGTTGTCTTTGATGAAGAGGTCAAATAATCATGGCGCGGTTGGAAAAGATCCCGTATGGCGGCTGGACGAATTGCCTGAAATTATCCGGCGATGGCATTGACCTGATCGTTACCCTCGACGTGGGACCGCGCATCATCCGCCTGGGTACGCCCGGCGGTAGAAACCTTTTTAAAGAATTTGACGATCAGATGGGCAAAACCTCCGGCACGGAATGGATGAGCTTTGGCGGTCACCGCCTTTGGCATGCGCCGGAGGTCTTTCCCCGCACCTATGCCTTCGATTTTGAACCCGTTGAACACACCTGGAAAGGTGACAGCTTGAAGTTGGTGCAAAAAACCGAACCTGAGTCAGGAGTCCAGAAAGAGATCGAGATCTGCATACAGGACCGGACTGTGCATGTGACACACCGGCTCATAAACCGTAACCCCTGGGCGATCGAGGTTGCAGCCTGGGGGCTTAGTGTCATGGCAGCCGGCGGCAGGTTACTTGTTCCCCAGGAAGATTTTTATCCTCACCCCGACGTTCTCGCCCCCGCGCGCCCGCTGGTGCTTTGGCACTTCACCCGCATGAACGACCCTCGCTTCACATGGGGCGACCGTTTGATCCAGATGCGGGAGGACTCGCAGTTCAATTGCAAGCAGAAGTTCGGGCTGCGCAATGCCCAGGGTTGGGCGGCTTACCAACTGGAGAAGGACCTCTTTATCAAGACCATCCCACTGATTAAGGGAGAAACCTATCCCGATATGGGTTGTAACTGTGAATTCTTCACCATGCCGGGATTTCTCGAAGTCGAGAGCCTTGGCCCTTTGGTTAAATTGGAACCAAATACTGGGACAGAGCACATCGAAAAATGGTGGGTGATCCCAGACCTCGACCTGCCAAAAGAAGAACAACCGTTGATCGCCGCCTTGAATCCGCATTTGAAAGCGTTCGGTTTGCCTGTGATAAAGGCCTGAGAGAGAGGACCTTAGGGTACACTTGCCATCAACTTATCGCCTTCCAGAATGGTTGGAAGGTAACAGATCCAATGAAGCCTCAACTGTTGCAACGGTGTTTTTCGGAGGAATTATGAATGTGCGTGAACTGGTTCAAGATGCATTTAACAAGCGTTTTGGCAAACCGGCTGAACTGCTCGTACGTGCACCAGGGCGGGTGAATTTGATCGGTGAGCATACCGACTACAATGACGGCTTTGTGATGCCCATGGCGATCGACCGATCGGTTTGGATCACCCTACGCCCGCGCAGCGATCGACGGGTGCTGATATCCTCGCTGGAGATGGAAGCCCCTGGCGATTTTTCACTTGATGACCTGCATAAGGATGGCCCGGACTGGTACGAGTACCTGAAGGGGGTGGCCTGGGCTTTGAAGGAGGATGGGTGCAAATTGCAGGGCTGGGAGGGTGTGATGTCCAGCGATGTGCCGGTCGGCGCCGGGCTGTCGTCTTCGGCGGCGATCGAGATGGCAACCGCCCGGGCTTTTGCACAAGTCTCTGGCTTCGAGTGGGACCCCGTCTGCATGGCAAAGGCCGGACGTAAGGCCGAGAACAGCTGGGTGGGCGTAAGCACGGGCATAATGGATCAGATGGCATCGGCAGCCTGTAAGGCGGGACATGCCCTGTTCCTGGATTGCCGATCCTTGCAGTACGAGAACATACCCCTGCCGGACGGTGTCTCGGTGGTGGTTCTGGATACAGCCACACGGCGCGGGAATGTCGACTCAGGCTATAACGAGCGCTTCCAGCAGTGCCAGACAGCCGCGCGTTACTTTGGCGCGAAGGCATTGCGGGATGTGAGTCCGCAGGAGTTGACTGAAAAAGGCAAGGGACTGGACGAGGTGGTCTACCGGCGCGCCAGGCATATCGTCACGGAAAATCAGCGCGTGCTGGATGCGATCGATGCCATGCGCGCCGGGGACGTGGTCAAACTAGGTCAATTATTGGATGCCAGTCATGTGAGCATGCGCGACGATTTTGAGATCACCAACGAGGCCTTGAATATCATGGTGAGCATCGCCCGTCCTAAGCCGGGCTGTTACGGGACGCGCATGACCGGCGGGGGCTTCGGCGGTTGCGCTATGGCGTTGGTGGATGCAGGCAAAGCGGAAAAATTCGCTGCTGCCGTTGCACAGGAATACCAGGCTAAGACCGGCCTGACCCCCAGCGTGTACGTCTGTCATGCCAGCCAGGGTGCCGAGGTCGTAACGGACTGAGCAGTACCTCCATTAAGAAATAGATCCGCCGGATCAGGGACATTCTGTAAATCTCCATTAAGGACGACCGGAATAGATCATGAGCCCAAAAGCGTTTATAAGTGGCAGCTTCGATATGCTCCATAGCGGACATGTTGAATTTTTCCGTGAAGCCGCACAATACGGCGACCTATACGTAGCGCTTGGCTCGGATCGAACGATCTTTGAACTTAAGGGCAGATCCACAGTCAACAGCGAACAGGAGCGGCTGTTCCTGGTCAAATCGGTATCCTATGTGAAGGAAGCTTTTATCTCGCGCGGCTCGGGGATCCTGGATTTCGAGGCTGAGCTGCGTGAGTTGCTGCCCGATTATTTTATTGTCAACGCCGACGGCCATACTGCCGAGAAGCGCGATCTGTGCCACTCGCTCGGGATCCAGTACATCATCCTGGAACGCAAACCATACCCCGGCCTCGAAGCACGCTCCACCACCCAGTTGCGCCAGCGCGATTTCCTGCCTTACCGCATCGACCTGGCAGGGGGCTGGCATGACCAGCCCTTTGTCTCAAAACACTATCCTGGTTCGGTAATCACCATTTCGCTCGAACCTACACAGGAATTCAACGAACGCAGCGGCATGGCGTCGAGCACCCGGCGACATGCGCAGGAGATCTGGGGACCCAGGATCCCTCAGGGAGACTACGAAAAAATCGCCAAGATACTTTTTTGTTACGACAATCCACCCGGAACGAAGGTCATTTCCGGTTCGCAGGATTCGATCGGCCTGGTGTTCCCCGGACTAACCTACGCTTTTTATGAGGGTAATTACTGGCCATCGCGGATCGTGCATCGCGTGGATGAATCGCTTTTGAATTTTGTGGAAGCATCACTCTATTTGGTCTCGCTCGGACCGCGCTTTGAAAATTACAATGTCTTGGCGAATACGACTTTTGACCGTAAGCGTGCAAAGGCGTTGGCTGATGCAACGGAAGCTCACTGGCAGGCTATTCTGGACCGGGATATCGTCCGCTTTGGACAAACCATGCTTGCGGGTTTCGAAGCCCAGGTGGCTTTGTTTCCCAACATGATGAACAAGCGTGTAGCGGCGTTAATTGATGAATACCGTGACTGTGCTCTCGGTTGGAAGCTTTCCGGCGCAGGCGGGGGTGGGTATTTGATTCTCGTTGCTGATAAAGCCATCCCCGATGCCATGCGTGTGTTGGCCCGGCGAGAGGACCATAGCCCAACGTGTAACTATGGCTAGACACGGGATTCCAGAAAAATCGTCATACCCGAGGTGATATTCATGATTGAATTCATAAAAAAAACCGATCGTTTGTTTTGTTCCCTGGATAATGAAATCCTGGAAATAGAAGCATGGGGTGCTGATGGAATTCGAGTCCGCGCTACGCGGCTCCCAGAAATCAGGCAGGATTGGATAAGCGCTCTCCTCCCTCGAGAAGAAACTCAGCCTGTGATTGAAATTAGCGAAACCGGTGCCAGCCTCCGCAACGGATCGATCATGGCAGAAGTAAATGCTTCGGGTGAGTTGAGTTTCGTGAACGTCAGAACCGGGACTGTGCTGCTGAGGGAGCAAGCCATTCATGCTCTATCGATTCCAGCCAGGCATTATAAAGATGTGAGAGGAGATCTTTTTCACATCGACGCCTGTTTCGAGGCCAACGACGATGAGCACATTTACGGATTGGGCCAGCACCAACATGGACGATTGGATCAAAAGGGCTGTGTCATTGAATTGATTCAACGTAATACGGAAGTAAGCATTCCTTTCTTGCTTTCCAGTCGGGGCTATGGTTTTCTCTGGAACAATCCAGCCATTGGTCGAGTTGAGCTTGGCTACAATGCGACTCGCTGGGTGGCCGAGGCCTCCCCCCAGATCGATTATTGGATCACCACAGGTGATAATCCTGCTGAAATCCTTTCTCACTACGCCGATGTTACAGGTCATGTCCCCATGCTCCCCGATTGGGCAGCAGGTTTCTGGCAGAGCAAATTACGCTACGCGAGCCAGGAAGAGTTAATATCCATTGCAGAAGAATATCATCGGCGTGAATTGTCCTTATCGGTGATCGTCATTGATTTCTTCCACTGGACGCGGCAGGGCGATTGGCAATTCAATCCAAAATATTGGCCGGATCCAAGCGCCATGGTGAAGAAGCTGGAAAGCCTGGGCGTGAGAGTCATGGTATCGGTATGGCCAACGGTCAACCGTCTGAGCCCCAATTACTCCGAGATGTGGCCTAAAGGATATGTGGTTCGCAACAAGAGTGGAACGCCTCCGCACGTATACTTTATGGATACCCAGGCCGAAAAAGGAATTTATGTCCATTTCTATGATTCCACGCATCCGGGGGCAAGAAAATACATCTGGGAAAAAGTAAAACAAGGATATTTCCTACATGGGATCAAAATATTCTGGCTGGATGCCTGTGAGCCGGAAATGATGCCTATGAACCCGGAGAACCTGCGTTTCCATGCGGGCGATGGAGAAGCAGTTGCTAATATCTACCCTCTTCACCATGTCCAGGGATTTTATGAAGGGATGAAAGCGGAAGGTGAGCAGGATATCCTTTTCCTGTGCCGCTCGGCCTGGGCCGGCAGCCAACGTTTTGGGGCAGCGGTTTGGTCCGGAGATGTTTACTCGACGTTTTCAGCTCTACGCGCCCAAGTGAAGGCCGGCTTGAATATGGGCATCAGCGGGATCCCGTGGTGGACGCATGATATTGGCGGGTTCCGTGGAGGCAAGCCTTCCGACCCGGCGTTCCGCGAGCTCCTCATACGCTGGTTTCAGTTCGGCGCG
Organism: Anaerolineales bacterium; assembly: GCA_035515435.1. Taxonomy (GTDB): domain Bacteria; phylum Chloroflexota; class Anaerolineae; order Anaerolineales; family Villigracilaceae; genus Fen-1038. The sequence goes on from DATJBI010000125.1 coordinate 14,750, forward strand.
TTCTCTCCCCTGTTCCGATTGCACGGGCATCGCTTGCCGGCCTCAGATGACTTTGACGGCGCGGCGAACGAAGTTTGGTCTTTTGGCGACGAAGCGTATGAGATTCTCAAGCAGTATATGCTCGTTCGGGAACGTCTCCGCCCCTATATCATGGATCAAATGCGCGCTTCGCATGAGGAAGGTATCCCTCCGATGCGCCCCCTTTTCGTGGACTTTTGGGATGACTCATCTTGCTATTCCATTGAAGATGAATATATGTTTGGGCCGGACATTCTAGTCGCACCGGTTCTGGAGGCACATGCCCGATCAAGAAGAGTGTACTTGCCGGCCAACACCACCTGGAAAGATGCCTGGACTGATCAGGTTTATGAAGGTGGGCAATGGCTCTCAGTGGATGTACCTTTGGAACGGATTCCCTTGTTCCTGCGTGGTGAAGCCAATCTTCCAATCAAAGAAGCTTAATTGACCCTGGAATTTAAGCGTTGTCCTGTCCAGCCAATTACCAAATATGGGTATCTTTTGAAGGCCGGCATGAATGAGCAAAGTCTTCAGAACCACCTTTTCAGCCTTCATCGGCACGGAATATTCGTCGGATTGTGTGTATCCCTGCCCTTGCGGGTTTTAGGGGACGCCATAAAGCCCTGCATATGCGCACCATCGACCGTGACGAAATATCAAAAGCGTATATCAGGTCCACTGCTGGACCGCATTGATATCCATGTCGAAGTGCCGCGCTTTGTGCTCATCGGTGTTATAAATCCATGTCCGCAGGCCTGCCAGGCAGAGAGGGAACGTTCTTAAGCAGGTACAACTCGCCGCGTTCAAAACCGCGTTCGAGATAATATTCCCGGGTTCCGATCGCAGAGATCACCGCCATGCGCGGATATCCATTTTCTGCTGTGATCCGCTCTGCCTGCTGAAGCAGGTTCGTTCCCAGTCCGGCGTGCTGCGCGGCGCCCGTTTTTTCCTCGCCCACCGGCAGGGATTGTCCATAGATATGGACTTCGCGGATCAGCGCCGCACCCTCGAGATCAGGCAGCTGGGTCTGCGGCGCATCGGGGCGCGGCAGGGATAGCCGAATGAAACCGGCCAACTTGTCATCGGGTGTGACATACGAGAGGAAATGTTCTTCGGCGTGATCGGCGTGATATACCAGATCATCCAACGCAAGCGAGGCCGGATCGACCGGTTTGCCTCGGACCTCCCGACAGCGGATGCATTCACAGCGTGTGCCGCGCCGCTTCATCTCGTCGTGAACGTCCTGCCGCAGGCTCGTACGGCGATTCCCTTCGACGACATTGGTGGATGGAATATCGCGGATGACGCGGTTCACGCGGCAGTAGCGGGGGATGGTGGGCTTGATATCGGCGATCAGATCGATCAACTGTTCGGTGCTGTACGGATGGAATTCGCCGCGCTGCCAATACTCATAAAGCTCGGCATTTGCCAGCAGCTGGTTCGGATAGATCTTGATCTCATCGGGACAGAATCCCTGCCACATTCGGGCGAAATCTTCGCGGTCTGATTCGGGCGTCGCGCCGTGCAGGTTTGGCATCCAGTGCAGGACGATCTTAAAGCCTGCGGCGCGCAATAAAGCCGTCGCGCGCCGCGTGCATTCCACATCGTGGCCGCGCTTGTTCATCTCGAGGATGTGATCATCGAAGCTTTGTGCGCCCATCTGGACCTTGGTCACGCCCAGGTGACGCAGCCAGCGGAGCTCATCGGGCGTGACCTCATCGGGACGCGTCTCGATCACCAGCCCCACATTGCGATGGGGAGCGGATTCGTTCAAGGCATGGGCTGCGTCCAGATCCACCGGGGTTTCCTCTCTTTTTCCGGCCTGTTCTGCGGTCCCTGCGCGGCCAAAATCGTTCATCGCATCAAAGCAGCGCTTCACAAACCATTCCTGATAATCCCGTTTATATGAGCTCCACGTTCCGCCCAGGATCAGCAATTCGATCTTGTCGGTGGGATGTCCCAGCGAATCCAATGCTTGAATGCGGGACCGGACCTGCGCGTACGGATCGAAATCATGCTCGAGGCCGCGCATCGCGCCGGGCTCATCTGCCAGATACGATTTCGGCATCCTCACATCGGTTGGACAAAAAATGCATTTGCCCGGACAGGGATACGGCTTGGTCAGGACCGTGACGGTCGTCACGCCGGAAAGCGTCCGCATCGGCTTCATCCGCAGGTGTTCCAGCAGATGTGCATCGGGATGCATTTCCTTGTTCCGCACCATCTCATGATACGCGGCCACCAGGACGTACTTTCCGAGATAGCCTCCATCCTGAAGCGGATGATGCCGGATGGCGTCCATGACGGCGCGGCCGCTGCGGATCTCATCGATGGCCTGACGCGCCAAGACCATCCATTCGGGCCGGATGGTGTGAGTCGAAACCCATTCTTGCTGCTTTGGTGATCTCATTGGGCTTCCTCTGGCTTGAGCACAAATTGGTCTTTCACCTCAGCCATGTTCTTGTGCCTGAAGAGATCCGTATGGAGCCCACATTCGGTTTTGCCGCGTCCAGCCCAGCGTCCCGCCCGATCGTCGTCGTTCGATCCAACTGCCGCAGTGCAGGGTGCACAGCCGATACTGCGGTAACCGCGTTCCTGCAGCGGATGCGCTGGCAGACGGTGTTCTTCCGCATAGGCTTGCACGTCGCGTTTCGTCCAATTGAGCAATGGATTGACTTTCAACAGACCGTCTTCCTGCAATTCCAAGATCTTCGCACGCGACCGTTCCACGGTCTGATCGCGTCGAATGCCGCTGATCCAGACCCGTAATCCACTCAATGCCTTTTGCATCGGCTGGACCTTATGGATGTAGCAGCACAGGTCCGGGTCCTGCACGGGCAGGATGCGCGTGTTCTGGCGGGCAAAGACGTCCCAGCGCGAGTCGCGATAAAGGTCAATTACATTGAGATTCCATTCGTGCTGGACCTTTTCCCGGAAGATCAATGTCTCCCAAAAGTGATAGCCGGTATCGAGGAAGAAGACGCGCAGCGCGGGCATGATGCTCACCGCCATGTGCAGCAGGGGCATGCTTTGCGTTTGGAAGGAGGTGCTCATGGCGATATCGGGCGCGCAGGTCCGCACCGCCCATCGAATGATTTCCTGCGGTGTCCTCGCTTCGAACTGCGCTGAAAGTGCATCCACTTCGTTTTTGTCTGGCATCATCAAAAATTATACCCGTTATAATCACGCCATGGATTCGATTGTTGGACGGCAGTTACTGGATCTGAATCGGCGCTTCTACACGGAATACGGGCGCGAGTTTTCCGCAACCCGCGGACGGCTGCAGGCGGGCGTGCTCCGCGTGATCGGATCTCTGCGCGGTGATGAGGCGATCCTGGATCTGGGCTGCGGCAACGGCGAATTGGCGCGGACCTTGTCGCGGCGCGGCCACCACGGTTCCTATCTCGGCCTTGACTTCAGCCCGCCGCTTCTCGAGAACGCCGAACGCGGACCCTTTGCTTTCCCCGTTCATTTCAGGCAGGTCGATCTGGTTTCCAGCAGCTGGGACGTCCCTGCGGATCTGCGAGATGCAATTCCCTCCAAGCTGGAGACCGGCGCGCCCGCTGCGGCAGTTCGCAATGACAGATTCGACATGGTTCTCTCCTTCGCGGTCCTTCATCACATCCCAGGCATGGAAATGCGCCTGGCGATCATCCAAAGGGCCCATGGACTATTAAAACCGGGCGGCATGTTCGTTCATTCCAATTGGCAATTCCTGAACAGCCCGCGCCTCAGAGCGAGAATTCAATCGTGGGGAGGCATCGGTTTGGCGGAAACCGACGTGGATGCAAACGATTATCTGCTTGATTGGAAACGCGGCGGAAGGGGTCTGCGCTATGTGCATCACTTCGCCCCGGCGGAACTGGCGGAACTGGCCAAGCTCGGCGGCTTTGAGATCATCGAAACGTTTTATTCGGATGGAGAAAATGAAAGGCTGAGCCTCTATCAGGTGTGGAAAAAAGTCGAAGGGACTTGAATCTCCCCCTTCCGCATGTGTCATTCACTCTTGTTTTTTGGGGCACCTATTTGGACAGCGGTTGGAATCCCTCGCCCACCGCTTCATGCGCCTGACCGATCACCATGAAGGCCTGCGGGTCCACTTCCTGAAGAATGGCCTTCAATTGCGAGACCTCGGAACGGCTGACCACGCAGTAAAGAACGGGGCGTTCTGCGCCGGTGTACGCACCTTTGCCCGGCAGGATGGTCATGCCGCGTTCCATGTCGACCAGCACGCGCTGGGCGACCGCCTCCGGGCGGCTGGTGATGATCAGCGCCGTGCGCACCATGCCGGGACCCTCCAGCACGGTCTCCGATACGATCCCGCTGACATAAAGGGTGATGATCGCATACAGGGCCTGCTTCCAGCCAAAGACGTATCCCGCCGCCAGGATCACCGCGGAATCCACCATCAGATAGCTCTGCGTCATCGGAACATTGCGATAATGATTGAGGATGCGGGCGAGGACGTCTGAGCCGCCGCTCGTCCCGCGGGCGCGATAGACCAGGCCATATCCCACGCCGCTGACCACGGCTCCGTACAGGGAATTCAGGAAAATGTCATCGGTCAGACCTTGGGCAGGAAAATTCCTCAAACGCGGGATCAGATCCACGAAAATGGAATAAACGATCACGGCGAACGCGGTACGCAGCGCAAAGCGCGATCCGCCGAGAAAACGCCAGCCGATCAGGAACAACGGAATATTCCCGATCAACACCATCAGCCCGATCGGCCAATGCGTGTAGTAATTGATCAATTGAGAAATGCCGGTCACGCCGCCGCTGGCAAGCTTCGCCGGGACCAGGAACAAGCGTAATGCAATGGCCTGTATGCTCGCTCCGATGAAGATCAATGCATAATCAAAGAACAGCGGCAGAAAACGTTCCTTTGGATCCATTCTGTGAAAATCTAATCCAGCAGATTGGTGCCGGTCAGCTTCTCGATCACAGCGATCACGGCAGAATTGTCCAATTCGCCCATGCCCATTTCGATCATCTGCTCAAACAGCTTCGTGTGCTGCGCCGCGGCGGGCAATAACATCTCGTATTGGCGGGCGGTCTCCATCACAATTCTCATATCCTTCAATTGCATATAAGCCTTGAAGCCCGGCGCGCGGTTGCCCGCGAACAGGCGCGGCGGCTTGACATCCAGCGTCCAGCATTGAGCCGCGCCCGCTTTGATCGCTTCCACAACTTTTTGCGGATCCACACCGGCCCTGCGTGCAAAAATCAACAGTTCGCCCATGGCCGCCATCTGCGCCGCGACCATGATCTGATTGGCAGCTTTCGCGACTTGTCCCGCGCCTGAATCGCCGACCGCTGTCACGGTCTTTCCCATGGCGTTGAAGATCGGCCTGACCTTTTCAATGGCTTCGGCTGGACCGCCGACCATGATGGTCAGCGTGCCGTTCTTCGCGCCGATGTCTCCTCCGGAAACGGGCGCATCCAAACACAGCACGCCCAGGGCCCCCAACTTTTCCGCGATCATGCGCGCCGAGGCCGGCTTGATGGTGGAGTTGTCAACGAAGATCAGACCCGGGTGTGCGCCCTCGATGATCCCTTTTGCGCCGAGCGCTACTTTTTCCACATCGGGTGAATCGGGCAGATTGGTGAAGACCACATCCACTCGCGCTGCGACTTCAGCCGGTGACTTTGCGGCGGCCGCGCCCTCGCCGACCAGCTCATCGACGGCTGCCGTCGAACGATTATGAACAACAAGCGGAAAGCCCGCCTTCAAAATATTGCGTGCAATGGACTTTCCCATTAATCCGAGGCCGATATATCCAACCTTCAGCATGCTGACTCCTTGACCTTCGTTTGAAAAAATGGCTGCATCCAGCTCGATGGGATTATACCAATGAGCCCGACAATCCCTCGAATATAAAAAGAAACCCGCCTCCTGTGTGGGGGAGGCGGCTGGGGGCCGGAGACCGAAGCATTACTTGAGTTCGTAGGTCATATCAACGGTAACGCTTAATGTCAGTTGGCCGGTATTGATCGGCACGGGGGCTGCCGGTGCCGCGGCAAGGCCTCCTCCGCCTTTGCCGTACACATCCATCACCGGTTGCGGGATGTTGTTTGTGAAACTGATGCTCTGCACGTTTCCCAACGTGACACCCGAGGCAGAGGCGAGTTCCTGGGCCTGAGTCTGCGCATCCTTGACCGCTTGATCGCGAGCCTGTTTTATGGCAGAGGTTTTATCGAATACATCAAATTGAATGCTGTTGACACTGTTCGCGCCGGCCTGGACCGTTGCGTCCAACAGGTCGCCCAGCTTGTCCAGTTGATGGACGGTCACATAGACGGTGTTATCCACCACGTACGTTGTCGTTCCGGGTTTTCCGGTCTGGGGGTCATATTGTGTGTTGGGATAGATGCTGAAGTTCGTGGTGCGGATATCTTTCGCATCGACTCCGGAGTTCTGCAGCGCAGTGACCACCTGATGAGTCTGGTCGTTGTTGGCTGAAACCGCATCAGAGGCTGTCGGCATTTCGGTGTGCACACCGATATTGATATAAGCCACATCCGGCGTAAGGTAGACCATTCCTGTCCCAGTCACGCTTAATGTCCGTTGAGCCGGCGCGGCAGTGGACACTGTATTTGCCGCACCGCAACCACTCAGGACAACGGCCGCGAGTAGAACGGCTGATCCAAGGAAAAATTTGATTCGCATGGCGCTCTCCTTTTCTTGTTTCTCTTCAAGACGATTGGCTCGCCTGGAAAGTTCCTGCGTATTGTAGTCGATTCCGGCCTGATCAAGGGTGTGGCCCGCAGGGTGATAAATAGAAAACGACCATGACGGTCGTTTTCTATTTGGAGCAGGCCTGAATTTATCTCCGTTGGGTGCGATTTCCATCGGAGGCCCGGGCGCTCATGCCCACTGGATGGTAGGTCGGCTCAGGCGGAGCAACCGCCCGGGTCGAATCAAAGGCCGCGGCAGGTTTGGGCGCGGGACGCATATAGCTCGGAGTCGGAGCAACAGAGGGGGGCCGGGCTTGAAACGGGGGGCGCATTGGCTGGTATTTCGACGGCTGATCCTCTGCCATGCTAAAAATGTTCTCGCCCGCGATCGAGAATGTTCCGATGATCAGGACGCGGATCAACAAAACCATCGCGGCGACAAAGACGGGGACCGCCTTGACCAGCACCGCTTCACCGATCAGGGCGCTGCCCTGCGAGGTGTGATCCATGATCGCCACTGAGACTCCCCACCAGGTGAGAGCTGCATTGAACAACGCGGCGATCAGCCAGGCACCGAAAAGATACCAGACCTCGGTGGGTTCGTCGCGTCCGCTTTGAGGCGTGAAGATGCGTGCAATGCCGGCAAAGTCTATGCCGCAGAACGCAAAGGCCAGGACTGTGGCCCACGTGATGCCTGCAAACTTTAAATTCCCAAGCAGATCTGTAAGTGCGAAGGCGGTGGTCGAATAGTTGAAGACCTCAAAAGCAAGCAGGGCACTGAGGAGGATCGCACCGAATATTGCGCCGCGTCTGGACGCTGTGCCGCGCAGGAAAGGCGTTATCCGAATTAGGAAGGATCGGTTCATGGAAATCTCCTTTGGCCCTG
>DATJBI010000126.1:0-18452 GCA_035515435.1 Anaerolineales bacterium
GGACCGGACGGGGAGCGGCTCGACCATTTCCTGGTTGAATCCCTGGCCGGTCATTCGCGCGCCCGGCTGCAGGGATTGATCAAAAGTGGTTTCGTGGCGGTGAACGGCGCGCCTGCTAAAAAGTGCGGGCAGATGCTGGAACAGGGCGGGGTGATCGAAGTTCGGATTCCGCCCTCCGTGCCGACCGATTTGATCGCCGAGGACATTCCGCTCGATATCATCTTTGAAAACGAGGATCTGATCGTTGTCAATAAACCGGCGGGCATGGTGGTTCATCCGGCGCCGGGCCATGATTCTGGCACGCTGGTTCACGCCGCGCTCGGACACGATCCGGATCTGGAGGGCGTCGGCGGCGAAGAACGTCCCGGCGTGGTACATCGCCTGGACAAAGAAACCTCGGGATTGATCCTGCTGGCAAAGAACGATCAGGCGCATCGCTGGCTGCAGGATCAATTTCGATCGCGGAAGGTTGAAAAGACCTACCTCGCCCTGGTGGACGGGAAACCGCCTACGCCCTCCGGCCGGGTCGAGGCCGCGATCGGACGCGATCCGGGTCACCGCAAGAAGATGGCAATCGTTCCGGCCTCCCGCGGGCGCGAGGCGGTCAGCGAATACAAGACACTGGAATCTTTTCCGCAGCATTCCCTGCTTGAATTTCATCCACTGACGGGACGCACGCATCAGATCCGTCTGCATTGTGCGATGCTCGGCTGTCCGATCGTCGGCGATGAAATCTACGGCCGGAAAGGATCGAGCCTTCCGCTGGCTCGACACTTTCTGCACGCACAAAGACTCAAAATCACCCTGCCCAACGAAGACCGGCCCAGGGTGTTTGAGGCGGAATTGCCGCAGGAACTAAACCAGGTCCTCGCGGCTTTGAGAAAGGGTAGATAAGCATGCAATTCATAGATCTGCGTTCTGACACGGTTACCGGGCCCACGCCCGAAATGCGCGAAGCGATGGCCAGGGCGGAGGTCGGCGACGATGTTTACGGTGACGACCCGACCGTCAATCGTTTGCAGGACCTGGCCGCGGACCGGATGGGCAAGGCAGCTGCGTTGTTTGTCCCCTCGGGCACGATGGGAAACCTGGCTGGCATTCTTGCGCATTGCCAGCGCGGCGACGAGGTGATCCTTGGCAAGCAGAATCATACGTACCTGCATGAGGCCGGCGGGATCTCGGTATTGGGGGGAGTCCACTCGTGCCAGCTGGCGAATCAGCCCGATGGTTCGCTGCTTCTTTCGGACATTGAGGCGGCGATCCGGGCTGACGACCAACACGAACCGATCACGCGGCTCGTATGCCTTGAGAATTCCCATAATCATTGCGGCGGTACAGTGCAGACTGCGGAGACCACGCGCCGCATCGCCGAATTCGCCCACGGGCGCGGGCTCAAGGTGCATCTGGACGGCGCGCGCATTTTCAACGCCGCGGCGGCCTTGAACGTGAACGTGAAAGAATTAACGGCGCCGGTGGACACGGTCACATTTTGTTTGAGCAAGGGCTTGTGTGCCCCGGTTGGGTCGGTGTTGTGCGGCGACCAGGAGTTCATCGGGCGCGCCCATCGCCTGCGGAAGATGCTGGGTGGCGGGATGCGTCAGGCCGGGATCCTGGCGGCGGCCGGCATCGTTGCGTTGGAGAAGATGACCACCCGGCTGGGGGAGGATCACGCCCGGGCGCGCACCCTCGCGGAGGGTTTGAGCGAGAATCGAGGCATAGTTCTGGACGGCGCGCCGCAGACCAACATGGTCTTTTTCAATCTCGCCCCGCAGGTCCAGTCGTCAACGGATGAAATCACCGATCGATTGAAACAGCACGGAATATTGGTAAGCGCCTCCGGCGTACGGCGCTTTCGCTTGGTGACCCATTACTGGATTGATGATCCGGCGGTGGAACGGACCGTGGCGGCCTTTCACGAAGTCCTGCAGTAAACGGAAGGTCCGATCCGCCCTAGGCCTCAGACGTTTGTTCATCCTTGGCTTCGTAAAGCCTTTCCCAATGACTTTCATCGGGCTCGACCTGGTTGCGGCCGCGTTCTTTGGCCACATATAAACGTTTATCCGCAAGATCGATGAGTTTGATCACCTCGTCGGCTTCCTGGGGATAGACGGCGATTCCCTGACTGACGGTCGGCACCGGAATGGTGGTCTGCTCATGATTATGCACGGAAAGTTTCAGCATGGATGAGCGAATGCGCTCGGCGATCTGCTGGGCCTGTTTGCCGTTCGCATTGGGCAGCGAGATGACAAATTCTTCTCCGCCCCAGCGGCCCACCGCGTCGGTGCGCTTTAGATGGCCCTTGATGATTTGGCAGAGGTTTCTCAGAATTTCATCACCCGAGAGGTGGCCGTACATATCGTTGTATTGCTTAAAGTGATCAATATCGAGCATAATGACGCTGAGCGCCTGATGTTCCAGCTGGGCCTGGTCCGTCTGGGCCTTCAAAAGTCTTAGAAAATACCCATGGTTATAGACGTTGGTCAGGCTATCGAGCTGCGACTGAAGTTCAACCTGGGCGTGGCGGTAGGCGTTGTCAATGGCCTGGGCCGCATGCTCGGCCAAGGCCGTCAGTAATTCCAGATCGGCGCGCTCGAACGCATTGGGGCGATACGAGCCGATGGCGATAATGCCATCCACATTCTGGCCCCTCATGGGCACGCCCAGCCAGGACAGGCTGGTTTTGTGCCTGCCGACCAGCACCAGCCGCACGCCTGGCAGGGTCACATCCTTGCGCAGGTCAGGCAGAAACAGACTTTGTTGGTTGTTCAGGACCCAGCCCGAGAGCGAACCTTCCAGATTCACGCGCTGATTCTCATAGAATTCGCCATCGTCATAAAGCAGATCCAGGCGCATCTCCGGGCCTTCTCGAATTCCGACGAAATACGTGTCGGCCTCGATCGAGTTTTGAAATGCCGCATTGAGCAGGGCCATGACCTGATTTGTCTGCAGCGTGGAGGCGATCGAGCGGCTGAAGTCCGTGACGGTTTCCAGCCTGCGGATGTGATCGCGGGATGATCTCCTCAGCTGCATGATGGTTTCCACGATGATCGCGGCGATAATGGCGAGACTAAGATGGAGCGTGAGATTGCTCACGTCCAGGATGTAATTGCGGCGGATGATCAAGGTGAACAGAAAGGTGAAAAAGATCAGGAAGTAGGAGGACCTGCGTCCTGAAATGAGCGCACACGTGATTGTGAGAGTGATCAACAAGACGCCGAGATAGATATCTGATTGATACGGCAGGAGATAGGTCAGCAGGCACAGGCCGCTGCCCGCGACAATGGCATTGATCCATCCCAGGGCGGGGTCGAAGTTTAAAGATGGAATCATCGAAAAGTTGAAGACGATCAGGTAAATCGTTCCCACGATGCCCACGCCGAGCAGGGTCACCGGATCGATCTTTTCCTGGCGCCACGTCAGGCTCCCGTTGATCACGATCAGGATCAGCGTCAGGATTCCCGCGATGGCGGATGGCAACGCGGAAATTCGTTGTTCCTGGGGCGTGAATCCAAGTTGCGAATTTTTTTTCGCCATTTCTATTGATTATAAGACGCCCAGGCGCCCCTCCGCAAACAGTCTTTCGATGGCAGACACGACCTCTGGATCAAACAGGACCCCGGCCTTTTCACGCAGATACGCGATCGCCTCGTCCGGCGCTATTTTTTCCCGGTATGGGCGTTCGGTGGTCAGGGCGTCGAACGCATCCACCACCGAAAAGATGCGCGCCATGAGCGGTATGTCCTTGCCGAATAGCCCGATCGGATAACCGCTGCCATCCCAACGTTCCTGATGATAACGAATGATGGGCAGGGCGTCCTGCAGGAACGGAATGTCTTCCACGATTCTCGCTCCGATGTTGGGATGCAGGCGCATGAGCGTCCACTCCGCTTCGCTGAGCTGACCGGGTTTGTGAAGGATCCCATCGCTGATGCCTATCTTGCCGATGTCGTGCAGCAGCGCCCCGCGCTCCAGCGCCTTGAGCTGATGGGTCTCCAGCCCCATTTCCTGACCCAGGCTGGCGGCGAGCTGACTGACGCGCGTGCTATGGCCCTCCGTCTCGCGGTCCCGTGCGTCCAGGGCCGACATCAGTGCGGCCAGCGTGCGGTCATACGTGGTTTCCAGTTCCTGATACGCAGATTCTATTTCGCTGGCCTGGCGCCGCGACTCGATCAGCAGAATGGCGCGTTCCAGTTGATTGGCGAGGGTTTGCAGAGCTGCGGTATGACGCGAATCATAATTCAAATTCTCTGAGATTTTCAGCCAAAGCCCGCCATACTTGCGGAGATGCGTCTGGATCGGAAAACAGACTTCCGTGGCCTTTTGATCCGATGCAAAGATGCTCGTTCCGCCGGCCATCGCTTGTTGAATTAATCGGAAGGGATGCTGTGCTCCCCGGTGCAGGCCATTTTCGTCGATGGCCAATTCGATCTCGATCGTTTGATCCGGACGAAATAGGACCACGCCCCCTGAATCGGCGTCGGCGACCCTGCGCGCGGTTTCGAGGATGATCTTGACGGCCTGGCTCAACTCTTCCGTTCGAAGAATCTCGAGACTGACCTGGTGCAACTGGGTCGTTGTGGTCAATGTGCTTCGCAATTCCTGGTAGAGCCAGGTGCTTTCGACGGCTGCGGCAGATTGCGAGGAGAGCAGGGAGGCCAGCGACTCATCATTTTCCGTGAAGAAGATTTCATTTTGCTTGCCAAAGGCCAGCACAGACCCGATGCTCAAGCGGTGCAGCCGGATCGGGATCACCAAGAGGCTTCGTAGACTGCTCTGGTCAAGCTCGATCCCCGCCTGCCCAAAGGGATGCTTGCGGATATCGCGAATTCGAAATACCTGGGAGGAGTGTAGAGCAGTCTGGATCAGACCCTGATGCACCGGCATGCTCTCCAGGCACTGCTGCAATCTCGGTGCATAACCGGAAGATGCGCGCTGGGTCAGACTCCCGGCCTGATCCAGCAATGTGACATAGACGAATCGCGCCCGTAGGGTCTGACGGGTCATGCTGGCGATCTCCTGGACGACCGCCTTCGGTTCGACCATGGTTGAGAGCGATATGCCGGCCCGAATCAGTTCCGTTAAGTGCTGATGGTAGTCCGATCGTTCCCAGGCACGTTCCAACTCAGCGGCCACGGTCTCCACCAGGGTCACATCCGGGGCGTGGAAAGCGTCCGGGGCGGCCGAACTGATGGCGATCATTCCCTGAACATGACCGCCGTGCAGAATGGGAACAACCAGCGCCGAGGAGTCATCCTCATTGGCAAGCCCGAAATAATCCGGATCCAGCCGGGTGTTGTTGGCGACTTGTGTTTTGCGCAGACGCGCGGCACGCCCCAACAGGCCGCGCGTTACGTTCTGCCGGTATCCGGGCGGAATCCTTTTTGCCGCTCGTCCGGCGGAAGCGAGTGCGACAAATTCCCGCCGTTCCGGTTCGTGGATCAGCAGGCATACCGAAGAACATTCTATGGCACGCTCGAGGGTGTTCACTGCCAGCTGCGCGGCCACCGGTTGATCCAGGCGTGTTTCCAGCTGCTGGCTCAGTTCGTTCAGCAGAATGAGTTGTGTGTTCCGGCGTTTCTCCGCTTCCACCTGGCGGCTCAAAGCCGCAATCTGATCCGATCGGAGGTCGGCCGGTGAGAGACGAGGGTCCGTTTGCCGCGGAGCTCTGTCGTTGTGGATAAAACGTCCGAGCCACTGCACAACGAGAGAAGGACGGTCTGCCATGGTTCTCTATAGCATAGCATAACAGCGCCTTTTTTTCTACCTTTTTGTATTAGAGAAATGTGGTGCAGGCGGATGCGGCTTCACGATTTCTGATATAATCATGCCGCGCGCAGAACGTTGGAAGGGGACGCTTGTTCTGCTCCGTGGATGTACACTTGATCATAGGTTCAATCAATGTTTGCCCATTTTTCGCTTGAACAAATAGACGAAGTTGTCAGCGCGATCCGTGCACACACCTCGTACCAACCGCGCCTTTCGGTCATTCTGGGCTCTGGTTTGAACGGTTTGGCCGAATCTGTGGAACGGCCGGATGTCATGGGCTTCGGGGACTTGCCGCATTTTCCGGTATCCACGGTTGCGGGGCACGCCGGGCGCCTGGTCATCGGGACGCTCGAGGGACAATCTGTATTTGTGATGCAGGGGCGAATTCACTTTTATGAAGGATACAGCATGGCACAGGTGACCCTGCCGGTGCGCGTAATGAAGCGCCTGGGAGTTGAGATTCTGATTGTCACCAATGCGGCCGGCGGTGTCAATCCGGCCTTTGAGCCCGGCGACGTAATGTTGATCACCGACAATCTGAACTTGATCGGCATGACGGGACAAAACCCACTCATCGGTCCGAATCTTGACGAGCTGGGCCCCCGGTTTCCTGATATGAGTCAGGCCTATGATCGCGCCCTGTCCAAGTTGACGCGCCGCGTGGCCAAAGAAGAAAATATGACGCTGCGGGAGGGCGTTTATGCCGGGTTGAGCGGCCCGTCCTTTGAGACGCCTGCCGACCTGCGCTTTCTGCGTCTGGCCGGAGCCGACGCGGTGGGCATGTCCACCGTCCCGGAAGTGATCGTTGCGCGTCACGCCGGGCTGCGGGTTCTGGGCCTGTCGGGGATCAGCAATAAAGCGAATCTGGACGGTTCGACGATTACGACCCATGAAGAGGTGATGGAAGCCGGCAAGCTCATTACGCCTAAAATAGAGAAGCTGATTCGCGGGGTTCTGCGCCGGTTGTAACGGGTGCTGCTATGGCCGCGATCTATCAGTTCCTCAGCAAATATGAAGTGCTGATTTATATCCTGCTTGCTATCGGGGAATTATTCGCGTTCCGGCTGCTATTGAAATCGTGGGGCGAATGGCGCAAATCGGTTTACACCCTGGAGCGCGAGTTTGCCTTGCACCGGATGAGCCAGGCGACAGCCACCGTGATCCTGATCCTGATCCTTTTCTTTGGGGAGTTGACCACCGTCTCCTTCATTATCCCCGGCCTCCCTGCCTCATTCTTTATCCCCACCCCGACGATTGACGTGCTGGCCACGCCCACCGGGACCATCTCGGCGGAACTTGCAACGCAAATCGCATTGACGCCTCCCGCCGTGCCGACCCCCGGGAACACCAGCGGTTGCGTCTCGGGCAAACTCGTGATCACTTCTCCAAAGCCCGGAACCGAAATCAGCGGCTCCGTGGATATTGTGGGCACGGTGGATATCCCTGATTTTGGTTTCTACAAGTACGAGGTCGCGCCGCTTAACGCGGATACCTGGGCCACGATTGCGGCAAATCGCGAGCCGGTGGACAACGGCACGCTGGGGCAGTGGGATACCACGACGCTTACGCCCGGCGATTATCAGCTGCGACTGGTGGTTATCAACACCCAGGGACAGTCTTTGACGCCCTGTGTCATTCCATTGCGGATTGCGGCGCCCTGATGATGCGTTCTGGCTTTTCAAACGATTGAGTTGATTTGCGGGATGAAAAGGAGACTATGTCTGAAATTCAAATCCGACCGACGATCGCAGGTGATCTACCTCGTTTGATGGGAATGAACCATGCTGTTAAATCTGAATATGTGTGGCAGTTGGAGCTGCGCAGGGAAAGCGATCAGATCGTCGCGACCTTCCACGAGGTTCGATTGCCGCGGCCCATTCCGCTGACCTATCCAAACAATCCCTTCGCGCTTGCCGATGAATGGACACGCAGGCCGGCGATCTTCACGGCCCTGGCAGACAACAATCCCATTGGTTATCTTTCGTTGATGGATCGTCCCGGCTCGGTGGCGTGGGTCTCCGATCTGGTGGTCTCGCCCGACTGGAGACGGCGGGGCGTGGCCAGCGGCCTGTTGAATGCCGCCCAGGCCTGGGGCGTGACAGGCGGCCATCGCAGATTATTCCTGGAGGTGCAGTCCAAGAATCAGCCCGCGATCCGGTTGGCGCAGAAACATGGTTATGAATTCTGCGGGTATAATGACCATTATTACCTGACGCAAGATGTGGCTCTTTTCTTTGCGAGGGCATTGAAATAGAGCGCTTTGGGAAGGCTTTATGTTTAACGGTTGGACGGAAAATATACTGGCTGGGGTCCAGGTCCTCAATCAAATTCTAACGGCCGGAATTGCCATCACGGCCTTTTCGTTGTTTCTCTATTCCCTGACCTTCAACCTGCGTGATCGGGTCGCGCGTTCGTTCGCGACCATTCTTTTATGTGTGGTAGTGATCTTTACGACCGACGCCCTGCAAAGCAAGGACGTGGCGACATGGGGGATCAACCTGCTTCTCCGTCTCCATTGGTTTGGGATCATTTTCCTTCCAGCCTCTTATCTACATCTTTCGGATGCGGTCCTGGTGACCGCCGGACGGCCTTCGCGGGGTCGCCGGCGGTTTGCGGTCCGATTGATGTATGCGGTCTCCACCCTATTTCTCCTGATGCTGGCGGCCGGTCATCTGCTTGGGCCGCTGGTGCCGGACGGCCAGCCGGCCCCTCATCTTCAGCCAACCCTCTGGTCGGAGGTGTTTACCCTCTACTACATCGCCGTGATGCTTTGGGCCAGCGTGAACTTTGTCCGCGCCTATCGCCGCATGTTGACGCGTTCCGGCCGCCGTCGGATGTTCTATCTCATGGCCGGTGCAACCGCGCCCGCCCTGGGTTCCTATCCGTACTTGTTGTACGGCTCTTCTTTCGTCGCGCAACTGCCGTTGGTGTTCTGGATCGGTTCCGCCGCAATTAACGTCCTGGTCGGCGGGTTGATTGTTGTCATGGCATACGCCGTGGCCTTTTTTGGCGTCTCCTGGCCGGACCGGGTGATCAAGAGCCGCTTGTTCAAATGGATCATCCGCGGGCCCGTAACCGCTTCGTTGGCACTGGGCTTAATGACGATCGTACGGCGCGCCGGGGTTTTGGTGGGATCAGAATATTCGGCCTTTGTTCCTTTGACCATGGTGGCCACCGTCCTGCTTTTTGAACATGCCATTACCCTGTTTTATCCCCTGTGGGAGCGCTATCTGTTCTTCGGCCGCGACCGGTCTGAGCTGCAGATCTTACAGAACATGGAAGAGCGGTTGTTGACCCAGGGCGACCTGCAGCAATTCCTGGAAGCGGTCCTGGCCGCCGTGCGCGATCATATGCAGTCGCCGGCGGCATTTGTTGCCGCGTTGGAGCAGGGTGAGCTTTCCCTGATTGTCATGGCGGGCAATCGGAACCTGATCGAACACGATGGTCTTTCGGAAGCCCTCCAGAGAATAAGCGCTGCGGAGGACGGAGGCGGGCGCCGCGAATTCATCTCCGGAAAGTTTTGGATGCTGCCTTTGCACCAACGGAAGCGTGAGAACATGGACTTCGATGAGGTTCCGCCCCTGCTTGGATTAATGGGCGTGGCGCGGCGTGACGATCATGCCTCCATGGAAAACGACCAGCGGGATGCACTCTGGCTCCTGGCCGACCGCGCTGCGATGGCACTGGAAGATCGGTTGTTGCAACAGCGAGTCTTCCGCTCTCTCCAGGACCTCCAGCCGCGCGTGGATATGCTCCAGCGTTTGCGGGCCTACGGGCGATATGACAGCCGTGCCAACCTGCTTGATCAGTCTGTGCCGCCCGAATCCGACCTGGCGAATTGGGTCAAGGATGCCCTGACCCATTATTGGGGAGGTCCGAAGTTGACCAACAGCCCGCTGATGCGGCTGCAGGTTGTCCAGGAGCTGACCCGTCAACACGATGAGAATCCGGCCAATGCGCTGCGCGCCCTTCTCCGCCAGGCGGTGGATCAGGTGCGGCCCGAAGGGGAGCGTCGGTTCACTACGGAATGGATTTTATATAATATCCTGGAGATGAAGTTCATTGAGGGAAGGAAAGTTCGTGAGGTGGCAGAACGCCTGGCGATGTCGGAGGCAGATTTGTATCGCAAACAGCGTGTGGCCGTCGAGGCGGTTGCCAAAGCCATTTTGATCATGGAATCTCAAACGAAATAAGGAAGGGCAGGCCCGTATGACAAATCACAAGAACACGTACGAAAGTCCGATGCCGGTCACGGACGACGGCTGGTGGGAGTCGGTTTTGGCGGAGGATCAGCGCCACGCGCCGTCTTCGCCGCCCCGGACCCTGGTCCATCCTCCGGTCCACGGAGAGGCGAAAGCGGACGAGCCAAGTCGAATCCAACCGGATTGGGCACAGGTCCAGGAGCTTTATCACCATGATCAAATCGTGACGCTGAAAGTGACCGGGAGCAATCGCGGGGGCTTGCTGGTCGAAGGCGAAGGCCTGTACGGTTTCGTGCCGTTCTCGCATCTGATTGAAATGGCGGGGCGCAACGATATGCCGGACCGGGAAAGGATCCTCGGCGCCTATGTGGGTCAATCGCTCCGGCTCAAGGTGATCGAGTGCGTTCCGGAGGATGGACGGATCGTCCTGTCGGAACGTGCCGCACTGGCGGAACCCGGCAAACGCTCTGAATTATTTCACTCTTTGCATGCCGGCGAGCGCGTGCGCGGAACAGTCACCAACATCACGGATTTCGGCGTCTTTGTTGACCTGGGCGGGGTCGAAGGGCTGATTCACATCTCTGAGCTTTCCTGGGGACGGGTGGCTCACCCAAATCAGATCGTGCAAATGGGGCAGGCGCTGGATGTGCAGGTGCTCGATCTTTCCTCCGAACGCTGCCGCGTGGCGCTCAGTCTGAAGCGCCTGCTGCCCAATCCCTGGGAGCGGGTCGCAACCGATTTCTCCGTCGGCCAGGTGCTGCCCGCGACCGTCACCAGCATCCTCTCCTATGGTGCATTTGCCAAGCTTGAGCTTGGCGTCGAGGGATTAATCCATGCCTCGGAAATGCTGCTGGCAGAGGGGCAAAGTGCAAAAGATGTTCTGCAGGTCGGTCAGCCCGTGCAGGTCCGCATTTTGCACGTCGACGCGGCTCATCAACGCATGGGATTGAGCTTGCGGCTGAACGCGTAGTATCATCCGTCGATGTCAAACAAATCCGGACAGGACGATTCGCCCCAACTGCCGGCCGACGACTGGCTGGAGCGGGTCGAGTATTTCAATTTGCACTTCGGCCGCTACCTGCGCGATGCCGCGGGCCTCATGCTGATCGCGCTGGCGCTGCTGTCCTTGCTGGCCCTGTGGAACCTGACCAGCGGCGTGGTATTGACCCCCTGGTCGGAATTTCTTTCAAAATGGTTTGGTTGGGGAACCTACCTGCTTGTGCTCGCGATCGGATACGGCGGATTGGATCTCCTCCGCCGCGGCGGAAGGCCCCTGGGATGGGTCCGGATCATTTCGCTCGAGCTTGCCGCGTTTCTGACCCTGGGCCTGCTTGCGGTCGCGGGGGCTGATTCGCTCGTGCGTGCCGAATCCGGGCAGGACGGCGGACGGTTGGGCTGGGGAATCGCTTATTTGCTGGAGAAGAACGCCGGAACGGTGTGGGGCGCGCTGATTTTGTTCCTCTTGTGGCTATTGATGGTTGTTACCGGTTTTGGGCTGTGGGATCTATTCGAAGCCTGGCTCTTGAAGCTGGCAGGCGAGCCGCCGCAGCCACCTGCGGCCGCGGTTAAAAAAGAGGCGAGCCATGCATTGTCGAAGGAGGGCCCGTCCGAAAGGCCGGCGGCCAGGAAGAAGAAGCCCGCCCCGCTCCCACCCGAGTTTCAGCCATCCCTAAAGTCGGCTGAAAGGAAGAGCGAGAAGCCGGTCAGGCCCATCCCGCGCGAGGAGGGACTGCCTCCCCTCAACCTGTTGATGACCGAACAGGCTGCGCGGGATGACGAGCGGACAATCAATCAGACCGCGGGAATGATCATGAAGACGCTTTCGGAATTCGGCATTCCCGCAACCGTGATCGGCTACCGCACGGGCCCCTCCGTGACGCAGTTCGCGGTTCAGCCGGGGTATATCAAGAAACCGGGCGCAGGCGAGGACGATGAGGCTCAACAAATGAAGGTGCGGGTGGCGCAGATCGCAGCGCTGGAAAAGGACTTAACCCTGGCGCTGTCTGCGGAACGCCTGCGCATTGAAGCCCCCGTGCCTGGAAAGCCTTATGTCGGTATTGAGGTCCCCAATTCCACTTCAACCTTGGTGCGTTTGCGGCCCATCCTGGAAAGCGACTGGTTTCATAAAGCGGGCGCGCCGCTGGCCATGGCGCTTGGCCGGGATGTGTCGGGCAATCCGCTGGTCGCGGACCTGGCGCGCATGCCCCACCTGTTGATTGCGGGCGCGACCGGTTCGGGAAAATCCGTGTGCATCACGGCGCTGGCGGCCTGCTTCGCCATGAATAACGCGCCCGAGGATTTGCGCATGGTAATGATTGACTCGAAGATGGTGGAGCTGCTGCGCTTCAACGGCCTGGCGCACCTTTACGGCAAGGTTGAAACCAACATTGACCGCATCATGGGCGTTTTGCGCTGGGTGGTGCTCGAGATGGAGCATCGTTATCGTCTGCTCGAGGGTGCCCATGTGCGCGATCTGGAGGCCTATAACCGCAAACAGGCCCGCAAGCAGGAGGCTGTCCCTCTGCCGCGGATCGTGGTGTTGATCGATGAGCTGGCTGATTTGATGATGTCCGCGCCGGATCAGACCGAGCATAATCTCGTTCGCCTGGCGCAGATGGCGCGCGCCACCGGAATTCATCTGATCGTTGCCACCCAGCGTCCTTCCACCGATGTGGTCACCGGTCTCATTAAGGCGAACTTCCCGGCGCGCTTGGCCTTTGCGGTCGCCTCCGGCGTCGACTCACGTGTCATCCTGGATGCCACGGGCGCAGAGACTCTGCTGGGCCGCGGCGATATGCTCTTCCAGAATCCCGAGGTCGGAAATCCCATCCGGGCCCAGGGCGTGATGGTCTCCGATATGGAGATCGAGCGCATCATCGATTATTGGCAAAGGAACAGCGCGCTGCGGGGCGAAAGCGCGCCTCCCTGGGAAAAGATCCTGACGGAGCCCGATGAAGATGAAGACGAGGGTTTGATCGAACAGGCCGTTTCGATTGTGCGCGGCACGCAGCGTGCCTCGGCCTCCCTGCTGCAGCGCCGCCTGCGGATCGGCTATCCGCGCGCGGCGCGGTTGTTGGATCAGCTTGAGGAAATGGGCATTGTCGGCCCGTCCCAGGGCGGGGGAAGGGAACGCGACGTGATGCCGTTCGAGGGGGAAGAAGAATAATTCTTTCGGACGGCGTCGAGCCTGAATTTCGGGTATCATTGGGAAATCCTGCTGCGAGGTTTAATTGAAGAAGACGTTTACAGATGTTTTGCGTTTGGGCTTTAAGTGGTTCCTGGATCCGGTCGCCGGCTTCCTGAACCGGACTGGATTGACGCCCATTTCCGTCACGCTGATCGGCGTGGCGGGAAATGTGCTGGCGGCGTATTTCATCGTGCGCGGGCAGATCAGCGTTGGCGGCCTGATCGTTTTGATCGTTTGGCCCATTGACGCATTGGACGGCACCATGGCGCGCCTGCGCGGTGAAGCCAGTGATTGGGGCGCGTTTGTGGACTCGGTGAGCGATCGTTATTCCGAGTTGATCATCCTGGGCGCCTTGCTTTATCATTTCGCGATGATCGGCCAGGACGTGGCCGAGGTGGTTACGTTCGTTGCGGCGGCGGGTTCGATTTTGGTCTCGTACGTCAAGGCGCGGGCCGAGGCGCAGAGTTTCAGCGCCAAAGAGGGTTTGCTCACGCGGGCGGAGCGCTATTTCGTACTGGGTCCGTCGCTGCTGTTCAACATCCCGGTCCTCGGCGTGTGGATCATCGCGATCCTTGCCAATTTCACGGCGCTGCAGCGCATTTGGGTTGTGCGGGCTCAAGCGCACGACAAAATGCGGAACCAGGCCCATAAAGGAGAATAGAGATGTTAGTGCATTGCGGCACTCTTGCATTCAATTTGTTCCAGTTCGACGGCCTCCATTTTTGTCTCGTCGGAGGCGAATTCATTCTGCATTATTACGGGATCATGCTGATGCTGGGCGCCGTCGCAGGCGCCTGGCTGGCTTCCGTGGAGCTCAGGCGCCGGGGTTATGACCCCGAGATGGTCTGGGATTTGCTGATCTATCTCATTGTCGGCGGTGTGGTCGGCGCGCGTTTGTGGCATGTGCTTACGCCGACCACGGCCTCGGGACTGACCACCTACTATTATCTAACCCATCCACTGGATGTCATCGAGATCTGGAAAGGCGGGCTGGGCATCCCGGGCGCCATCCTTGGCGGTTTGATCGCGTTGTTTTTCTACGTGCGCAAGTATCCGGCCATCAGCTTCCTGGAATGGACGGACATGGCCGCGCCCGGCCTGGCCCTGGGTCAGGCGATCGGACGCTGGGGCAACTTCTTCAATCAGGAGTTGTACGGGTCGCCGACCACGCTGCCATGGGGGATCAAGATCACGGACTCGGCCGCGCGGGTGGCGCCCTACAACGACCTCACGAAATATCCCCTGGATGTCACGCGCTTTCATCCGTTGTTCCTGTATGAGTCGATCTTGAGCCTGGCCAACATGTTCTTGTTGATCTGGCTCACCCGTCGTTTCCCCAACAGGCTTAAACGCGGCGATATTTTCCTGGTTTACCTGATTGCCTATCCCACCATTCGATTTTTCCTTGAATTTATCCGAGTCGATTACCCGTTGATCAGCGGCATTGACCCCAATCAGGTTTTGGTGGCAGCCGTCGCCCTGCTCGCGGCGGTCGCATTGATCTGGCGTCATCGGTCGAGTGCGGACGAGCCGCTGGAAGCCCGGGGCCAGGCGCCGTTGTCGTTTGCAGCCGCCGAGACCGAAGAACCGGCCGCGGCCGAAGGGCGCGCCGGAAAACCTTCTCTGAGCAGCGCCGCCAAAAAGTCCCGTCCCTCCGCGAAAAAATCAGGCAGGCGCAGCGCGCCGCCTCGCAAGAAACCCTCCGCGGCCTCCTCCTCCAGGGCCAAGAAATAAGGAGGATGAACATCCGCTGACAGAACTGTTTGGAGGACTGTTGTCTTATTGACACTGGGCTCCCTCTCTCTTATGCTGGGTCAATAATGATTGAAACTAATGATTTGGGCAAACAATTCAATGATTTTTGGGCCGTGGATGGCTTGACGCTGACCGTCAAGCCCGGGCAGATCCTGGCCCTGCTTGGACAAAACGGCGCGGGCAAAACCACCACGGTCCGCATGCTGAATTCTCTCTTGATCCCGACCCGCGGCTGGGCGCGGGTGGCCGGATACGATGTGGCCAGAGCTGGACAAAAAGTGCGGGCCCTGGTCGGAGTGCTGACCGAGCAGCATGGTCTGTACATGCGCATGACCGGCGATGAATACCTCGAATTCTTCGGTCAGATTTACCGCCTGGATGCAAGCATGCGCAAAGCACGCCGCGCTTATCTCCTTGATTATTTCGGGTTGTCAAACGTATCGTGGCACCGGATCGGCGAGTATTCCAAGGGGATGCGTCAGAAACTCGCACTGGCCCGTGCCCTGATGCACGAACCGCCGGTCCTCCTGCTGGATGAGCCGACCTCCGCCATGGATCCGGAATCGGCGCGGCTGGTGCGTGACGAGATCGCGCGTTTGAAATCATCGCAGCGCGCCATCGTGATGTGCACCCACAACTTGTCGGAGGCCGAAACCCTGGCCGACCTGATCGCCATTATTTATCGGGGGCGGAGCCTGATGATCGGCAGCCTGGAAGACTTGAAGCAGAAAGTGCTCGGGACGGCTGAATACGAGGCGCAGTTTTCGTCCGGCTGGACGGGGGATGGGCTGAATCTGCCGTCAGGGGTCACCTTAATGGAACGCAGCCCAAATTCTCTGCGGTTTCGAGTGGAGCATCCGTTGGAGGCGAATCCGATCCTGATGCGCGAGCTGGTAGCGCAGCGCGCACCCCTGATGGCATTCCGGGAGGTCCCGCGCACTCTGGAACAGGTTTATCTTAAAGTAATGACCGAGGCGCAGACCCTTCAGGCGGAGGCGATCCATGCCTGACGACCTGCAAATGATCTGGCTGGTCATGCGCCGCGAATTGCGCGATCAATTTCGGGACTGGCGCATTCTGACGCCGCTGATCATCCTGACCTTGTCGTTTCCATTGCTCATGAATGAAGTCGCGAAAGAGGCCGTCGCGTACATCAATCAATATGGCGCGAACCTGATCGTGGATCGGCTGGTCCCGTTTTCCATATTGATCATCGGCTTTTTTCCGATCACGATTTCGCTGGTGGTGGCCCTCGAATCCTTTGTGGGCGAAAAGGAACGCGGCACGATCGAACCGCTGCTGAGTTCCCCGATCGAGAACTGGCATTTGTACTTCGGCAAGCTCCTGGTGGGGATCTTCACACCTCTGTTGGCGGGTTACGCCTCCATTGTCTTCTATGTGATCATCGTTTCCCGCCAGGACCTGCATATGCCGGACGCCTCGGTCTTCACGCAACTATTCATGCTGACCACAGCCCATGCGATCTTGATGGTCAGCGCGGCGATTGTGATCTCGGTGCAATCCACCACGGTGCGGGCGGCGAATTTGCTGGCGTCGTTTATCGTGGTGCCGGTCGCAATCTTGATGCAGGGCGAAAGCGCCCTGTTGTTCTGGGGGAATGACCAGGTTTTATGGCTGGCGGTCCTGGCGGTGATGGTCATGGCATCCCTGCTCATTCGGGTGGGCCTCGCGCATTTTCAGCGCGAATATCTGCTGGGACGTGAGTTTGATACATTGAATCTGCGCTGGATTTGGAAGACTTTCTGGGGCACATTTCGGGGTAAGGCCACCACATTGACAGGCTGGTACTCTCAGGAGGTCGCCCGGACGATGCGGCAGCTGGTGGTGCCGTTCGCCATCATTATTGTCCTTGGCCTGGCAGGCTATCTGGCCGGCTACCATTGGGCGACCGTGAACGTGCCAAGGATGCTGCCGCATGCCACCACCAAAGACATATCTGAAATCGTGAAAACTGCGGGTCAATCGGCGGGCATCGCGCAGGCGGGCCAGCACTTATCGGCGACCTTTATCTTTGGGAATAACGTGCGCGCCACGCTTTTGGTCTTCCTGGGGGGAATGATTTCCTTCAGCGTGCTGGGTCTGCTGGTTTTCCTGCTCAATATCGGTTTGGTGGGGGGGGTGCTGGGCATCGTCAAATTAATAGGATATTCCCCCCTCTTGGTATTCGCGGCGGGCCTGCTCCCGCATGGAATCTTCGAAATCCCGGCGTTGATGATTGCCAGCGCGATCGTCTTGCGGATCGGAGCGGTGCTGGTGACTCCGCAGTTGGGCAAATCGATGGGGCAGATCTTGCTTGAATTACTGGCCGATTGGGCCAAGATCTTTATTGGTTTGGTTGTTCCATTGCTGGCGGTGGCGGCTGTGATCGAGGCGTATATTACACCCGCGATCCTGGCCGCGGTGCTCAAATAATGATAGGTGGTTTATGCCTAAAGTGATCATTCTCGGTTCGTCCAATGCCATTCCCACCGCCGACCATGAGAATACGCACATGGTGATCGTCGGGGAGGAGCGCATGGTGATGGTGGATTGTGTCAGCAATCCGATCTTGCGATTGGAGAAAGCGGGTCTTGACTTTAATGACTTGACGGACCTGATCGTAACGCATTTTCACCCCGACCATGTCTCCGGTCTACCGCTGCTGCTCATGGACATGTGGCTGATGGGCCGCCGCAGGCCGATTAACATCTATGGCTTGCATTATACGCTCGATCGCGTCGAGGATTTGATGGGTTTCTATGGCTGGGCGGACTGGCCGGATTTTTTCCCCGTCGCGTTTTATCGCCTGCCTACCCAGGAGATGACCTCCGTCATCGACTCCGCGGACTTCCGGATCTTTTCTTCGCCCGTCCATCATCTGCTGCCGACGATCGGCCTGCGGTTCGAATTCGGCCGGACGAAGAGATCCATGGCATATTCCTGCGATACCGAGCCTTGTGCGCAAGTGATCCGCCTGGCCGCAGGGGTGGACATTCTGATCCATGAATCGGCCGGCGCCTCCCGGGGACACTCCTCGGCCGCACAGGCGGGGGAGGTTGCCAATCAAGCCGAAGTCGGCAAGTTGTATCTAATTCATTATCCGACCGGCAAATACGCCAGCGGCGATCTGATCGCCGATGCACATCAACGTTTTCAGGGCGAGGTGGCCCTGGCCGAGGATTTCATGGTCCTGGATTTCGGCTAGGTTCCCATTCGGGGGAGTGCGGGGAGATCATTCCGGAAACGGCGAGAAGGGCAGGGGGATGCGGCGGGAGGCGGCAATGAACCCAGGTTCGCCCGCTCACTCACGACCAGCCCTGGACAAGTTGGCGTGTGTGAACGAAAGATGCTAGGGGTCCCCTCAGGGGGAGGCAAGACGATCCGACGGCACGCCAAAGGGATGGGAAAGATGCGATCCGGGATCGGCGCTGCGGTTGCTCGGGCGCGGAGTTCAGCGAACGCAAGAATACGGCGCTGTAGAAGATGGAAGTGCCAGGGCCGAAGGCAGTGGGGGTGTCTGCTGAAGCCAACGGCGCGGCCTG
>DATJBI010000127.1:0-85432 GCA_035515435.1 Anaerolineales bacterium
AGTTGCCGTGGGGGCGTCGGTCGGCGAGGGGATCGGTGTGGGGGACGCCGTGGGCGCGTCGGTGGGTGAGGGGATCGGTGTGGGGGACGCTGTGGGCGCGTCGGTCGGCGAGGGGATCGGCGTGGGCGATGCCGTGGGCGCGTCCGTGGGTGAGGGGATCGGTGTGGGGGAGGCGCTGGCGATGTCGGTGGGTGTGGAAAGTTGAGTTGGGGATGCCGTGGGCCCGAGTGTGGGTGAGGAGACTTGGGTTGGAGCGGCCGTGCGGGTTGCGACATGAGTCGGAACTGCCGTGGGTGCAGCTCCCCTTTGAGCATCGTTGTCAGAAATCGCCGAAAGGCTGTTATTGATCGTGCTGAAAGTGTTGCCGACTTTTGGACCGAAGGTCATCGCGGCTGCAGTGACCACCCAGGAAATCACAAGAATAACCAGCACATATTCGACCAGACCCTGACCCTTTTGATGTTCGGAATGCTTATGCCTTGTACGAACTATCATCTTCTACTTTTATGATTGGAGATGGCAGGATGGTAGCACCTCCCTCGAGCTATTTCAAGATCTTTTCTTTACAGCCTGCTTACGTCCGGCTTATCATTATTGAAACGAAATAAGCGCCCCCTGCACTAACATGCTTGGACCGTTTCGGATCCGGGCCGCGGGCCGGGCAACAAAAGCACAGAGAAGATTCTCTGCGCTCTGCAGTCTTCTTTTTCCGCATCCCCGCTGATGTTTGCGGAACCCGGCGCTCCACGCCCTGCCCGAAACGCCCTCGACCTCGGCCGCCCAGCCAATCAGAGGATATTGAAGATGATTGGGCCCAGGGACATAAGCACCGCGATCACAATGACAGCAACCAGAGCAAGCACAAGCGCATGCTCACCGAGACCGGAACGTTCTTGAGACTTAGAATAAAAATGAGACATGTGAGTTTCCTTTTCTTTGTGATGAATGTATTTATCTTACCCCACCCCCATGATTTCCCGCAGCTTTCTGGATTACACTTCCGTTAAATCGGCTTTTCAAAAACGAAGGGATTTTGATTATTTTCTTTGCCCCAAGTGCATGAGATCAAGCCGCCCGCGAAAAGTGAAGCAGCGCAGAGTGTCCTCTGCGCTGCTTCACGATGCCAACTGCTTTTATGCCAATTGTTTCTTCAACATGTCCAAATGATGCTTGCGGAACTTGGCGACTTTCGGAGCAACCACTGCCTGGCAATACGGCTGATTCGGATTATGGGCGAAGTATTCCTGATGATAATCTTCGGCCAGATAGAATTTGCCGAGCTTGGTCACTTCGGTCACGATCGGCCTTTCCCAGATATGCTGGTCGTTCAACTCCCGGATGGTCTGTTCGGCGACCTGCTTCTGTTCATCGTTGTGATAGAAGATGGCCGAACGGTATTGCGCGCCCACGTCCGCGCCCTGGCGGTTGAGGGTGGTCGGATCGTGGATGGCGAAGAACACATTGAGCACGTCGCGATACGAGATGATTTTCGGATCGAACGTGACCTGGGTGACTTCGGCGTGGCCCGTCGTGCCGGTACAGACCTCACGATAGGAGGGATTCGCAACATGTCCCCCGGCGTAACCGGACTCCACCGAGTGCACGCCCTTGACCTCATCGAAAACGGCTTCGAGACACCAGAAGCAGCCTCCCCCCAGCGTTGCGGTTCGAAGATTATCGTTCATAATGAATTCTCCTTTTGTGGATATAATAGGCTATCTGCCGGGTAAGACGGGACGAAAACGTAAAATCATATTAAGAAAGCATTATAGTTACTTTTTTGGTGGAATAGAGGCTGTGGAATGGACAAAAAGATCGCCGACGAGCTCTGGTATTGGTATCTGATGGGCGAGTGGCGGACGGAACCTCCCGGAAATATGCCGCTGCTGTTGCAGGTTTCCAGCGCCTGCTTTAAATATATTCCCAGCGATCCTCATTGCTTTGAATGCGGAAAGCCCATGGCGGGAATCGGGGGAAATCTCTTGCGCTTCATGGGTTCCAAGCCCTCCAGCTTTAGTCCGAAATTATGCAGCGCATGCGAAATGACCATTCGAGAACAGGAAAGCGGCGCCGAAGTGGAGTTGACGATGTTATTCGCTGATGTGCGCGGTTCAACTCCGCTGGCGGAACGAAGCACGACTTCTGAATATAAAGAGCTGATTCAGAAATTTTATAAAGAGACCAGCAATGTATTGATTGAGCACAATGCGATGGTCAATCGTTTAATGGGCGATCAGGTGATTGCTTTGTTCGTGCCGCGTTTTGCAGGCAAGGATCATGCAAAGGTTGCCCTTCACACCGCAAAGGAACTCTTACGCGTAACTGGTCATGCAAACCCAGCCGGTCCCTGGATACCCGTCGGGATTGGAATTCATACCGGCAGGGCATATGTGGGCACTGTTGGTTCAGCAAGTGGAGTGAATGAGATCGCGGTGTTAGGAAGCGCGGCGAATTTGTGTGCGCGGCTTTCATCCAGAGCCGCGGCGGGCGAAATTCTGATCAGCGAAGATAGTGTAAAGTCTGGTAACTTGGATGCGAGCGGGTTGGAATCGCGCCCGCTGGAACTGAAAGGAATCAGCAAGCCGGTTTCTGTAAAAATGTCCAAAGTCGGAACGGCAGATTAAACAAAGGGCGCAGAGAAATTCTCTGCGCTCTGTTTTTCATTTCCGCTTCTAGGCAGTGGGCTCCGGAACGGCGGCCCGCGTCAGCAGAATATCGCCATCGGGGGTCGTCTCCACGAGAATCGAATCCCCATCGGTGAATTCGCCGGAGAGCAATCGATCGGAAAGCGGATCTTCCACCCTTTGCTGGATCACGCGCCGCAGCGGACGCGCACCGAACTCGGCATCATAGCCCTGATCCGCAAAGGCCGTGAGCGCCGCGCCCGTCGCCGTCAGCGTGAGATTATGTTCCTTGAGCCGCTCCGCCACCTTGTCCAGTTCGAGTGAGACGATCTTTTTGATATCTTCCTTGTTCAGCGCGCGGAAAATAATCACGCTATCGAGTCGGTTCAGGAATTCCGGCCGAAAGACTTTCTTCAACGAATCGGTGAGCTTCTTGCGCATGTCCTCATACGACTGCCGCTCTTCCGTCTCTTCGTCGCGCTTCAACGCAAAGCCGAGCGCCGTGCCCTGCTTGATCATGTCCGCGCCGATGTTGGAAGTCATGACGATAATCGCGTTGCGGAAATCCACCTTGTGGCCTTTGGCATCGGACAGGTGACCTTCTTCCATGATCTGCAGGAGCATGTTGTGGACTTCGGGATGAGCCTTTTCGATCTCGTCAAAGACGACGATCGAATAAGGCCGGCGCCGCAATGCTTCGGTGAGCTGGCCCGCATCTTCGTATCCGACATAACCGGGAGGTGCGCCGACCAGGCGTGAGGCGGTATGGCGTTCCATGAACTCGGACATATCCAGTTGCAGCGCGGCATCCTCACTGCCGAACATGAACTTGGCCAGGGCCTTGGTGAGTTCCGTTTTGCCGACGCCGGTGGGACCCAGAAAGATGAATGAACCGATCGGTCGCTTCGGGTCCTTCAGCCCGGCCCGGGCGCGGCGCACGGCGCGCGAGATTGCGAGGATCGCATCGTCCTGGCCGACGATGGCCTTGCGCAATTCATCTTCCATCTTCAATAAGCGTTGAGATTCTTCCTCCGCCAGCTGCATCAGCGGCACGCCGGTCCACATCGATACGACTTCGGCAATATCCTCCGCAGTTACCACCGGGCTGTTGGCACGATCCCAGCCGGAGCGCAGACGTTCGATCTGAGCGCCCAAATCGGTTTCGCGGTCCTCCCATTCTTTGATGTCGTCGAGGTTGCCTTCCTCCTGTGCCAGGGCGCGGTTTTGACGCGCAGCCCGCAGCTGACCGAACAGATCCTTGGCTTGCTTTGCGGCGGGGCTTTTATACATGCGCACCCGCGAAGCCGATTCGTCGATCAGGTCGATCGCCTTATCGGGCAGGAAGCGTTCGGTCACGTAGCGAGACGAAAGATGGGCCGCCGCGATGAGGGCCTCATCCGAGATCACAAGATGGTGGTGCTCTTCGTATGCGCCCCGAATGCCTTTGAGAATTTCAATCGTCTCGATCTCGGAAGGTTCATCCACCTGCACCGGTTGGAAGCGGCGCTCCAGCGCGGCGTCCTGTTCAATGTGTTTGCGGTACTCATCGAGCGTGGTCGCGCCGATGACTTGCAGCTCGCCGCGCGACAAGGCGGGCTTCAAAATATTGGCCGCGTCCACGGACGAGCCGGCCGCCCCCGCCCCCACCAGCATGTGGACTTCATCAATAAACAGGATCGCACCGGATTGTTTCAATTCGTCAATCACGCGTTTGAGTCGTTCCTCGAATTGACCGCGATACATGGTGCCGGCGACCAGCGAACCCACATCGAGCTGCAGCACGCGTTTGTTCATCAACGGCGCGGGCACATCGCCTTCCACGATGCGCTGGGCAAGTCCTTCGATGATGGCGGTTTTGCCGACGCCCGGTTCGCCGATCAGGGCCGGATTATTTTTTGTGCGGCGGGCCAGAATTTGAATCACACGTTCGATTTCCATCTGGCGGCCGATGACCGGGTCGAGCTTCTTTTCCTCGGCCATGGTCGTGAGATCCACTGCCAGTTGATCCGTGAGCGGAGTCTTCGGTCCGGAAGCGGGAGCGCGTCCCAGTTGCGGCGCGCCCGCCGGGGCCGGGGAGGAGGCGGTCTCATTGAGGACGCGTCGGGTCTGCCTGCGGATTTGGTCCGCCGTCACGCCGAGTCGGCGCAGCACTTCCATCGCCGGTCCCTCTACGCGCACGAGCCCAAGCAAAATATGTTCGGTGCCGATGTAATGATGTCCGAGGCGGCGCGCTTCATCCACTGCGTATTCAAGCACCTGTTGCGTATCGCCCGCCAGCTCCAGCTTGGCGCTGAGGCCGTGCCCTTCCACCGAAACCCGTCCCACCATTTCACGCACGCGTGTCGATTCCAGTCCAAGTTCGCGCAGGACGCGTCCGGCGACGCCGCCATCCTCTTCGATCAAACCAAGCAGAAGATGTTCGGTGCCGATGCTTTCCTGATGCGATCGTTCCGCCTCTTGATGAGCGAGGCTTAATACCCGTCTTGCACGCTGGGTAAAGCGTTCCATGCCAGCCATAAGTTATTCTCCAGATCTCCAATCAGACAAGGGCTATCGGGAATGATTGTACCAAAAAGCAAGGGGACTCTGTGTAGGAAAATGATTAGAAATTCCTTGCGGCGGATGAACATGTTTGAAAGTTCACAAGTCAATTGAGGAATCGTAAATCGTGATTCAGCCATCAGGCGGTCGCTTTCCGACGCCCCGCCACAAGCATCGTTCAACGATCATCCCCCTCACCTTGAATTTTCCCGCGGGCCTGACGGTCGAGCAGTTTCGCGATGTTGTATTCGGCAATTTCATCAAGGGAGAGCTGCAGTTCCGTCGCGACTTGCGATAGATACCACAACACATCGCCGAGCTCGGCCTTGAGTGCGGCGCGCGTCTCCGGGCTGATCACGCCCTCCTTATCGCGAAAAATCTTCTTGATCTTCCCCGCCACCTCGCCGGCTTCGTTGGTCAGACCCAGCGTAGGATAGATGACGCCGTGTCCGATGACGGGATATTTGGCGGTGGCTTTTGCTTTTTGTTGGTATTCGCTGAGGTCCACGGAACTCTCCTAATCAATAAATGGGATGAAGCACTGCGCAGGGCAGCCACCCGCTCGACAAAATTGAGCAAATGGAGATACAGGAACGGAACCATCGCCGGGATTGCGGCGGTCCAATCGAAAGCAGTCACGCGCTCCGCCTTCAGACCATGGCTCCGAATGAAACTGCCAATGCTTTCCAGAACGGATCCCGCTCGCCGGGCACAAAGGGGGTGTAGAGGGTCAGCCGGTCGGCGATGCCAGCATAGCGCGTTTTTAAACTGGATGCCAATTTCTCCGGCGGACTCAGCAGACAGAATTCGTTGAGCATTTCGTCCGTGATCAGCCTAGGCATTTCCGCCCATTCGCCCTTGGCTGCGTGCGCCGACAACTTTTCGGCGGTCCCGCCCCAGCCGTGAAAGTCCATGACGGAGCGATAAGAAGGCGTCGAGGCATAGAAGGAGATCTGGGCGCGCGCCGAGTTCGCCTCTTCCGGTGAAGTCGCAGCGAACGCCGTGACGGAAATCGTCGCGCGGGGCTCCCTGCGATTTGCCTGCGCGGCTCCTTCTTCGATCGCCGGCAGCAGCACCTGCTGCAAATAGCGCGGCGTGTGGAACGGGTGCGCATGGAAGCCATCGCAGATTTCCCCGGCCAGCCGGGCGAGGCCGGTATTGACGCCGGCGATATAGATTGGGATAGTTGGTTTTTCGATCTTGCCCGGGTTGAAAAACGGCGACATCAACGTCAACCTGTAGTACTCGCCGCGAAAATTCAACTTCGTGCCGTTCTGCCACGCCTCCCACAGGGCGCGGATGGCCTGAATCTGCTCGCGCAGTTTTCCGGTCACGGACGGAGGCCACGGCATTCCAAATCGGCGTTCGACATGGGCCCTGACCTGGGTGCCGAGACCGAGAATGAACCGTCCGTTCGATTGCGCGGCCAGGTCCCAGGCGCTATAGGCCAAATTCGCGGGTGAGCGCGCGAACGAGACCGCGATCGCCGTGCCAAAATTCAATTTCGAGGTCTGTTCAGCGATCAGCGGGCATGGCAGGAAGGGATCGTGCTGGGTCTCGGAGGTCCACAAGGCGTCGAAGCCGATTTGCTCGGCCGCCCGGGCGATCGCCGGAACGTCCTGCAATGGACCCGGAGGCAGTGCGGCATCGAATTTCATGGCCCAAGTGTAGATGATATTGTCCGATAACGCAACAGGTCCCCGGAGCTGCGGGACCTGCGTTTGCTCAGCGCCCTTCGTCGAGGCTGTCCACGAATCCGAATATCTCGCGGCTTTCCTGCAGCCAGACCAGCGGAGAGGTCGTCCGCTTCAAATAGCGGACGATCCCGTCACGGTCAATGACCAGCGAGGCGGTGCGCTGGATCAGGAGAAAATATTTTTCCAACTCATAGATTCGGTAGACTTCACGTTCCGGATCGGAAAGCACGGGAAAAGGAAGTTTCAACGCCCGTGCGTATTCCTGGGCGCGCTCCAGGCTGTCGCCCAAAATCACAATGATCTCTGCGCCGGCCTGGCGGAACTGTTCCGACATGCGCCCCAACTGGGCGGCGTGCGCACGGCACTGCATTCAGTGGAACTCGCGCACGAAGAACACCACCACCATTGCCTTTTGGCGAAAGCTCGAAAGCCTGATTTCCCCGCCGGTGGCGGCGGGCAGGCTGAAGTCCGGCGCGTACGATCCTATTTTTGCATCAATGCCATCCGACTCTTCCATGCTGTTCTCCGATCAGGATCTAACGTTGAGGGGGGTCTGAGGATGGTTACTCGTTCAGCAAATAGGCCATGATCCAGTTGCTTGTCGCAAGCAATGCCTCGGTATGCGTGCGTTCGTAATTGTGCGAGGCATCCACACCGGGACCGATCAGCGCCACGGCCACATCGCCGCCGGCACGCCAATAGGCTTCGCCATCCGAGCCGTAGTAAGGATAAATATCCGTCTTAAACGGGATCCGGTTCTGGTCGGCGATGAGACGAAGCTTGTTACTCAATCCATGATGATACGGACCGCCGCTATCCTTGAGGCACAGCGTGGCGTGGAACTCGTCCGACTCCTGACCCTCGCCCACCGCCGCCATGTCCACGGTGACGAGTTCGTGCACCGCCGGGGGAATCCCCGCCGCCGCGCCGTGGCCGACTTCCTCATAATTGCTGAACAGGAAAGTGACGCTTTGTGCCGGACGCTGACCGGACTCGGATAAGGATTTGATCGCCGCCACGATGGCGGCGACACAGGCTTTGTCATCCAGAAATCGGGAGCGGACGAATCCATTCGTGACCTCGACCCGGGGATCGAAGACAACAAAATCTCCAATCCGGATGCCGAGTTCGCGCGTTTCTTGCTCGGAGGAAGTGACCGCATCGAGACGGATCTCCATGTGATCCTCGTCGCGTTCGGTGTCGCCGGCTTTCGCACCGTAAACATGACTGGAGGCCGCGTCGATCAACAGCGAGCCGCGCATCCTTCCGCCCGTGGGGGTGAGCACCCAGCAGCCCTCGGTCTCGACGGCGTTGAGCAACAGCCCGCCCAGGCGCGTGATCTTGAGCCGGCCGTTGGATTTGATCTGCTTGACCATGGCGCCGAGCGTATCCACATGCGCGGTCAAGGCGCGCGGTGAATCATTTTGCCGGCCTTCCCAGGTTGCCACCAGAGCACCTTTGCGCGTGCGGCTGAGTTTGAGCTGCCTGCATGCGGCAAGTTCCTTTTCGACGAATGCAATCGCCTCGTCGGTTCGTCCGGTGGGCGAGGGAATGTTCAGGAGATCGACCAGAAATTTGAGGAGGTAGTCCCTGTCAATACTTGGCAGCGCGGCCATGATCTATGCTCCTTTCTCAAACTCCGTGATCCGTTCCCGCCAATTACGGGGCACCGGGATCGTCTGCTTGTTTCGATAATCAAACGCCACCATCACGATTTCACCTTTCGCCAGCTCTTGAGCGCCGGCGCCTCTCACGATGTTTTGTTCCACCGTCATGGATTTATTTCCGAACCGGGACGTCCGCACGCCCACCCGGAGGTCATCGCCATAATGAATGGGCGCGAGAAACGCAACATGGGCGTCCGCCAGGATGACGCCGATCTCCATGAAAGACTGGTCCTCGTTGAACAGGCCCAGCTGAATGAAATACTGCACACGCGCCTGCTCAAAATAGGTCAGATACTTGGCGTTGTTGAGATGTCCCTGGGGGTCGAGGTCGCCGTAACGGACTTCGATGGGATGAAAGAAACGAAAATCGGCCATGGGCCGATTATACATCCGCCTCATGGCCGATTCCTCGAAGGGTACGCTCAGGCTTTCAGCGCGACGAGATCACGCTCATTGAACCTTGCACACAACCAGGGTCGCATCATCCGCCAGCGGGTCTCCCTGCGCGAATTCATTCAGGGCCTGAAGGATCTTCTGAATCAGCGCATCGGCAGGAGCACCTTCATTGTGTGCGATCACTTCTGCCAGCCGCTCGCGTTCAAACAGTTCCTGCCGAGGGCTCATGGCCTCGGTGACGCCGTCGGTATAGAATACAAGGGTATCTCCCCGTTCAAGCTGCAAACTCTCGGAGTGAACGCTGAATTCTTCCATCAAGCCGATCGCCAGGCCGGTTCGCCTCAGCCATTCATGTTCCTTGTTTCTGGCATGATACAGCAGAGCGGGAGCATGCCCGGCATTGGCATAGACCAGTGTGCGCGTGCGTGGATCTATTTTGGCAAAAAAGATCGTGACAAAGGTGGTGAATTTTATGTTATGAATGTAGAGCCGGTTGATCTTCTCCAGCACCTTGAGCGGCGAATCGGTCTCCGGCACGATCGTATGGAAGGCCGTCTGCAGGCTGGTCATCAGGATGCCGGCCGAAACACCCTTCCCGCTGACATCGGCCACGACCAACCCATGCGCACCATCGTTGAAAGCCAGAAAGTCGAAGTAATCGCCGCCAATGATCTGGGCCGGGCGGCTGAAGCCTGCAATATCAAAGCCGGGCAGCTCCGGGACCTGTTGAGGCAGTAACGCCCGTTGTACCACCTGGGAAAGCTCCAACTCGTTCTCGAGCTGGCGGCGTTCCTGGCTCGAGTAATGGTCCAGGCATACGCAGGCGGTGTAATCCATTTGTAAAAGGCGCTCATCCACGATTCCCTGACACACCGTACATACACCCAGGGTGCCTGCTTCCAGTTTTTGAAGCGACTCGTCGATCACATGTAAGTGGGGCTGAACATCCCTGTCGTCTACCATACCAGCTTCGTCCCTTCTGCATCGTTCACATACCGTGGCCCGCTTTTCCTCCAAACCCCTCCGTATATCGTTCACCAGGTTGGTATCCATTCTGCAACTCCTGTTTCGATCAAATAGGAAGAACAAACGTTCTATATTCTATCAGCATTTCCCTTTAAAATCAAGTCGAACCGCCACGAAAACTAGAAAATTTGTGCTATACTGTGACCATGCCCCCCGTCATTCGCGCTTCGGATCTCGGAACGTATCTTTACTGCCACCGCGCCTGGATGTACCACAAGCAGGGACTGGAATCGGAAAACCGGGCGGAGATGGCAGCCGGAACGGAACTTCATCGCCGGCACGGGCGCAGGGTTCTGGCGGCGGGCCTGCTCCGGACGCTGAGCCTGCTCCTGTTTCTGATCGGATTGACATTGCTCGCCGCTTATCTTGCCCTGCGATTCATATGATCCTCTATATCGGGCTCATTCTTCTGATCGCTGCCATCCTTGCCCTCTGGCAATCCACTCGCCAGCGGCGGGAAGCCGGTTTGCCCGGCGGACGCGTGATCTACACCGATACGCGCGCCTGGGGCGCCGTAGAGAAGCCGCTTTTTAGTAATGAACTTGGTTTAACAGGCAAGCCGGATTATCTTCTGGAACAAAACGGGAAGCTGATCCCGGTCGAGGTCAAGACCGGACGCGTCCCGAACGCGCCCTACGATTCACATATCTTTCAGTTGGCCGCCTATTGCCTGCTTGTCGAACGGACATACGGCAGGCGTCCGCCGTATGGGATCATCCACTATCCGAACCGCGACTTTGCTGTGGATTACACAGCCCAGCTTGAATCGGCCCTGCTCGATCAACTGGCCGAGATGAGGCGCGCGGAGCACCATACCAACGTTCCCCGTTCCCATGATCAGCCGGCCCGCTGCCGCCATTGCGGGTTTAAAAGGGTGTGCGACCAAAGCCTGGCTTGATGCCAACTCAATGTATAATATTTCCCATGGCTGACTCATTTGTCCCGAAAAAGCCGGTGGTCGTTACGTATCCGCGCGTCGCTGATTCGCGCGCCGAAGCGGATCTGATCGTGGCCTTCCTGAAAGCCAAAGGTTTCGACGTGCCGTGCGGATCGCTTTACGACGAGGAGCTCCGGACACGCGTCAAGAATAGAGAGTTTGATGTGCTGATCGCGGTCGGCGGAGACGGGACGATGCTGCGCGCCGGACATTTATGCGCGCCGTGCGGCGTTCCGATTTTGGGAATCAACCTGGGGCGGCTTGGTTTTTTGATCCAGATCGAGCGTAACGAATGGCGCGAGATGCTGGAACGGTTGTTCAAAGGCGAAGCCTGGATCGAATCCCGCATGATGCTGTACGTCGGGCATATGCGGGCCGGGGAATTGCTGGGAGGCTGGCACGCGCTCAATGAGGCGGTGATCAGCCGCGGGACAAATCTAAGACCGGTGCATTTGTCCGCCAGCGTGGATGGACGTTTGCTCACCTCGTACGTCTGTGACGGCTTGATCGCCTCGACCGCCACCGGTTCAACGGCCTACGCCCTGGCCGCAGGCGGACCGATCCTGCCGCCCGAGCTGCATAACATCCTGCTGGTGCCGATCGCGCCCCACCTGTCGGTGGACCGCGCCGTGGTCCTGGCGGAGGGCGCGTCGGTCAGCATCATGGTGAAGGGTGAGAACACGGTCCTGAGCGTTGACGGTCAGGCGCCGCTGCCGCTGGCGGAGGACGACCACGTCGATATCAAAGCCGCGGAATACACCGCCCAGTTCGTGCGCTTCGGCGACCCGGGATATTTCTATCGCAATTTGAACGCGCATATGAACACGCCGCAAATCTAGGTCCTTTATAAAATGCGTAGGAACATGCCATGACTGACGAAACTCTCTACTGCTACATTCATCCAAACCGGCCCACCACCTTGCGCTGCAATCGTTGCGAGCGACCGATCTGCGCGGAAGACGCAGTGCTGACCCCCACCGGTTATCGCTGTAAGAATTGTGTGCGCGAGCAACAAAAGAAATTCGACACGGCGGAATGGTACGACTATGTCGTGGCCTTTATCGTCGCAGCGATCGGCTCAGGGATTACCAGCGTGCTGGTATTCTTCGGGAGCCAGTTCTTCTTTGGGATCTTGGTGCTGTTCCTGGCACCGGGCGCGGGCGTGGTGATCGGCAACCTGGTCTTGCGATTCATCAGGAATAGAAGGTCGCGCCCGCTCTTCCTGACCTCTGCGATCGGCATCGTGATGGGTGGCGTGCCCGCCCTGTTCTTGTTCACCCTTCCGATACTGCTGGCTCTGCTCTCCGGGAGCCCCGGGCTCGGCCTGGGCACGATTCTGCCCGCCATCTGGGAAATCGTCTATTTGTTCCTGGCCGTGCCCGCGGCCTACACCCAGATTTCCGGCATTCGCATTGGTGGATGATGCTCAGCGAACTTCACATCCAAAACTTCGCCATCATTGACAAGCTTGATCTCAAGCTCGGTCACGGACTCATCATCCTGACCGGCGAAACGGGCGCCGGCAAATCCATCATCCTGGACGCGGTCGAGATGCTGGTGGGCGGGCGGGCCGATTCGACCGTGATCCGAACCGAGGCGGATGCAGCCATGGTCGAGGGTGTGTTCCATTTAAAGGGTCCGGAAAAAGAAGCGGTGCATGCGATCCTCAACCGCGAGGAACTGCTGGAGGATCCGGACTATCTGACGATGACGCGTGAGGTCCGGCGCGAAGGACGCAGCATCGCACGCGTCAATGGCCGGACGGTGAGCGTGGGCCTGCTGAAAGAACTCGGCGCGGCGCTGGTGGACATTCATGGACAGTCCGAGCATCTATCCCTGCTCGACCCGCACGCCCATCTCGGTCTGCTGGACCGTTATGCGGATATTGCCGGGCCGTTGAACGACTATCGCCAGACGTATCACCGCTTGTTGAACGTCCGCCGCGAACTGAACGAGATCCGTCAGGCACAGGCGGATGCCGACCGCCGCGTCGAAATGCTGACGTTCCAGGCCGAGGAGATCGAAGCCGCGAAGCTGAAGCCCGGCGAAGATGAGGATTTGCGCGAGGAACGCGATCGTCTGGCGAACGCCGAATCACTGGCGCAATATGCGCAACAAGCGTTGGAAGTTCTGGATGAAGGCTCCCAGGAATCTGCGGCGGCCAGCGATCTGGTCGGACAGGCCGCGCGGGCCCTGGCGGGATTGGCGAAGATTGATCGGGCCCAGGAAGAACTGGCGAACGAGGCCGCCGCGCTGGAAGATACCCTGGCCGATCTGGTGCGCAGCCTGCGGAATTATTTGGAGGAGATCGAATTCAATCCGAAGCGGCTCGACGAAGTGGAAGAACGACTGGATCTGATCCATAATCTCGTGCGCAAATACGGCGGTTCGATCCCGTCGGTGAACGCCTTTGGCCTGGAGGCGCGCCAGCAATTGGAAAATATTTCCAATGCCAGTGAACGCATCGCCTCGCTCGAAGCCGAAGAAGATAAACTGCTGCAAACCTTGTCGAAGCAGGCGCAGACACTTTCCGAAAAGCGCAGGTCGTCAGCGGATAAATTGGGCAAAGCCATTGAAATTGAACTCGATGATCTCAAGATGGCCGCGGCGCGTTTCGAGGTGGACTTCCAGCGCCGGCCCGACCCCAACGGCATTCCACTCTCGGACGGAACGCGCGTGGCATTCGATGCGAACGGCTATGACCGCGTGGAGTTCCTGGTCGCCCCCAATCCCGGCGAGGGACTCAAGCCGCTGGTCAAGATTGCCTCGGGCGGCGAGACTTCGCGTTTGATGCTGGCATTAAAGAACATCCTGGCGAGCGCCGACCAGATCCCATCATTGATCTTCGATGAGATCGATCAGGGCATCGGCGGACGCGTCGGTCTGGTGGTCGGATTCAAACTCTGGCATCTCGGACGCAAGCATCAAGTCTTTTGCGTGACGCACCTGCCGCAGCTTGCCGTCTTTGGTGATGAACATTATCAGGTACAGAAATTAATTCAAGATAACCGCACCCTGACGCGCGTCGAGCGATTGCAGGGCGAGCCCCAACTGCTGGAACTCTCGCAGATGCTCGGCGAGGTGGGCGAAGGGACCCTGCGCTCCGCGCACGAGTTGACCCAGGTGGCGCGGCAGATGATCAAGAGCGCAAAATAGGCAGGCACGGGCGGAACGCTTTAACTCCGTACCGGCACCGGGGATCACGCACTTTTGGAATGCAAGATCGATCCGGGATCGACATCCTGTTGGCATGCAGCGGGGCTTTCGGACTGCACCGCACCCGGCCACGAATCGGAGATCCCAGGAACGAAGAAAGGGAGTTGCCAGATGTCCACCGATCCATTCTTTCGCCTGACCGT
Organism: Anaerolineales bacterium; assembly: GCA_035515435.1. Taxonomy (GTDB): domain Bacteria; phylum Chloroflexota; class Anaerolineae; order Anaerolineales; family Villigracilaceae; genus Fen-1038. The sequence continues at coordinate 14,248 of DATJBI010000127.1, forward strand.
TGAAGACGTCTTCAGCATCGTCAAGCGCGGCACGGTCGTCACCGGAAAGATCGAAGGAGGCACATTGCGGGTGGGCGATGAGGTCGCCATCCAGGGGCAAAACGGACAAAGAAAAACGGTCGTGAGCGGAATCGAGATGTTTCGAAAGACGGTCAGTCAAGCCAGCGCCGGAGATAACGTGGGGATCTTGTTCAAGGATATTTCCCGGCAGGATGTCCAGGCCGGTGATGTCCTGCTCTGTCCCGGCTCTGACTTTACCTGGAAGTCATAAACCAGCCGTCCTCGCGATCGCGAGGACAGCTGTTGCTATTTTGAATCAGCCCTGCCCGCAGGAACAGGCGGCCCAATTCGGAGGCGCTGGCAAACCCCGACCCGCTCCCCAGGCGTTCATCAAATCAATAGCCGATACCGGTCACAAAACCGATGCGCTGACGTGCCGCGGGCCGCGCCTCCGCTTGGCCCAGAGGAAGATAATTCTGCCCTGATACGCGGCACCCTTGCCCTGTCCCTCCAGCGCCGAGGGATGCTTTCTCTAAATCCGACTGGCTTTCCAGGCTCTAGCGGCCGCGCGCTTGGGCATGAATCACCAGGCTTACCGGGCGCGATTTTTCCCTCCCCCCGCGCCGTCGAACTGCGACGACGGTTTTTTGCAATCACAATACGTCACGGCTCACCGATTATTTTCATCCTTTCATTGTACAATTCTACAAAATCTACATTGACCTGTAGATTTTCACTCATAAAATCGAAACTGTTTGTTCATGGAGCCTGATGACCAAGGATTGGATTTCCCTCAAGGAAGCGGCCGAGATCGTCGGTGTGCATCCGAGCACCATCCGTTTGTGGTCGAACAAGGGCATCCTGCCCGTGCATCGCACGCCAGGCGGGCACCGCCGTTTTCGCCGGGCCGATGTGGAGCTCTGGGTGGAGCATGTTCGTCGCGACAGCCTCCAGCCGGAGGCGATCATGCAATCGGCGGTCCGCAACGTGCGCGTCCGCATCGCCGAAGGTCAACTCCAGGCGGAGGGCTGGTACCAAAAACTGGATGAAGACGCGCGTCAGCAGTATCGTCAAAGCGCACATACGCTCTTCCAGGGCCTGTTGTCGTATCTCGCCTCCAGCACACATGACTCTGCCTCGGAGGCGCACGCCATTGGATTTGACTACGCGTCGCGGGCTCACCGCTGCAGCCTGAGTTATGTGGAAGCCGCGCAAGCCTTTCTGTTCTTCCGCAACACCTTGATCGAATCGGTGGTGCACGCCTATCGCGAGGCCAACGTTCCCTTCGACGAAGTGCTGCGCCGGATGCACGTCTTCACCGATGAGATTCTGGTCAGCCTCCTGCAAACCTACCAATCGTTGGAAAGGGCCGCCCCCTAAAGGGCGGTTCATTTTGTCCCAAGGAGCAACGCATGCAGAACATCACCCATTACATTCCCATCTTCACCACCCTTTTCTCCATTTTCTTTTTCATCACGCTCTTCAACCACTGGCGCAGCAAGCCGGGCGCCCGGTATTTGATGTGGTGGACCATCGGCGTATTCTGTTATGGCCTGGGCACCCTGACCGAGTCGATCAACACGCTGCTCGGCTGGAGCGTGGTGGACATGAAGTTATGGTACGTCGCGGGCGCCCTGCTCGGCGCGTTCCCGCTGGCGCAGGGCACGGTTTATCTTTTGTTCAGGAAAAAAGTGGCGGATGTGCTGAGCTGGTTCTTCATCGTCTACATTGCCCTGGCAGCGGTCGCCATCGTCCTCTCGCCAGTGGATCGGTCGCTCGTGGATCCGACCCGCCTGACCGGCCAGGTCATGACCTGGGAATGGGCGCGCCTGTTCTCGATCTTGCCCAACACCTATGCCTTGATCTTCCTGGTCGGCGGCGCGGCCTGGTCGGCGATCCAATATGCCCGCAAGAAGGACCGCGGCAACCGCGTGCTCGGCAACTGGCTGATCGCGATCGGCGCGCTGCTGCCCGGCATCGGCGGATCGTTCACACGCTTCGGTTTCGTGGAAGTCCTCTTTGTCACGGAATTCATCGGCATCCTCCTGATCTGGGCCGGCTATCGCGCCATGACGGTCTCGCCGGCACAATCCATTCATGCCTCGCAACAGGCCGCGAGCTGAAGGGCTCAGACCGAGGAGACCGGGCGCGGCAATCTCCGTCTCCGGCCATCTTGATATTCCCAGTCCGCGCCTGATCCCTCTCTGAATCAGAGAGGGATTATAATTTTTGCATGATCCTTGATCTGCCCTTGATTCAGGAAACGCGGCGGAACCATGCCCTGGAACACGCCACGCTCCACGTGCTCGCCGCCAAATACCCGGACCGCCAGATGGCAGGGCATTCCAATCCGACCGGCTTCTTCATCCTGGGCGACCTTCCGACCGAGGATATTCAGTCCGCCGCGGCTCAAGCCCTGACGCGTCTGCGGGCGGGCGAGCGCGGCCTCGCCATTCATCCGGGATGCGGGACCAACTTCGCCACCACTGCGCTTCTGGGAGGGACTCTGGCCTGGCTTGCGCTGCGAGGGGCAAGATCCACCCTCGGGCGGTTCATCCGCATTCCATTCGCGATCGTATTTGCGCTGCTCGGCGTTTGGATCGGCCGTCCGCTTGGACCGATCATTCAGCAGCGGATCACCACCGACGCGGACGTGGGCAATCTGCAGATCGTGGCTGTGCGTCCAGCCGCGCGCGGCCGGCTGAGCGCACATCGGGTGATCACAAAATAGATCCGCCGCGGCTCCGGCTCTCCTGCCCCTGCAAAAATATGCCAAAAGAATCCAACATCCTGTTCCTCTACGGCAACGACGAATTCGCCATCACGCGCCGCCTGGCGGAGTTCGGTTCGATCTTCAGCGAGCCCAGCCGCGCGGACATGAACACGGCGCGCCTCGATGCACGAACCATGAGCGAAGATGAATTGAATAACGCGGTCAATTCCGTGCCGTTCCTGGCCCGTCAAAGGCTGGTTCTCTTGGCGAATCCCTCGGCAAGATATAACAAGGCGGAGGCGCGCAAAAAGTTTCTGGAATTCATTGGGAAGATCCCGGACAGCACGCGGCTGGTGATCTATGAATCCGTCGAGCCGCGCGATGCCGAGAAACACTGGCTGACGAAGTGGGCGGAGAAAACCGGGCTGGCGCACATCCAGGCATGCATGCTGCCCCGCCTCAAAGAGATGAGCGGGTGGATTCTCAACGAAAGCAAAAATCAGGGCGGACAAATGGAAAAAGCTGCGGCCGAAAGACTGGCTGAGCTGGCCGGCACGGACACGCGTCAGGCCGCCCAGGAGATTTCCAAACTGCTGGCGTACGTCAATTGGGCACGCCCGGTCGGCGTCGCGGATGTGGAGGCGGTCAGCATCGCCACCGCCGAGCCGGATATCTTCGCCATGGTCGATGCGCTGGCAGCGGGCAATGGCAAATCGGCCCAAAAATCACTGCACCGCCTATTGGAGTCGGGCGACCCGTTCAGCGTATGGGGCATGGTGGTGCGGCAGTTCCGTTTGCTGCTGCTGGCGCGCGAGGTGATCGAACAGCGCGGCGGTTCGCGTGAAGTGGAACAGGCATTGGGCGTTCAGCGCTTTGTTGCGGAAAAAGTCTTTTCGCAGGCCAAACGTTTCCCGCTCGCCGCGCTGGAAAAGATCTATCACCACCTGCTGGAGATTGATGAAGCGGCAAAGACCGGCCAGGTCACGCTGGACCTGGCCATGGAGACTTTCGTCGTTGAACTGACCGCCTGATCATCCTGCTTTTGAAGGATGTCCCGCACCGCCCATATTGTCTGCACGGCCCACCGCGCAGGGAGCCCCCTCGATCATGCAGTCCGCATACAAAATGGCGGGAGGGCCGGCGGCCCCGAACGGGCGGCCGGACGTCGTTCCTCCGGAAGGAGTTGTACCGGGATCCTGCTCTGGGGATCCGATCGTGGAGGGGGATGGGCGTGTCACCCTGGATATCCTGAATGCCGTCTTCGTGCCGCGCTAAAAGAGTTTCTCCTGGCGCGGTTCATCGGCTTCGTCCAGTCCGTGCCAGCCGTATTTCTTCAAATCCACTTTGTCCTTGACAAACTCGATGCCTTCTTCTTTCAACAATTGACGCTGCCGCTCCGCGCCCGGGCGTTCACTGATCTTGCCCTGTGAATTGATCACGCGCTGCCATGGCACCTCCTCCGGGCAGGCCGCCAGCGCGCTGCCCACCCAGCGCGGTCCAAAAGCACGATAGGCTTCGAGCTCCACGCCCGGCGGCGGAGGCAGCATCAACGCGATCTGACCATAGGTCGCGACTTTGCCGCGCGGCACCCGCCGCACAAGCTGCCAGACGCGTTCGTTGAATTCCTGCGGGTTGGGCGGGGAGCGGAACTGCATCAACGGCCTTCCGTCAATTGTCCGCCGACGGAATGTGCCTCCAGCAGCTTCCTGTCGACGTTGAATGTCAATTCGACTTCGATCTGCTGAAAGCATTGACCGCTCGAGCTCATCAGTGCTTTGCGCCCAAAATAGACCGCGTTGTTTCCTTCATATTCCACGCTCAGGTCGTTGTCCAAATCCACCCGGCCTTCGAGGATTTCGCCGCAGCGGTCGCACTTCACTCGAAACACATAATATCGTTTGCCCTGTGCCGCCGGCCCGCCGCCAAAGAATTTCTTCAGGGAATCCATCAGTCTCCTTTCAGAATGACCTCGATCTTCTCCAGTTCGTCCGGTCCGAACTCCAGGTGGTTCAACGCGCCGAGGTTATCCTCCAATTGTTTGACGCTGCTGGCACCGATCAGGGCCGAGGTCAGCGCGGGCTTGCGCAGCACCCAGGCGAGCGCCATCTGTGCCAGCGATTGTCCGCGCTGCTTCGCCAGTTCATTCAGCTTTTGAGACTTGGGCAGATTCTTTTTCACATCCTGCGGTGTCAGCCACACGCGTTCGGTTTTGGTGGCACGCGCTCCGTCCGGGATTCCGCTCAGGTAACGGTCGGTCAGCTGTCCCTGGGCGAGCGGCGAGAACGCGATACAGCCGATGCCCTCCTCAGTGAGCACATCCAGCAATCCGTTCTCGACCCAGCGATCGAACATGTTGTATGAAGGCTGATGGATCAAACATGGCGTGCCAAGATTCTTGAGGATGCGCACGGCGCGCTTCGTCTGTTCCGGAGTGTAGCTCGAGATGCCGACATACAGGGCCTTGCCCTGCCTGACGGCGGCGTCCAGCGCACCCATCGTCTCTTCCAGCGGCGTATCCGGGTCGGGACGATGGCTGTAGAAGATGTCCACGTAATCCAGTCCCATGCGTTTGAGCGATTGATCGAGACTCGCCAGCAGATATTTGCGCGAACCCCATTCGCCGTACGGACCGGGCCACATGTCGTAACCGGCTTTGGTGGAGACGATGAGTTCATCGCGGTATGGATGAAAATCCTGTTTAAAAAGCGTCCCAAAATTCTCTTCGGCGGAGCCGGGCGGAGGCCCGTAATTGTTGGCGAGATCAAAATGGGTGATGCCGAGGTCGAAGGCCCGGCGCGCGATGGCGCGCCCGTTCTCGAACACGTCGAGCCCGCCAAAGTTGTACCACCAGCCGAGCGAGATGGCCGGCAGTTTCAATCCGCTGCGCCCCACGCGGTTATAGATCATTGAGTCATAGCGGTCCTTTGCCCCCAGGTATGGATTGAGTTGATTCATCTCTTTGCTCCTCCACAAAGTGACCATGAATTGCGGCGGCGGGCGCGTTCCCTTGGGCTGGATCGGGCAGTCGCATGCCGGCCCGGCTATTTGAACTTCCAGCTCCTCAGCACATCCATGGCCCGGTAGTGCGTCAAATCCAATTGCAACGGTGTGATGGATACGCAGCCTGCGGTCAGGGCGCCGAAATCGGTGCCGGGCTCGTCCACAGCGGTCGGTGCTTCGCCGCCGATCCAGTAGTACGGACGGCCGCGCGGATCCATGCGCTCATCGAGCGCGTCGCGATAGACGCGCAGTCCCTGGCGCGTGATCATGTATCCCCGGAGTTCGCCTTCTTTAAGGTACGGCACATTGACGTTCAACACCACGCCTTCCGGCAGTCCATCCGCCATGACTTTCTCCGCCACATGCCGGGAGATGACCGCCGCGGTCGAATAATCGAGCTGGCCCTTGAATCCCTCCGGCGAATTAAGCGAAACGGCGATGCCCTTCACACCGCTGATGACCGCCTCCATCGCGGCAGTGACCGTACCGGAGTAGGTCACGTCATGGCCGATGTTGGCGTTGGGATTGATGCCCGAAACAACCAGTTCGATCTGCTCTTCGATCAATCCGAGCAGGGCCAATGCAACGCAATCTGACGGCGCGCCGTCGGAGGTGAAGGCCGCGGAGCCGTCGGCCAGCGTCGTTTCACGCACCCGCAGCGGCCGGTCCATCGTCTTGACATGCCCCGAGGCGGACCAGTTGTGGTCGGGCGCCAGGACCGTCACGCCTCCCAGCTTGCGCATTTCGTTTGCCAGGGCCAGCAGACCGGGCGCTTGAACCCCATCGTCGTTTGTCACAAGAATATGCATCCGAGGTCCTTTGCAAAAGGTAGATCTTTTGATTATATAATGGTTTTGGTTTCGGCTTACGATTCTGTAAGTCGCGCGACGGATCCGAACGGACCGACTTGCCTGCGGGCCGATGCCGTGATAAACTATATCCAGATGCCCACCAATCTGCTTGTGGTAACTCCCAGCCCGAGTTTTGGGGAAGCCTTGCGGCGCGCCCTGGAAGAAAGCGGGGACTATGGCGTTGTGGTTGTCAACAACAAGTCCTCGGCCGTTGTGCGTGCGGATGAGAACAACTGCCGCGCCGCGTTCCTCGACTTGAATTTGAGCCCCCAATGGGTGGAAGATATCGGTCGGTCGCTGCGTACCGTTTCACCGGAAATTAAACTGCTGATCCTGACGGATAACGACACTCCGCCTCTGCTCGATTCGATTCGGCCCTGGACGCTCGTCCGCAAACCATTTGAATCCGAAGATCTGTATCGCGCCCTGGAACTGCCGGTTTCCAATTCAAAATCCGCCTCCCCATCGGGGGAAGCGGATTTTGTCTGGCTGAGCGATGTCACGAAGGCCGCGCAACACCTGACGCGCCTGAGCCTCGAAACCTCCTCCCAGGCCGCACTGATCACCCGCAACGCCGCGCTCTGGGCGTATGCCGGGCAATTATCACAGAGCGCGGCGAATGAAATTGCCAAGGCCGTGGCCCATAACTGGAGCGGCGGCCAGGGCAGTGACCTTTTGCGCTTTATCCACCTCGAAAGCACCAAGGCGGAACACATGCTTTATGCCACTCAACTGGCCGAAGGCGTTCTGCTTGCCATGGTCTTCGATGCCGAGACGCCCTTCAGCACCATCCGTTCGCAGGCGGGCCAGCTGGTCACATCGTTGAGCGAAGACGAAACCAGGGAAGAAAGACCCACCTGGCCCAGGTCAAAAAGGCCGGAAGAGGTCCCAAACAGCGAAATCGGTGACGAGGACGAGGGCGAGGATATTGAGATTCCATCGATCTCTGATATCATCCTTGACGTTCCGGCCCCTGACCCCAAGCGCCCCCCGTTGGAAAAGGCCCGCTCCGCGGACATCCAGCGGCCGAGCCGGCCTCCAGCCGCGGTTGAGCCGGACCAGACTCGTCGTTCCATCTTCAGCCGCGAGTCATCCCCTCCCATTCCCTTGAAGGAGCTGCTGGTGGCGGAACACTCCTCCGAGGTGGATCAAACCGTCCCTTCCCGCCCCAGAGCGGAGGAGGAATTGGAGGTCACGCTGCCGTCGCGGTCCCGGCCGCGGCCGCTCACCCCGGTCCGCCAGCGCGGTGAACTGGATGAGACCCGCCCGCACTCCATGGACGAGGTCGCCGAACATATCGTCCTTGAGCCGGTGAGCGCAGGGGTCTACAACCTGACCTATGCCTGTCTATTGGTGCCGCGCTTCTCATCGCATTATCTGACCGGAGATATCGCAGACCGTCTTTCAGAGTGGCTGCCGAACATCTGCGTCGCATTCGGCTGGCGGCTCGAATATCTGGCCGTCCGTCCCGAATACCTGCAATGGGTTGTGAATGTTCCGCCCGCGGCCTCGCCGGGCTATTTGATGCGCATCGTGCGTCAGCAGACTTCGGAGAAAGTGTTCACCGAGTTCACGCGTTTGAAGAAGGAAAATCCCTCCGGCGATTTTTGGGCGCCGGGTTATCTGATCATGGGCGGGACAAAACCGCATCCGCCGCAGCTCGTCAAGGAATACATCCTGCAGATCCGCCAGCGGCAGGGGCTTGAAAAATCCCGCAAGTAAAATGCGAAGTCACAGGCTTCGCATTTTGAATCATTCATTATGCCTCCAACTTTATACTTGATCGACGGTCATGCCCTGGCCTATCGCATGTATTTCGCATTGACTGCCGGTTCGAACACGCAACGCTGGCAGACCTCGCAGGGTGAACCCACCGCAGGGATATACGGCTTCGCGCGCGAGCTCATGCGCATCCTCGAACAGGAACGGCCCGAATATCTGGCGGTGGCCTTCGATACCGGCAAGACCTTTCGCGACAAACTGTTCCCCGACTATAAAGCCACACGCGCCAAAATGCCCGAAGACCTGCGCCCGCAGATCGAACGCATCCGCCAGCTGGTGGATGCGTTCAACATTCCGCGGCTCGAAATGGAAGGCTATGAGGCCGACGATGTGCTGGGCTCGGTCGCGCGTCTCGTCGCGGCACAGGGCCTCGGGATCAAGATCATTACCGGCGACCGCGATCTGCTGCAACTCGTCAATCCGCGAACCGCCGTCTACCTGGCCGGCGATGATCAAAACTACATCACGGACGAAGATGTTGTCCGAAAACTCGGAGTCCGTCCGGATCAGGTTGTGGACTATAAGGCGATCGTCGGCGACAAGTCGGACAACATCCCCGGCGTGGCAGGCGTGGGCGAGAAGACCGCGGTCGCGCTGCTCGAAAAATTCGGCACGCTCGATGCGATCTATGAAAATCTGGATCAGGTCGAAAATCGCTGGAAGACGAAATTGGAATCCGCCAAAGCCACGGCGTATCTCAGCCGCGACCTTGCGAAGATTCATACCGACCTCGAAATCAAATTGAACCTCGAGCAGGCCAGGGCGCACCAATTTGATCCGCTGCGGGTCGCGGAATTCTTTAAGGAATTGGAATTTCGTTCGCTGCTCAAAACCCTCGAGCACCTGACCGGCCAAGAGGCTTCGGCGCCGCCCTCCAAGCCATCCGGCGGACAACTCCCATTATTTGAAACCGCCCCGACCGTTGTTTCCGTGAGGCGCCCGCCCTCCGCCCTGCAGGTCCGGATCGTGGACACTGCCGAAAGGCTGGGCCAGCTGGCGGACCAGCTCTCCTCCGCAGGGATGATCGCCTTCGATACCGAAACCACTTCCACCGAGGAAATGCAGGCCGAGATCGTCGGCATTTCCCTGGCGATCCGAGAGGGCGAAGGCTATTACATTCCCATTGGACATGTGACGGGCAGCAATCTGCCACTGGAACAAGCGGTCTCCAGCCTGCGTGGTCCATTGACCGATCCGCGCATTCCAAAAGTTGCTCACCACGCCAAATACGATTACATCATTCTGGCCCGGCACGGAATTGTGGTTGCGCCGATCAGTTTCGATACGATGATCGCGGAGTTCATCGTCGATCCATCTTCGCATGACCTCGGCTTGAAAAATCTTGCTTTCGCGCGGCTGGGTGATGAGATGACGCACATCGAAGAGTTGATCGGCAAAGGCAAAAAACAGATCAGCATGGCGCAGGTGGCGGTCGAATCGGTCGCGCCCTACGCCGCCGCCGATGCAGAGACCACGCTGCGACTGCTTCCGCTCATGCGGGGTGAGGTCGAGCGCGTGCACGCCGAGAAGTTAATGGCGGAGATCGAAATGCCGCTCGTCCCGGTGCTGGCCCAGATGGAGATGACGGGCGTCCTGCTCGATCTGCCCTTCTTTAAAGAGCTGTCCGCAGAATTGAGGCGGCGAATGGCTGACATCGAGAAACAGGTGTATGCCGCGGTCGGCAAGCCGTTCAACATCAATTCGACCCAACAGCTTTCGGAGGTGCTGTTCGATCGTCTGCGCCTCGAGCCGCCGGATCGCGGACGCAGGACAGCCAGCGGACATTATTCCACCTCCGGCGATGTACTGGAGGCGTTGAGCGGCAGCCACCCGGTTGTGGACTGGGTCATTGAGCACCGCGAATTATCGAAGCTTCAATCGACGTATGTCGAGGCGCTGCCGGCCGCGCTGGATCCGATCACCGGGCGGGTGCACACCTCCTACAGCCAGACCGGCGCGGTGACCGGGCGGTTATCTTCATCGAATCCGAATCTGCAAAACATCCCCATCCGCACCGAAGAAGGCCGCCGCGTCCGCCGCGGATTCATCGCCGCGCCGGGCGCTGTGCTGCTCTCGGTGGACTATTCACAAATCGAGCTGCGCATTGTGGCACATATGGCGCAGGATCAAGCCATGCTGGCTGCCTTCCGCGCCGGACAGGATATTCACGCCGCGACCGCCGCGGCAATCTACAACGTTCCGCTGGAAGGCGTGACCAAGGAGATGCGCCGCCACGCCAAGGCCATCAACTTCGGACTGATCTACGGCATGTCCGCCTTCGGGCTGACGCGTTCGACCGAACTGACCCTGGCGGAGGCCGACGAATTTGTCAAGGCCTACTTCGCTCAATTCCCCGGCGTCAAAAATTACCTCGATGGGATTCGCAGGCAGGCCGCCAAAGATGGCTATGTGGAAACCCTGCTGGGACGGCGCCGCTACTTCCCGGCCCTGCAGAGCAAGATCAACGCCGCCCTGAAAAACCGCGAGGAGCGCGAGGCGATCAACGCGCCGATCCAGGGGACCGCCGCCGACATCATGAAGATTGCCATGCTGCACATCCCCCCGGCTTTGAAGAAGGCCGGCTTGCGCGCCCAAATGCTGCTGCAGGTGCATGATGAACTGGTGCTGGAGGTTCCGCAGCAGGAACTGGAGAAAACGGTCAGGCTCGTGCAGGAGGTGATGGGATCGGCCTACCCGCTGGATATTCCTCTTTTGACGGAAGCGCGTTCCGGCCCCAATTGGGGCGAGATGAAAGTTTTGAATTGACCCTGCGACCCGGGGCGATGATCGTTTTGTAAGGTCGCCGCCGGGTCAAAGATCTCGCAATCCGTTATAATCATCCTATGCCTGGGCGAAACGATGTTTTCCAGAAAGCAATGAATGAGGGGCACTCCGCGGCCTGGGACCAGGATTGGAAAAAGGCTGCCGCCGCCTATCGCAGGGCCCTGCAGGAATTCCCCGACCAGCCGAAAGCGCTCAACAGCCTGGGGCTGGCATTGTATCAACTGGGCGAGCTGGACGAATCCCTGCGCATGTATCAACGCGTGGCTCAACTCGCTCCGGCCGATCCCGCCTCCTTCGAGAAGGCTGCGCAAATCTCCGAGCGCCTGGGCGACTTGAACACCGCGGTCGATTCATTTGCCAGGGCTGCTGAAAAGTTTTTCGACCACCGCGAAGTGGACAAGGCAATTGAAAACTGGGCGCGCATCACATCCCTGCAACCCGATCATCTCGGCGCGCACTCGTGGCTTGCCAAGGTTCATGAACGGCTCGGCCATACTCCCCAGGCGGTCACGGAGTATCTTGCCATTGCAAGCATTCTTCAACGTTCCGGCAAGCCGGAGGAGGCTCAGCAACTGGTCACGAAGTCGCTGCAGTTGGCGCCGCAAAGTCCGGAAGCCAGACAGGCGCAAGCGCTTTTGAGGGCCGGCCAACTCCTGCCCAAACCGATCAGACCCCGGGGCGGGACGGCGCCGATCAGCATGGCCAAGGTCAAACAGTTGGAGACGACCCAGCCGACGCATCACGCGGCCTCCGGCCTGGACCCGGTGGCCGAGGCCAGCCAAAAGGCCCTGACCAAGCTGGCGGAGGTGCTCTTCGATTATTCGGACGAGGCTCCCTCGGCGCAGGAACGACGCGGTCTTTCCGCGATCATGAAGGGCACGGGGCAACTTTCCCTGCAACAGGCCGAACAGACAAAGGTCGTCCTGCATCTGGGCCAGGCGATCGACGCACAGACCAAACAACAGGACAGCCTGGCCGCGGACGAACTGGATCATGCCCTGGAAGCGGGCTTTACCCATCCCGCGTTGTACTTCAATCTTGGTTACCTGCGGTCGAAGAGCGAACGGCTGGAGAGCGCGGTCCGTCATTTGACTCATTCGGTCAAGCATCATGACTATGCCCTCGGCTCGCGCTTGTTGCTGGGCGAAATCCTGTTCAAAAAGGGCCAGGTCAAACCGGCCGCCCTGGAATATCTCGAAGCTTTGCGGCTGGCTGATTCGACGACGGTGTCTGCCGAGGAATCGGACGCCATCAATCAATTGTACGAGCCGTTGGTCGAATCCCAGCAAAATCAGAACGACGATACGGTCAACCGCCGTTTGTGCGACAATGTCAGCAAGATGTTGATGCGCGCCGACTGGCGCGACCAGATCCACAAAACGCGTGAGCAGATGCGCAAAACCCAGGGAGGGGATGCGCCGATCCCTCTGGCGGACGTGGTCCTGCAGGCGCAATCCAGCGGCGTGATCGAATCGATCAGCCGTGTGCATCAACTGGCGCGCATGGGCACGCTGCGCTCCGCCATGGACGAGGCCTACGACGCGCTTCAGCACGCACCCACCTATTTGCCGCTGCATTCCCTGATGGGCGATCTATTGATCCAGGACGGCCGCCTGCCGGATGCGATCGCCAAGTTCTCGGTGGTCGCACATGCCTACAGCGTGCGCGGCGAAGTGGCCCAGGCCACCAAACTATTGCGCCGCGTCATCCAGCTGGCGCCGATGGACCTATCCGCACGCACCCGGCTGATCGACCAGCTGGTGGCGCGCGGCCAGGTGGATGAAGCCATCAATGAATATCTCGAGCTGGCGGAAATCTATTATCGCCTCGCCGAATTGGACATGACGCGCAAAACCTATACCACCGCTCTGCGGCTCGTCCAGCAGGCCAATGCGGATCGCAAATGGAACGTCCACATTCTTCAGCGCATGGCTGACATTGACATGCAGAGACTTGATTGGAAGCAGGCGGTGCGCGTCTTTGAGCAGATCCGCACCCTGCGGCCGGACGACCAGGGAACGCGCAAGCAATTGGTAGAGCTGTACATGCACATGGGACAGCAATCGCAGGCCATGGCTGAACTGGAGAGTTTCATCACCTATCTGGATTCCAACGCGAAAGGAAACGAGGCTCTGCCGTTCCTGGAGGACCTGATCAAAGAGCACGAGGACCTGCCCGTCTTCCGCCGATTGCTCGCCGAACAACTTCACCGGCTTGGACGCACCGAAGAGGCGGTCGCGCAACTGGACGCGCTCGGTGAGTCCCTGATGATGGCGGGCAAGAAAAAAGAGGCGGTGGAGGTCATCAATCAGATCCTGGCGATGAATCCGCCCAACGCCGAAGATTATCGCCAGCTCCTGGCGCAGATCGGCATGTAGCCGGGTACGAAGAGCAACACGCCGCAAGGCGCGTTGCTCTTTAAATCGGTTATACTTTCGGCGCTCACATGACCACGCACATCCGCAACTTTTGCATCATCGCCCACGTGGATCACGGCAAATCCACGCTGGCGGACCGCCTGCTGCATTTAACCGGAACGGTTCCCGACCGCGATACCACCGAGCAGATCCTGGATGCGATGGACCTCGAGCGCGAAAAGGGCGTGACCATCAAGGCCTCCGCGGTCCGGATGAATTACACCGCGCAGGACGGCCGGGCCTACGAGCTGAACCTGATCGACACACCCGGCCACGTGGACTTCGGGTACGAAGTCAGCCGTGCGCTCAAGGCGTGTGAAGGTGCGGTCCTGGTTGTGGATGCCACGCAGGGCATCGAGGCCCAGACCCTGGCCAATCTTTATCAGGCGCTGGAGGCCGACCTTGTCATCATTCCCGTCATCAACAAGATCGATCTGCCCTCGGCACGTCCCGCGGAAGTCGCGGAGGATATCGCGGCGCTGCTCGGCGTCGCGGGGGAGGAGGTCATCCGCATCTCCGCCAAAGAGGGCCTGAACGTGGAACAAGTCCTGGAGGCCATCGTGGCGCGGGTGCCGCCGCCAAAGGACGAATCGGACAAGCCCCTGCGTGCCCTGATCTTTGACTCGCATTACGACTCCTATAAAGGCGTGATCGCATACATCCGCGTGATCGAGGGTGCCATCAAACCGACCGACACCCTGCACATGTTCGCGACGCAGGTCGATCTGAAGCCGGTCGAGATCGGCATTTTTGCACCGGGCCTGACACCCGCCCAGGGCCTGCTGGCGGGTGAAGTCGGCTACATCGCGACGGGCCTCAAGACCGTTCATGATTGCCGCGTCGGTGATACCATCACGCTGGCAGCGCACCCTGCCGCGCAGCCCCTGCCCGGGTATCGTCATCCCAAGCCGATGGTCTTCGCCGGCATCTATCCGGTGGAAGCGGATGCGTATCCCGAATTGCGCGAGTCGCTCGATAAACTTCAACTCAACGACGCTTCTTTGACTTTCCAGCCTGAAACATCGCAGGCTCTGGGTTTCGGCTTCCGGGCCGGTTTTCTCGGCCTGTTCCACATGGAAATCATCCAGGAGCGCCTCGAGCGCGAATACCTGCTGGATGTCCTGTTCACCGCGCCCTCGGTGGAATATGAGGTCCTGATGACCGGAGAGCAGATCGTCACGGTGGATTCGCCCGCCGAATTGCCGGAGGACGAATCGCAGATCGTTGAGATCCGCGAACCGTGGATGACCATCGAGATCATCACGCCGACGGATTATTATGGCCCGATCATGGATCTGGTCACGAAACGGCGCGGCGTCTTCAAGTCGCAGGAATATCCTGCGCCGCATCGCGTGCAGCTCAATTTCGAGATCCCGCTCTCCGAGATCATTGTGGATTTCTTTGACGAATTGAAATCGCGGACAAAAGGGTACGCCTCCCTCGATTATCAATTCCTTGAATATCGTCCCGATGAATTGCAGAAGCTGGAGATCCTGGTCAATGGCGAGCCGGTGGACGCCCTGGCCGCGATCGTCCACAAGAAGGACGCCTTCTACAAGGGCCAGCGGATGATCACCAAGTTAAAGGAAATCATCCCGCGCCAGCTGTTCGACGTCGCCATCCAGGCCGCGGCCGGCGGACGCGTGATCAGCCGCGCCAATGTCAAAGCCACGCGCAAGGATGTGCTGGCGAAATGCTATGGCGGCGACATCTCGCGCAAGAAGAAACTCCTGGAAAAACAAAAGCGCGGCAAGAAGCGCCTCAAGATGGTCGGGAATGTGGAAATCCCGCAGGAGGCGTTCATGGCGGTGCTGAAATTGGAAGAGGAATAATTCCGTGTCCTTCGCGGTTCAGAGAATATGAAAGATATCAAGCGCTGGCTGCCCGGCGCGCTCATCAGCATTTTGCTGATCGCCGCCATCCTGTATTTTGTCGACCTTCCCAAGATGTTCGCCGCCCTGCGGTCGGCCGACTATCGCTTCGTGGCCGTCGCCGTGGTACTGGTATTCGCCTGGTTGTGGGTGCGCGCCCTCGTCTGGCGGACCTTATTGCGCGGCCGCGCGCCGTACTGGGATGTGTTCCACAGTTTGAACGCCGGCTATTTGCTCAATGCCTTTTTGCCGTTCCGCCTCGGCGAACTGGGGCGCGCCTACCTGCTCAGCCTCAAAACGGATCTGAAGTTCGTTGAAATCCTTCCGACCATCGTGATCGAGCGCTCGATCGACCTGGCCATCACCGCCGCGATCTTCCTGAGCTCATTGCCGTTCGTGGTCGGCGCCAACGGCGCGGATCGCATTGCGATCATCCTGGGCGTGCTGGTCGTGGCAGGATTGCTTTTCTTATACATCCTGGCCGGGAACGACCGGTGGGCGTTGGATACCTTTCACCGGATCAGCGCGCGCTGGCCCGCCATTCAACGCTTCGGCGGCAACATCCTCGAATCGTTCCTGACCGGCCTCGGCGCCCTGACCGACGGCTGGCTGTTCGCCCGCTTCATGTTCTGGATGCTGTTGAACTGGAGCATGTCCATCGTCAGTTTTTATTTGATCGTCCTGGCCTTCTTTCCGAAGGCCGGGTGGATCTGGGCGCTGTTCGGGCTGGGCGCGGGTGCCTTTGGCAATGCCGTGCCCTCCCTGCCGGGCGCGGTCGGGACCTATGAGGGTGCGCTCGGCGGAGCCTTGACCCTGCTTTCAGGCGATCAATCCACTTCGCTCGCGGCGGCATTGACCTCGCATCTGCTCAATTATCTGACCGCCATCGTCCTGGGCGGCTACGCCCTCGCTCGGGAGGGCCAGTCGCTCTCAGGGATCTATCGGCAGTTGATGGCATTTCGATCCAAGAAGGAATGACATGGCAAAAAGATATCTTGTTACCGGTGGAGCCGGATTCATCGGCTCGAACTATGTTCACCGTCTGCTGGAGCGCGGCGAGCACGTGAGCATTTACGACAATCTCAGCCGCGCCGGCGCGCCGCGCAATCTCGATTGGTTGAAACGGAGTTTTGGCGAGAAGGCATTCAACCTGATCGCGGCGGACGTGCGCGACCCGGCTTCGATCACGTCGGCCGCCCGGGCGGCCGACGTGATCGTTCATCTCGCCGGACAGGTGGCGGTCACGACCTCCGTGACGAACCCGCGCGCTGATTTTGAAGCCAACGCCGTCGGCACGTTCAACACGCTGGAAGCGGCGCGCCTGTCTGGCCGCGATCCGATCTTTCTATTCGCCTCCACCAACAAGGTGTACGGCGGCATGGACGATGTCAAGGTGGTGGAAGATGCAACCCGCTGGCGCTACGCGGGTCTGGCCAACGGCTGTCCCGAATCCCAGCCGCTGGATTTTCATTCGCCGTATGGCTGCTCCAAAGGAACGGGCGATCAGTATGTCCGTGATTATGCCCGCATCTACGGCCTGCGCTCCGTTGTCTTTCGCCAATCCTGCATCTATGGGCCGCGTCAGTTCGGGATCGAGGACCAGGGCTGGCTGGCGTGGATGACGATCGCCGCGGTCACCGGACGCAGGATCACAATCTATGGCGACGGCAAGCAGGTGCGCGATGTTTTGCATGTGGACGATCTGCTCAACGCGTATGACGCGGCGATTGAGAAGATCGAGCTTGCACAAGGCCGCGTTTATAACATGGGCGGCGGAGCGCGCAATGTGCTGGCGGTCTGGGCGGAGTTTGGTCCGCTGCTTGAAAAATTACTGGGGCACAAGATCGAAGTCGCACACGCCGATTGGCGTCCCGGCGATCAACGCGTCTTCTACGCGGACTTCAGCCGGGCCAGGCGGGAGCTGGGTTGGGAACCGAAGATCGGCCTGCAAGACGGGATCGAGCGGTTGTTTAATTGGGTGAAGCAGAATCAGGACCTGTTTTAAAACAAACGACCGCCGAAACACAGGCGGTCGTTTGTGCACCGAAACGGCCTACATCATCTGCCGAAATATTTCTTCCAGAAGAACATGACGACCATCGCCAGGACAACCGGCCCAAGGAAATTGAAGAAGCCGGTGAAAAAGCCCGTGATGAAGGGCCCAACGACAGGTACGGTAGGCGCCAGGAAACCGTCCAACCCGGCCTTCGCCAGGCCCAAGGCCAAGTAGCGAATGCCGAAATTCATCAGATCGGCGGAATCAAAGTAGAAGAGTCCCACGAGGACGCCGACGATCATCAGAACCCATCCCAAGTACGGGTCTGCGGCTGTGAATTTGAACGCGGCGGCCAGGCTGGCCACCACGACGCCAACGACGTAGACCCATTTCCAGGCATCGTTCGAGCTGGATCGGGAGGCGCTGGCTGGGGCCTTGGCAGGTGCTGATTTCTTTGCAGGCATATGGTTTTTCTCCTTTTATAGAAAAAGATTTGAATTCCAAGTTCACATTAATGAACACTTTTAATTCACAAAGTTACGGGGCGGCCCCCGGCAGAACACCCGGTTCTCCATATTCAGTAGGGTATAATCCTTGCGCTTTATGAAAATCCTGACCGTCCTCACCTATTATCGCCCGCACACCTCCGGCCTGACCATCTACGCCGAACGGCTGGCGCGCGCCTTTGTGCGGCGCGGGCATCAGGTGACGGTCATGACCACCCAATATGATCCATCCCTGCCGCGCGAAGAGAATTTGGATGGCGTGAAGATCATCCGGGTGCCGGTGATGTTCCGACTGAGCAAGGGCGTCATCGCGCCGACCTTTGGCTGGGCGGCGACCAAACTGGTTGCGGATCACGATGTCGTGCAATTGCACCTTCCACAGTTCGATGCGCCCGGCGTGGCGTTCCGCGGACGGCTGTTCGGCAAGCCGGCGGTGCTCACCTATCACTGCGACCTGCTTTTGCCGCCCGGATTGTTCAACCGTCTTGTCAACCTGGTGGTCAGGTGGCAGAACAACATGGCCGCGCTTCTCTCGAATCAGATCGTGACCTATACCCAGGACTACGCCGATCATTCCTCCTATCTTGCGCGCTACAAATTCAAACTGCAGACGATCCTGCCGCCGGTCGAACTGCCCGGCACCGAGGAGCAGGCGATCCAATCCTTTGCGAACTCGCATCAGTGCTCCGAGCGCAGACCGGTCATCGGCATGGCGGCCCGCTTCGCGGCCGAAAAGGGAGTCGAGGTCCTGCTCGAGGCGCTGCCTGGCATCTTAAAGAAATATCCGAACGCCCAGGTTCTGTTCGCCGGACAATACCAGAACGTGATGGGCGAGCAGGCTTACTTTGACCGCCTGAGGCCGCGCATTCAGGAATACGAGCAGGCGGGCCACTGGAGTTTTCTCGGCAATCTCAATCCGCTCGAGATGGCGGCGTTCTATCCCAACCTGGATGTGCTGGTGGTGCCGTCGCTCAATTCGACCGAGGCTTTTGGTCTCGTTCAGATCGAAGCGATGATGAGCGGCGTGCCGTGTGTGCCCTCCGCCCTGCCCGGCGTGCGAATGCCTGTGCAGCTGCACGGGATGGGACGCCAATCCACGATCGGCGATGCAGATTCTCTGGCGGAGTCGGTTCTCGAGGTCCTGCAGGAGCCGGATCGGTTCCGCGGCGACATCCAGGCCATCAAGGACATGTACAATCCCGAAACGGTCGCGGCGGAATACGAAAAATTATTCGAAAGGCTGATGAAAAAATAAGCGTCAACCCATGGCTATGAAGGATTTCCTTTTCCTGCACATGCGCGACCTGCCCTATTTCCGCGCGCTCCTGCGGTCGGTGGAATCATCGTTCTATCAGGGCCTGCCGCTGCCCGCGCCGGTCTACGACGTGGGCTGCGGCGACGGGCATTTCGCTTCGTTAACCTTCGATCAAAAGATCGATGCCGGACTCGATCCATGGCATGGACCGATTCACGAAGCCAAGACGCATGGTGCCTATCGCGGCCTGGTGGAAGCCGACGGTGCGCTGGCGCCCTTCCCGGGCAATTATTTTGCGAGCGGGTTCAGCAATTCGGTGCTCGAGCATATTCCGCATGTGGAGGCGGTGCTGGCCGATACGGCGCGCGTGTTACAGCCGGGTGCGCCGTTCTATTTCTGTGTGCCGAACGCCCGCTATCTGACCGGCCTTTCGATCTCGCACGTGCTCGGCAGCGGGTATACCGAATGGTTCAGAAAAGTGACGCGCACGGTTCACGCCGACATGCCGGATGTCTGGGAAAAGCGACTGCAGAACGCCGGCTTTGACCTTGTGCGCTGGTGGCATTATTTTTCGCCGTCCGCGTTGCGCGTGTTAGAATGGGGGCATTATTTTGGCGTCCCGTCGGTCGTGGCCCACGTGCTGACCGGACGCTGGATCCTCTCACCGACCAGATGGAATCTGTGGCTGACCGAGAAATTTGCGCGCCGCTATGCTTCGACCGCGCCATCCGACGATGGAACCTACACGTTTTACATCGCCAGAAAACGATGAGGGCGCGGCGGACCGCGCGCTGCGACGCGGCCAACATCATGGTTGCAAGGGAAATTCTCAATGAGCGATGACGAACCCAAAGAACCCTCTGTGCTCGATTATCTCAAATCCAGACTTTCATTGGGGCGCAGGTCCAAGATCGAGATTCCGCTAGCACATCCCGCTGAGAGCGCAGCCGAACCGACTGTGCCGGAGTTGGTCGGGGCCCAAGCCGTCCAGCCGCCCCCCCTGAAGCGTGCGCCCGCCGCTCCTTTTCCCTGGCTGTCATTGCTCTGTGTGGGGCTGGCCCTGCTCGCCCAGTGGACGTTCGAACCGCCTCATCCCACGCCCGATCCCGCCGCGCTGAGCGGGGTTGCTCTTTATCTGTTGGCACTCGCGTTCCTGTTGTGGGCGATCCTGCGCGGCGAATGGCGTCTGTCACCGCTGGGGGAATCTTCTTCCGGCAGCGATCCGGGGACGTTCGGGCGCCTCGCGTTCTGGCTCTCGATCCCGTTTGCGGCGCTGGCTTTCCTGTTCTTCACAGGCAATTTATTTACACCGTTCAATTTGACGCTCTGGGCCATTGCCCTGGCCCTGCTGATCTCGTCGTTGTGGCTGGTCGATCCCAGCACACCCTCGATCGGGCGGCGCCTCCGTGAATTTCTAGCGCGGCCCGATTGGCAGATCCGCATCTCGCGCTGGACGTTCCTGATCCTGGCGTTCAGTCTCGTGATCGTCTTCTTCCGTGTCTATCACATCCAGCAGACGCCCGCCGAGCCGTTCAGCGATCACGCCGAGAAGCTCCTCGATGTCTACGATGTGACCCAGGGCCAAACCCATATCTTCTTCCCCCGCAACACCGGGCGCGAAGCCATCCAGTTCTATTGGACCGTGCTGATGAATTGGATCTTCGGCACCGGTTTGTCGTTCCTGACCCTGAAGATCGACACCATCGGATTTGGGCTATTAACACTGCCCTATGTGTACCTGCTCGGCAAGGAGATCGGCGGCTCACGGGTGGGACTGCTGGCATTGGTTTTCACAGGCGTGGCGTACTGGCCCAACGTGATCTCCCGCATCGGTTTGCGCTATCCACTGTACCCGTTGTTCGCCGCGCCCACTTTCTATTATCTGGTCCGAGGCTTACGGACACGCAACCGCAACGATTTCATTCTGTCGGGCATCTTCCTGGGGATCGGCCTGCACGGCTACACACCCTTCCGCGTGATGCCCGTCGTGGTACTGGCGGGGATCATTCTTTTTGCGCTGCATGCACAATCCAGGGGTGCGCGGCGTGACGCCTGGATATGGTTCTTCATCGTTGGGATCGTCTCCCTGTATATCTTTCTGCCGCTCTTGCGCTACGCCCAGGAGAACCCCGGCCTGTTCATGCTGCGCACGCTGTCCCGGGTCGGCACGACCGCCCAGCCTCTGCCGGGACCATGGTATCAGGTCCTGGCCTCCAATGTCTGGAACGCCCTCCTGATGTTCAACTGGGACGACGGGGCCGTCTGGGTCAACTCGATCCCGCATCGTCCCGCGCTGGATATTGTGACGGGGGCCCTGTTCCTGATCGGCGTTGTGCTGGTGCTTGGGCGTTATCTCCAAAAGCGCCACTGGCTCGATCTGTTCCTGCTGGTCTCGATCCCCCTGTTTCAATTATCCTCCACACTTTCCCTGGCCTTCCCCAATGAGAACCCTGAACTGAATCGCGCCGGCGGGGCATACATGGTGGTTTTTATCCTGTGCGCGCTGGCGCTCGATGGTTTGATGACCGCCATCGGGTCCGATCGGAAGCGCAGGGCCATGGCCTGGCTTTTGACCGCCCTGCTCTTGTTCGGGTCTGCCCGCCAGAGTTATGACCTGGTCTTCAATCAATTCGATCAGCAATTCCGGATCGGGGCCTGGAATTCGTCGGAAATGGGCGAAGTGATCAAAGAGTTCGGTCTGATCTACGGCGAGACGGATACGGTCTGGATCGTGCCGTTTCCCTACTGGGTGGACACGCGCCTGCCGGGAGTCTGGGCGGGGATCCCGAACCGGGATTTTGCCGTGTTCCCCGATGAACTGGCCTCCACAACCTCGGTGCCGGGCACAAAATTGTTCATGGTGAAGGCCGATCTGCAGGATCCAACCACCAACGATGAAAAGTCGCTCGATATTCTTAAGCAGTTGTATCCGCAGGGAATGTTGAGTTTGCATCACTCGCCCGTTCCCGGCAAGGATTTCTGGATCTACTTTGTGCCCGCGCCATGAACCGGACCTGGAAAAAGCAGTCCGCTCCGCAGCGATCATCATCTCTCAGTACAGATTAAGGCTTGGATGATAAATTACGACCTATGACATCTGACGAAAAGCGCACCTGGCTCTACGACTTTCTCCTGATCCTGGTCCTGGGGATCGGGACCTATTTTCGCGTGATCGGTTTGAACTGGGATCAGAACCAGCACCTGCATCCCGATGATCGCTTTTACACGATGGTGGAAAGCGCCCTGGAGCCGGTGGGCACGTCACAGGATCAATTGGGTCCGCCCCCGACTGCCGCGAATCAACAGTGGCGTCAGGCGTTTCCCGGCGTGATACCGGACTGCAGCCAGTGGGGCGGATATTTCGATACCTATTGCTCGCCATTGAATCCGCAGAATCGCGGTTACAGTTTCTTCGTCTACGGCGATCTGCCGACGGTGGTCACGCGTTATATCGCCGAATGGACAGGGCAGACCGGGTACGATCAAGTCAATCTGGTTGGCCGGCAGGTTTCCGCGTTGAGTGATCTGTTGACCATCCTGCTGCTTTATATTATCGCAGCGCGTTTGTATAACCGGCGTGTCGCTTTACTGGCCTCGGCCTTTTCCGCCCTGGCCGTGATGCAGATCCAGCAATCCCATTTTTTCACGGTGGATACCTTCGGCGTCATGTTCATGTACCTGACGATCTATTTTGCCGTTGAGATTGTTCTCAGAGAGTCGGAAATCGTGACCCTGGAATCGGGTTCGACTCTGAATTCCAAATCCCCCATTGCCGTTTACGTCCTGCGTCTTATCAGGAGCCCGCTCTTTCTGCTCAGCCTGGCCTTTGGCGTATCGTATGGGATGGCTACGGCGTCCAAGCTGGATGCGGCTCCACTGGCGATCGTGTTGCCGGGCGCGTTCCTCGTCCGGTATTTTGAAAAAAAGGATTCAAAAGATAATCCCGATCGCTGGTTGAACATCCTGCTTTATCTGATTGCTGGCGGGATCGCCTCGATCATTTCCTTCCGCGTGTTCATGCCGTATGCTTTTCATGGGCTCGGCGTGAACCCTGCTTGGATTGCCAACATCAAGGAATTGATCGGTCAATCCAGCGGCGATGTGGATGTACCCTTTGCATTGCAGTGGGCGCGGCGTTCGCACCTGTTCTCATTCGATAACCTGACAACCTGGGGGCTCGGCCTGCCGCTGGGCATCCTGGCGTGGATTGGCTTCGCGATGATGCTGTGGCGGATCATCAAGGGTGAACTCCGTCATCTTTTGCTGTGGGGCTGGACGGCGATCTTCTTCACGTGGCAATCCACGGCGTTCAACCCGACCATGCGTTATCAGCTGCCGATCTACCCCCTGCTGTGCATGATGGCAGGTTGGTTTGTGGTTTTCTTATGGGATCAGGGGCAGAAGACGGGCCTTCGTTCGTGGAGGCTGATCTATCGCCTATCGTCTGCCGTGATCGGCAGCACGGTCCTGATCCTGACCCTGGCCTGGGCCTATGCCTTTACGCGGATCTACACCAGGCCGGTGACCCGCGTCGCGGCCACGACCTGGATCTATCAAAACGTGCCGGGTCCGATCAACCTGCACATCGCCACCCCGGACGGGGCGGTGTATCAACAGCCCCTGCCGTTTCCTTCCGGCAGCCTGATCCAGGCCGCCTCCGCGGACATCTTTCCGTTTACAGCAAATGCCAGCGGCACATTGAGCGAGGTATATTTTCCACATGTCGAAGCATTGACACCTGCGGGCGCAGCCTCTTCTGTTCCCCCCGCTCCGGCCTCCGCCCAGACCATCACGTCAAATCCCGTCCCGCCGGGTTGGGAGCCGGATTCGGATCCTGCCTCCCCCCAGATGCTCACGCTGGACCTTGCCCTCCAGCCGGATGCCACGCCGGACCAATATCTGGCGGCCGCCTCCCTCACCTCGGATTTCTCTGCTCCGGAGGCCGACCCGCGCGGCCAGGCGCACGTCCTGACCCTCGATCATCCGCTTCGGCTCGTGAGCGGCCAGACGTATTACATGCGCCTGGAGACCACCGGCGTTCTGACGCTGGTGGGCGCGGCCCCCATCAATGAATCGGACTGGGACGATGGCCTGCCGCTCCGCATGGACAACTACGATGCCTTTGGCGGCCTCTACCAGGGCGGACTCAATCTGCAGCTCTACTGGGATGATAACGCCGACAAACTGGCGCGCTTCGTCAACACGCTGAGCCAGGGCGATTACATTTTCATTTCCTCCAACCGCCAATGGGCAACCACGACCCGCGTCCCCGAACGCTATCCCCTGACGACCGCTTATTACCGCGCCCTGATCGGATGTCCTGCAGATAAGGATGTCATCTGGTGTTATAACGAAGCCACGCCCGGCATGTTCCAGGGGCAGCTCGGTTACAAGCTCGTCCAGGTCTTTGAATCCTTCCCGACGATTTCCATTCCCGGCATTGGCACCTGGCAGGCCAATGATCAGTTCGCGGAGGAGGCCTTCACCGTGTACGATCACCCGAAGGTGTTGATCTTCCAAAAACAGCCCGACTTCAGCACGGCCCAGGTTCAAGCCCTGCTCGGCGGGGTGGACCTGAGCAATGTGGTTCATCTCACGCCCAGGGAGGCCGGCAGTTACAAAAGCCTGATGCTCTCCCCCGACAAGCTGGCCCAGCAGCAGGCGGGCGGGACCTGGTCGCAGTTGTTCAGTTACGATTGGCTGCAAAACCGTTATCCGATCCTGGGTTTGATCATCTGGTACCTGTTCATCCTTTTCCTCGGACTGCTGGCATATCCCATCGTGCGGCTGGCACTTCCGGGACTGGGCGATAAGGGCTATCCGCTTTCGCGCGCACTGGGGTTGATCCTGCTCGGGTTTGCCTCGTGGGCAGGCGGCTCGTTGGGCATGCCGGTCACGCGATGGACGATCGGCGTGATCCTGGTCCTTTTGGCGGCGGCCGGCCTCGGTCTGGGTTGGATGCAAAGAGATGAATTGCTCGGGGAGTGGAGGTCGAAGAAAAAATATTTCCTGATGATCGAGGGCCTGTTCCTGGCCTTCTTCCTGTTCGACCTGCTCATCCGCATCGGCAATCCCGATTTGTGGCACCCCGCCAAAGGCGGCGAACGCCCGATGGACTTCTCGTACTTCAATGCAATCATAAAAAGCACGAGTTTCCCTCCCTATGATCCGTGGTTCGCGGGCGGTTACATCAACTATTATTATTACGGTTTTGTGCTGGTGGGAATGCCGGTGAAACTCTTGGGCATCGTGCCGACCATTGCCTACAATTTTATTCTGCCGACGCTGTTCGCGCTGGTCGGGACAGGCGCGTTCTGCATTGGTTGGAACCTGGTGGACGGACAGCGCCAGGGCGGAACGCAGGCGCGAGACGGATCCCGAAAATCGATTCTCGACTTCCGATTTGTTGCGGGGCTGATGGCCGCCCTGTTGATGGTTGTGCTCGGAAACCTGGGCACGATCCGCATGGTCTATCAGGGCCTCGAGAAAATGGCCGCGCCCGGCGGAAATATCGATCTAACCACAAACATCTTTCAACGCATGGTCTGGGCGGCGGAAGGGTTTGGGAAAGCCGCGCTGGGCCAGCCGCTTCCGTACGGACAGGGCGACTGGTATTGGGATCCAAGCCGGGTCATCCCGCCCGGACCCGGCAACGAGATCACCGAATTCCCATTCTTCACTTTCCTGTACAGCGACCTGCACGCGCACATGATGGTCATGCCGATCGCGCTGTTCGTGGTGGCCTGGGCCCTGTCCATCGTGCTGGCACGGGCCCGCTGGCGGAACAAATATTTCGCCCTGCTGGGTTTCCTGATCGGCGGGCTGGCCATCGGTGCGCTGTACCCAACCAATCTTTCAGACATTTACACCTATCTTCCCCTGTCCCTGGCGGCGCTGGCCTATGCGATCTGGAATTACGCGGAGACTGCCGATCTCCGCCCGCTGGGGAACCTCCCCGCCTGGATCCGGAAGCTGGCCCTGATCCTGGGCGCCTTTATTCTATTGATCGTGCTTTCGTACGGCCTCTACGAACCCTATCGCGCCGCCTACAGCCAGGGTTACACGTGGGTCGATTCCTGGACGGCCTCCCATACGCCGATCTGGTCCTACCTGACGCATTGGGGTGTGTTCCTGTTCCTCATCACCGCCTGGCTGGCATGGGAGACGCGACAGTGGATGGCGTCCACGCCGGTCTCCGCGCTCAACAAACTGCGCCGCTACCAGGTCTGGATTGAGGCGGATATCGTCATCTTCCTGATGGCCTTGCTCTATCTGGCCTATCGGCAGGTCGAGATCGGCTGGGTGGCGTTGCCGCTGGCAGCCTGGGCGGGCATCCTGATCCTGCGTCCAGGCCAGCCGGACGTGAAACGCGTCGTCCTGTTTTGGATCGGCACGGCTTTGATGATCACGATCATGGTCGAGCTGGTCGCAGTGCACGGCGATATTGGACGCATGAACACGATCTTCAAATTCTATCTGCAAGCGTGGTTGCTGCTTGCCGTATCGTGCGGCGCCGCGTTCGTGTGGATCGTGCAGGAGCTTCCTCAATGGAATCCGGGCTGGCGAAGCTTCTTCCAGGTCGGGACGTCTTTGTTCCTGGCCGGCGCGTTCGCATTCACGCTGACCGCGACCTTCGACAAAATCACCGACCGCATGGCCGGGGGCGTGCCGTTCACCCTCGACAGCATTACCTACATGCAGTACGCCCAGTACGCCGACTTTAACGTGACGATGGATCTGAGCCACGATTACAAAGCCATCCGCTGGATGCAGGATCATGTACCAGGCTCACCGGTCATCGTCGAAGCCAACTGCACAGAGTATCATTGGTGTACGCGCTTTACGATCTATACGGGCCTGCCCGGCGTGCTGGGCTGGAACTGGCATCAACGCCAGCAGCGCACTCTCATGACGCAGATCGTCGAAAGCCGCGTGAACGAGATCGACACGTTCTACACGACCACGGACCTGCAGGCCGCGCTCGCATTTCTAAAAGAGTACAATGTCAAATATATTATCGTCGGTCAGTTGGAACACGCGGAATATCCCGGCCTGGGACTCGATAAATTCGAACAGCAGGACGGCAGGCTCTGGAATTCGATCTATCGCGACGGTGATACGGTGATCTATCAGGTCAGCCCATGAGCGAAAACATCTTGCATATCACCTCTCGGAAAGCATGGCAGGCCGCGCAGCGGGCGGGTCAATATGCCCCCCCGAGTCTGACAAGCGAAGGTTTCATCCATTGTTCGACGCGGGCGCAGGTCCTGCCCGTCGCCGAAAAATTCTATCGCGGACAAACCGGATTGATCCTTCTGGTCATCGATCCAACGCGCCTGGCCTCCGCCTTGAAGTGGGAGCCGCCGTTCGATGGCGCGCCTCCGCCGGGGGTCTCCGGGGCCGCGGCGTTCCCGCATATTCATGGTCCGCTCAATCTGGAGGCGGTGGTCCAGGTCCTGGACTTTGAGCCGGCATCCGACGGACAATTCGTTCTGCCGCGTGGAACATGACCTCGATTCGTCCCGCCCGGCCGGAGGATGCCCTGACAGCCGGCTTTCTCATTCGCATCACGCTGGGCGGAACAGCGGATTTATTCGTCGATCATGAATCAACGATGACGGCTGAACAGATCCTCGCCGCCCTGTTCGTCCGGAGGGGAGGCCGCCTCAGTTACCAGCATGGATCCATCCTGGAAGTGGACGACATGCCGGCGGGTCTGCTGATCTCTTTTGCTGCGTCAGAAATGGCAATGCTTGATCTGGCCACGGGGGGGAACCTGCTTTCCATTCTCGGCCTGGGGGCGGCGGGGCGCCTGACCCGCAGAATGCTGCCGATGATGGGCGTCCGAGAGGCGGAACGGGGAGAGTATTACATCAGCAACATTGGTGTGCTTCCCGATTTTCAACGGCGCGGGTATGGCACCCGTCTGCTGACCTATGCGGAAGAACGGGCCCGGCAGGGCGGATCGACGAAGTGCGCCCTGATCGTGAACAAGCACAACGAGAAAGCCATCCGCCTCTATCAACGCCTGGACTACCGGATCGTGTATAGTGGAGAGTTCAAGGGTCCGCTGGCTGAAACCGAAGGCGGATATCACCGCATGGTCAAGGAATTAACGTGAGTTCCATTCTTGCATTTGTTTCGTGGTACCTCATCATTACGCTCCTGGGCTGGCTGGCATTTCCGCTGGCGTATTTTCTCTTTCCGGCGCTGGCCGATCGCGGCTACAGCCTTTCACGCGTCGCGGGTTTGTTGATCTGGGGTTACGTCTTTTGGATCTTCACCTCGCTCGGCCTGACTCAGAACAATGTCGGCGGGATCCTGTTCGCGGTGCTGGTGCTGGCGGGTCTGAGCGCGTGGGCAGCCGCAAACCGGAGATCGGAGATCGGAAATTGGCTGCGGGGCAACCTCCGCATCATCATCTCGATCGAATTGCTCTTCCTGGTTTCTTTTGCTTTCCTGGCCCTGCTCCGCGCCGGCAACCCGGAACTCGATGGCACGGAACGTCCGATGGAGCTGATGTTCATCAATGCCATCCTGCGCTCGCCGACCTTCCCCCCCCACGACTCGTGGCTCTCCGGTTACGCCATCTCCTATTATTACTTCGGCTATGTGATGACCGCGATGCTCGCAAAACTCGCCGGGCTGGCCGGCAGCGTGGCACACAACCTGATGACCGCGCTGATCTTTGCCCTGGCGGCGGTCGGGGCGTATGGGATCTTGTATGATCTCCTGTCCATTTTTAAGCCCGGGATCGTAGATCGCATATCGGAGGGCCGGCTCTCCGTTCCCGGTCTCCGGACTCTCTTCTCCGCTTTGCTCGCCCCTCTATTTTTGCTCGTGATCGGCAACGTGGAAGGCTTTCTGGAGGTCCTGCATCGCCTTGGAATCTTTTGGCCGGCAAACTCGGCCTCCAACTTTTGGACGTGGCTGGGGATCAAGGAATTAAGCGATGCGCCCACCCAGCCCCTGGGGTGGATCCCGGATCGTTTCTGGTGGTGGTGGCGGGCTTCACGCGTCATTTCGGACTTCGATCTGAGAGGCAACGCCCAGGAAGTCATTGACGAGTTCCCGTTCTTCTCCTTCCTGCTGGGCGACCTGCATCCGCATGTGCTGGCCATCCCGTTCAACCTGCTGGCCATTGCCATGGCATTGAATCTGTTTCTCGGCGGTTGGCGCGGCGAGCTCGAGCTTTTTGGTTTTCGATTGAACATCAGCAAAACAGGTTTTCTGTTCGCGGCCTTGACGCTCGGGGGCCTGGCTTTTCTCAACACATGGGACATCCTGGTCGGCGCAGCCTTGATCATCCTCGCTTACGTTCTATCCCGCGTTCAGGTGGACGGCTGGGCATGGTCCCGCCTCGAGGATGCCCTGGTGCTGGGCGTCCCGCTGGGATTGTCTGCGATCGTGCTGTATCTGCCGTTCTATTTTGGCTTTTCATCCCAGGCCAGCGGCATCCTGCCCAACCTGCTCAACCCGACGCGCGGCGCGCAGTTATGGGTCATGTTCGCGCCGTTTTTCATTCCTCTGCTCGCATATCTCATTTACGTTTCATTCGGGGCAAAGCGGCCGGCCCGCTGGCCGCTCGCCCTCCTATTGGCGGCTGGCCTGGTCCTCCTGCTTTGGGCCTTCTCGTGGCTCTTGAGCTTGGGGGTTAGATTCACCGACCCCCTGGCCGCCCAGCAGTTTCTTCAAGCGCAGGGTGTCGCGGATCTCCGGTCTTTATTTGCAGCAGCGGCGGCCCGCCGGCTCTCGTACCTCGGCGGGTTGCTGACGCTTCTCGTGATCCTGACGCCGGCCCTCGCCTTCCTGATCGCGGACCCCCGGGGTACGACCGGAGACGGCCATCCGCTGCCCGTCCAGGCGGGCCAAAAGACAAGCGCCAGCCTTCAACCCTCCACATTTGTGCTGCTGCTGGTCGTCCTGGCAGCCTTCCTGGTGATCGCTCCTGAATTCGTTTATCTGCATGACGAGTTCGGGACGCGCATGAACACCATTTTCAAGTTCTATTATCAGGCATGGCTGTTGTGGAGCCTGGCCGCGGCGTTCGGCACCGTGCTCCTTCTCCAAAACTTGCGCGGGGCGTGGGATTGGATCTTTCGCATCGGCCTGGCGATTCTACTGTTCATCGCCCTGACGTATCCGGTGCTGGGCATTGCAAACAAGACAAATGATTTCAAGCCGACCTTTGGCTGGACGCTCGACGACTTCGTCCGCATCCAGCGCAACACCCCCGATGAGGCCGCGGCCATCGAATGGCTCGCGTCCGAACCGACCGGAGTGGTTGCGGAAGCGGTCGGCGGAGGGTACACCAGTTATGGCCGCATCTCCGAATATACAGGCCTGCCGGCGGTGATCAACTGGCCCGATCATGAATCTCAATGGGGACGCAGCGATGCGCAACTGGGCACGCGGCAGGATGACATCAAGACTCTCTATACCACTCCCAGCTGGCAGACTGCGCTGGCGATCATCAATCAATACAATATTCAATACGTTTATATCGGCGACCTGGAGCGTTCCACCTACCCCCTCCAGGAAGACAAGTTCCGCGCCCATCTCACGCAGGTTTTTCAGCAAGGTACGGTGACAATTTATGAAGTCAAGTAAAATAAAGGCCAACAAACCGCCGCGGCGCGCCCCGAGCACGGCAAGAGGGGGCGGCCGTCCGCCAAAGAGCAGATCGCCGCACGAGGCGGCAGCGCCGCCCGCAGTGACAGATGAAAAACAACCGTCGATGAGACCCTTCCGCCATCAAACTGCTCTTTACCTCCTCGCGTTTCTGCTGGCGCTGGCGGTCCGCTTGATCCGCCTCGGCACCTGGACGCTGACCGACCTCGAAGCCCAATGGGCGCTGCAGGCGCTCGGGGTTGCGCACGGCACGCATCCGGCGCTCGGCTCCCAGCCCGCCTATGTCCTATTGACGGTCATCTTTTTCTTTTTCTACGGCGGCGGGACAAATTTCCTGGCCCGCCTTGTACCCGCTCTGGCCGGATCATGCCTCGTGTTTGTTCCGTTCCTTTTCCGTGAACGACTGAAACCCCGCCCGAGTTTGATCCTGGCCTTCTTCCTTGCAGCTGATCCGGGCCTGGTTGCGCTCTCGCGCCAGGCGGGCAGTTCCATTCTTGCGGTGACTTTCCTGCTCTTTGGCTGGGCGTTCTGGGACCGGAAACGCCCGCGACTGGCCGGAATCTTTGCGGCTCTGGCCCTGCTCTCCGGAGCGACGATTTGGGAGGGCTTGCTTGGGCTCGGCCTCGCCTGGGGGATTCGGCAGGCGGTCGAGGCACGCGGGAAAACGGAGCCGGCTTCCCATCCGGCGCGGAGCGAATGGTTGTCCGCATTCGGGTTCGGGATCGGGACATTGCTCGTCGGCGGAACGCTGTTCTTTTTAGCGCCCAATGGACTGAGCGCCTGGCTGTCCTCCCTGCCGGAATATTTGGGCGGATGGCTTCAGCCCTCGGGAATATCGGCAGGCCTGTTGCTGCTGGCGTTGATCGCTTACCAGCCGCTGGGGGTGATTCTGGCATCGATCACGGTCGTGCGCGGCTGGCGGAACGGCAGCCGGCGTGTCAGGGGGCTGAGCCTGTGGGCTTTGGTGGCTTTGCTGCTGGCGCTGTTCTATCCATTCCATCAGGTGAGCGATCTGGTCTGGATGCTCATTCCGCTGTGGTCGCTGGCTGCGCTGGAACTGGCGCGCGCCCTGAATATCCGGCCCTCCGAACGGCGGCAGGTGGTCGGCGTGGCCGGATTAACCCTCTTCATTCTATTCTTTGTCTGGCTTCAATTTTTATCCCTCACGACCCTGCCGTTCCCGTCTTCGATGGCCAGTGATCGCATCTGGCTGTTGGGCGGTTCACTGGCATTGCTGGTGATTTGCATTTTGCTGGTGGCGGCCGGGTGGTCGGCGCGTGCCGCCCGGCTGGGCGCAACGTGGGGTATCGCGGCGGCCCTGGGCATCTATTCGTTCGGCGCGATGCTCGGCGCGGGGAACCTGCGCGTCACGCTGGGCCAGGAGATGTGGACTGCGGATCGAACCCCGGCACAGGCTGATCTGCTCCTGACGGTCACGGACGAAATGTCGGATTGGAGCATGGATAATATCAATGCCCAGCCGATCACGATTGTTGGCGTGGATTCGCCCGCGCTCGAGTGGCTCCTGCGCGGACATCCCATCTCGGCGGTGAGCACGCTGGGCGCGTCCCCTTCGGCCCCGTTCGTCATCACCGGGGGCCAAAACAACCCCGTGCTGGCCGCGGGGTACCGCGGCGAGTCATTCGTCTGGAGACAGGCCTCATTATGGAATAGCGGCGCCGTCTCCGATTGGATGAATTGGCTGGCCTATCATCAGATGCCGCAGAGCAGCGAGACGATCATTTTATGGGTGCGCAACGATCTGTTCCTTGATACCACGGGAACGAAGCCGTGATTTTCTCCCGCAGCTTGGCCCTCTTCCGAACGGAGAGGGGATTTGAGCTGGGCGGAATCATTCAATGACCAAAATTCCTCCAAACATTATTGCGATCGACGGGCCGGCCGCCTCGGGCAAATCCACTCTCGGGCGGCGGCTGGCTGATTGGCTGGATTATCTCTTTTTCGACACCGGGGTGATGTATCGCGCCGTGACCTGGACCGCACTGCAGCACGGCATCGATGTGCGCGATGAAGCCGCGGTCACTGCGTTGGCGGAGACCATTCAAATTGATGTGGCTCCCGCCTCCATCTCAGACGGGCGTGTCTGCGATGTGATGGTCGCAGGCAATGATGTTACCTGGGAGACGCGCCGCCCCGAGGTGGATGCGAACGTTTCGATCGTGTCGACGTACCGCGGCGTCCGAAATGCCATGAGCAAACAACAGCGCAGGATCGGCCAACGCGGCAGGGTTGTGATGGTGGGACGCGACATCGGCACCGTGGTCCTGCCCGAAGCCGATCTGAAAATCTACCTCGACGCCTCGGTGCAGGAACGCGCCCGCCGGCGTTACAACGAGATCCAACGCCGCGGCGATCAGGCGGATTACGAAGACATCCTGGCCAGCGTGATCGAGCGCGACCACGTCGACTCGACGCGCGATCTCGCACCTCTGCGCGCCGCCCAGGACGCGACGGTGATCGACTCGGATGCACTGAGCGCCGACGAAGTGTTCGCCCGCGTCCGCCTCTTGTGTGACTGACCGCCTGATTTTTCCCGGGAACAACCCTCTCACTCGGCTCGGGGACCGCTTGGCGACCGCTCACCCTGGTCCCGGATTTACGTCAAAATATGATCACAAGGAGGTTGCGATGAACAAACAGGATATTCTGGTCCTGTATCAATATAACGCCTGGTCCAATGCAAGAATACTGGAGGCGGCCTCCCACATAACCCAGGAACAGTTCCTGGCACCTGTCCCTTTCCCACATGGCAGCCTGCGGGGCACACTCGTCCATGCCTTGTTCGGCGAGTGGGTCTGGCTTCAGCGTTGGGAGGGAACGGCGCAAAATCCCGGCTGGAAGGTCGAGGCGTTTCCAACCTTCGAATCGCTGCGGGTCCGTTGGGCAGACGAGGAGGCCAGACTCATGAAGTTCGCGGCGAATGTGACCGACGAAGGTCTGTACCGCAAAGTCCACTACGTTTCCACCGAAGGGGAGCCACATGAGCGTCTGCTCTGGGAGGCCATGGCGCACCTGGTGAACCATGGCACCCAGCACAAGACGGAAGCCGCGGCCATCCTGACCGGCATGGGTCACTCACCGGGCGACATCGACCTGATCGTGTTTTTGAATAGAAAGGCATGAGCGGGCGCCGTGACAGGGCGGCACCCGCTGCTTGGCGCGGGGCGCAAGCCGTGCTTCACGGGAGTCGGTCCAAGAGTAAAGCACAGCGCGCCGCGCGCCGCGGGTCCACCCCCTAAGGAGGGCGAACCACGGGAGGGCCTGCGAAACGATCCGGGCGGATCGCCGGACGAAGCCAGGCGGCCCCTGGAGCAGGGGGATGGCTGGGGCAGGCGCCGAATGATCATTCCTGGAACCGGCCTTGGGCCGCGCCTTGTTCAGCGATATCGAAAGCATGACAACGGGGGGAGCGTGAATGTTTGCGGATATAATGGTTCGAAGGTCAGAACCAAGATCTTTAAATTCCGTTTATGAGTTTCATCTTCACGCTGCTTGCGGGCTTTCCAAATCTGCTCCTGCCGACGTTGTTTGGCTGGGTGATCTGGCTGGGCCTATTGGGGTTGACCGTTTCCCTTCTGATTCATTGGAAGGGATATCAACCTCCCTGGGCCGTTCGTTCATGGGGATTATTCATCGGCTTGTTGATTCTGGTCCCGCTTACAAATTTGTTCATCGGCGTGCGGCTGCCGGCCGGCTCCGCCCTGCCTTTGCCGAACTTCCCCGCGGATACCTCGCCCGGCTCTGCGATGATGCTCTTCTCCGCCGTTCCGTGGACGGTGGCGGGCGGATTTCTCGGGCCGGTGGCCGCGGCGTTGCTGGGACTGTTCGGCGGTATCCTGCGCGGCGCGTGGGATACCTATGATCTATTCAGCGCGCTGGAGCTCGCGCTGTTGGCTGTTCTATTTTCGGCTGGAGTGCGTCAGCGCTATCGGACCGCGTTATATCAATGGATGCGCCAGCCGCTGGTCAGCGCCCTGCTGATGATCCCTTTGCATCTCATATTGTTCATGGCCGGGGCGTTCTTCAGCATTCCATCGAATGTTCCGGCGGCGGCACGGCTCGATTTTGCGTTGAGCAATTCAGGCACCGCCGCGCTGGCCTTTGGCGGCGAAATGCTGATCGGGGGAATGGTTGCCCAATTGGCGGGCGCGGCCTTCCCCGCCGCCTGGGGCGAGAAAAAGCCTCTGCAGCCCGCCCCCGCCGAGCGCAGCCTCGAAACGCGTTTTATGTATGCCACCGGCACGTTCATCATCGCCCTGCTGTTGACATTGCTTGTCGGGGATTGGGTCGTGGCGGGTCAAGCCGCCGAGGGATTGCTGAAGGACCGGTTGGCGAGCACCGCCCAGGCGGCAGCCCAGAACGTGCCTTTCTTTCTCGAAACCGGACAGAATCTCGCCGTGCAGTTCTCGTCCGACCCGCGCCTGCTTTCAGCGAACGATCCTGATTTGAGCGCACTGCTCGCGCAGAGGATGCAGGCGGTTCCGTACTTCGACCAGTTTTTCGTGCTCGACGCAAGCGGGAAGAAATTATTGGGGGCCTACCCCGATTCTGCCCGACAGGATTTTTCGCTGTACGCCGCGGAATCCGAGGGCATTCCACTGGCAGAAGGGGGTGTGCTGAC
This sequence comes from Anaerolineales bacterium, assembly GCA_035515435.1. Lineage (GTDB taxonomy): Bacteria > Chloroflexota > Anaerolineae > Anaerolineales > Villigracilaceae > Fen-1038. Next base: position 49,696 of record DATJBI010000127.1, read on the forward strand.
TCAGTTCTATACGACCCGGCCCGCCTCGGCCACCGAGTCGGCCCGCGTTTCATTTTTGGTCGCCGTGACGGACCCTGCCCATCAAGTGCAGCGCATTCTGATCGGGCGCACCACGTTATCCACCAATCCCCTGGCTCAAACGTTGATTAACAGCCTCGAGGATGTATCGAAATCCGACTTGAACGGCGATGGCTTTCTGCTCGATGAGAACGGAAATGTGATCTATCAAACCGGCGCCAGTGCGCCTGCCCGGTCTGCCCCGGCGCGCCGCGCCCAAGCTTCCTTTTCCAACAGCACCGCCCCGAACGGCACGCGGCAATTGGTTTATTATCAACCGGTCGAGGGCGGGCCCTGGGCCATCGTATTGATGATCCCGGCCAGTCAGATTCAGCAGTTGGCGCTCACTCTGGCCCTGCCGATGTCGGTGATGATCGTCCTGCTGGCCGCCTTGGCGCTGGTCTTGCTGCGCCTCGGATTGCGCGTGGTCACCGGTTCCCTGCACGGTTTGGCATTCGAAGCGAATCGAATCGCGCAGGGCAAACTCGATCATCCCCTGCAGATCAGCGGGGTGGACGAAGTCGGTCAGTTGCGAGGCGCCTTTGAGCAGATGCGCGTCAGTCTGGCGGCGCGCCTCGATGAACTTAACCGGCTGTTGATCGTGAGTCAGGGTGTCGCCTCCAGCCTGGAGGTGCGCAACGTGGTCCAGCCGGTGCTGGAGGCGATGGCGTCAACCGGAGCGAGCGCGGTGCGGGTGGTGCTTTCGCCATCCGTCCTTCCTGAAACTCCCGCCGAACTTCCCTCGCGTTTTGCGGTGGGTCCGGCCAAGGATGCATATCTGCATCTCGATGAACAGATCCTCGCGCTGGCGCAAGAACAGGAGCGCCTGGTCTTTCCGAATCTGGCCAGGAGGCATGAGCTGACGCTCGATCCCAGGCAGCGCAATCCGGGCGCGCTGCTGGCCATCCCGCTGCGCCACGAGAACCGCTACTACGGTGTCATGTGGGCTTCGTATGAAGGCGTGCATAATTTCTCAGAAGCCGATCTCCGTTTTGCAGCCACGCTGGGGGGCCAGGCTTCGCTGGCGGTTGCGAATGCGTACCTTTTCCTGAACGTGGAAGTGGCGCGGCGCCAGCTCGAAGCGATCATCAACTCCACGCCCGACCCGGTGCTGGTCACGGATCAACGCAATCGTTTCCTGCTTGCCAATCGCGCCGCGGGACAATCCTTCGATATCAGCCCCCCGCAGGCCGTGGGCCGGCCCATCGAGCAAGTGATACCACAAAAACCGCTGGTGGATCTCCTGCTCGCCTCCCGCGAGAAACAATCCGCGGAAGTCCTCCTGCCGGATCAACGCACGTACCTGGCGACCGCCTCGGCGGTGCTTGCCGAGGGCCGGCCCATGGGACGCGTTTGCATCTTGCGCGATGTGACCTCCTTTAAAGAGATAGACTCGATGAAGTCAGAGTTTGTTGCAACCGTCAGCCATGATCTGCGTTCGCCCCTAACGCTGATGCGCGGCTATGCCACCATGCTCGATATGGTCGGAGAACTTAACGATCAGCAACGCGGGTACATCAAGAAGATGATCGCCGGAATCGATAACATGTCCCGATTGGTGAGCAACCTGCTCGATCTCGGGCGAATCGAAGTGGGCGTGGGGCTGCAGGTGGAAAACGTCTCCGTGCTGGAGATTCTCGAACGCGCGACCAGCCTGCTGCAATTGCAGGCCATGGAGAAAGGGATCGTTTTGAATTTGGAGATCCCCCGGAATCTGCCGCCTACGATCGAAGCCGATCATGCGCTCCTGCATCAGGCGGTGTATAACCTGATCGAAAACGCCATCAAATATACGCCGGAGAATCGTTCCGTCACGGTGCGCGTCAAGACCGGGCCGGATGATCTCATCTTGGAAGTCGAGGATACCGGGATCGGTATTGCGCCCGAAGATCTGCCTCACCTGTTTGAAAAGTTCTATCGCGGCCGGCAGCGGGAAGCGCGCGCCCAGCGCGGCTCCGGGCTGGGACTCGCCATCGTCCGGTCGATTGCCGAGCAGCACAAGGGCCGCGTGTGGGTCGAGAGCCAATTGGGCAGGGGCAGCACATTCCGGCTGCAGATCCCCGTTTCACAACCGAGAAAAAAACGCCCGGGCGGATGAGGTATAATACCGCCTTGCCCTCGCCGGTTGAGGGCATATATTTTTGTAGGCAGTTGGAAAGCAGGCATGATGTCACATCTGGCCCCCACCGAATCCTTTGAGAACGAATACCAGGAGCAGGAAGCCCTCTTCAAGGTCCAGCCGCCCATCGTCCAGCGCTTTTTGGAAGCACAGGCGCGGCAGGTGGCGGATGTATTCGTCCAGCGCGGTTCCCGCCTGCATTTTTCGCTGCCGGACCGCGTCGCAGACCGGACGAACGGCTCCGCCCTCACATTGAGCGTTCCACAAAATTTGCGGGAACAATCCGTGGGCAGTTTGCGTGACCGCCTTTCGGGGAACGACGTGCATGTCACGCTGCGCGAACGTCTTTCGCAGCTGGAACAATCTCCGGACCGCGCCACCGTTCTCAGCGCACAGTTGATCCGCCATACCACGGCCGTCCACATGGTGTACAACATGCTGCCGTCCGGCCGGTCCGTGACCTATCTGCCCGCCGAGGATGATGATGTGCCGACCATTCCCAGCGGCGACGAACTGGAGCCGGCCTCCGCGCTCACCGCCGCGACGGATGCAATCGCCGAGGAAGGGAAGGCCGAGGAGGGGCGCGGCAACCTGCTGGTTCCCTATGTCCCGGCGGCGCGCCGCTTCTATCTTCCGCAGTGGGTGGCTTTCGACGATCAGGATAAACTTCTGGTGAACTCGGCGGGTGAAGCGGAAGCGCATCTGGCCTCGATGCAGAGATTCCTGACGGTCATCTTTGCGGCGCGTTCCCTGGCTCCCTACATGGTTGCCGATCATGAATATCAGAAGAAACGGTATGGCATGCTGGGACAGTTGATCAATCAGGGGCGGGCACTGGCGCGTTACCAGACCCGGGAGATCGTTCGCACCATCCAGGACCGCGCGGCTGCCCAAAGCCTGAACCGCGGCTTAAGCTTGAGCCTGCCCTACTTCGATGATCAAGGATTGAAGATGGAAACTCACCACTTTGTGGTCATCCCCGCCGGACGCATCATGTTCGTTCCATCGTTCGTGGTGCGCGCCGCGCGCGAAGAAGAGGTGAAGGTGGATCAAGATACCCGCTTCAACGCCTCCACCCGCAAACACCTCCTGCTCGAACTCAAAATGCTGGAAGAAGCTTTTTCTTCGCTCGGGCAGTAGGCGGATTCCAGGTAAGAAACCCATGGTGTTTTCTGTTTTGCTGTTGGCCGCCATTGTCTATGCTTCCTTCCGGATCGCTCCCGTTGAGAAAGAGGAGCATGCTCATATCCACGGTGCGGGGCAGATCGGTCTGCTGGCGGCTCTGGCGCTCTTCGGCGTGGATTACTTCACCTCGTACTACTATGCCACCGGCGAATTGATGAGCGCCCTGCATCCTTACGGCTTGCAGGATCGGGCCTGGATCGTTGTGATCATTATCGCCTTTACCAATGCCGTGTTTGGTTTCCTGTACATGTATTCGCTCGGCATCTTTAACGAAGGCGGCGGTTCGTATACGGCCTCCATGCGCTACCTGTCCCCGGGCATCAGCCTGGTTGTGGCAGTGGTCCTCATTCAGGATTATGTTTTCACGATTGTTGTCTCCAGCTTGTCCGGCGTGGATCAGCTGCTTTCGATCATCAACGCCTACGGCACCTACTGGCTCCTGCGCTTTTTCCTGGGGGCCGGATTGGCGGCGATCACCTGGTATTTGACCATCCGCGGCCGCGGGGAGTCGGCGCGGGTCGTATTCACCGGGCTGGGGATCTTCGGGCTGCTGACCGTGGTGATGACCATCGGTCTGTTTCTCGCCAAGTTTAACGGCGTGGCGCCCGTGCCATACACTGAACCCATTCAACATGCGACCCTGTGGGAGGCCGCCTACCATATGCTGACGGCCTCCATGAAGGGCCTGGTGGCACTAACCGGTCTGGAGGCAATGTCGAACGGGATTCAGTTTGTCATCAATGACGATGCAGGCGTGGTCAAGTGGGGCAAGCAGCATCTGCCGAGGTTGAAAGCGCTGTGGAACTTCTACAGCGGCAAGGCGGGGATCGGTCGTTTTGTGCAGACCTCCTTCCTGTTCTATGGCGGCATTACCACGGCCCTGCTGGCTTACTTTGCGTCACACTTCGATGTTTTTGATGGAACCCTGGGGCGATCGTTGGTTGCCAACCTGTCCTTTATTGGCTTTGCACAAATCCCCGGTGGAGAACTATTATATTGGGTCTATCAGGTCCTGGCCGTCGGCTTGTTGGCGGCGGCCTCCATGACCGCATTTCAGGATTTGCAGGCGACCGCCTGGCGTGACGTGGCCATCGGCGAGATCCCTGAAATCGTAGTGTATCGAAATCCACAAGGAACGTTCACACGCTCCGTCACGGCAGGCTTCATTGTTGCGGTGGTCATTCAATTGTTGGTCCATGCCGACACGAGCGCCGCGGTGCCCTATTATGGAATCGGCGTTTTCATGCCGATCATGATGATGGGCTTCGCGATCCGCAAGCATATCCTTGAAACCTTCCAGGGCGCGGCCCGCCGGTGGGGGGCCCTGGCCGCCGGATTTGCCGGCGTGCTTTCCGGCCTGGTGTTTGTGGGTCAGATTGCAGGCAAATGGACCGAGGGCGGCTGGGTCGTGCTGATCTCGTTCAGCATCCTGGTGATCGCGGCGAACGCGCTCTTGATCTCTCCGGGAGGCTACCGCGCTCCGAAACAGATCCATCGGATCGTACGCGAAAAAGCCCGCGTCCAGGGCTCGATGGCATCGATTGTGGAATGGCAGTCGCTCAAAATGCAGGAATACCGCCACAGCATGCGCGGACGAATACTGACGAATATCAGTCAATTCTTTGAGCTGTTTGGCGTGCGGCGTCCGGTCCGCTATGAGCCCGAGCCCATCGTGGCGGGCGCGTACGATCATGCCCTGCACATGGATCAGCCCGAGGCACCCTCCCTCCTGGCGCAATACCTGGAGAACAAGCCCGCCGAACCGAGAGCGGGCGGCGCGCCGAAGGAAACAGCCCCCGGCAACGAAGAGGGAAAGACAAACTAGCGGGCGCGGGAGACGGAGATCTCCCATGTCTGTATGCTTATGAGCTCCACACCGATTTACAGTCTGCGCGTGAACGAGGTCTTTCAATCCCTGGAGACCTCTTTGCAGGGCCTGGCGACTGCCGAGGCGGAATCGCGCCGCGCCTTGTACCGCGAGAACCTCTTGTCGGAGCAGGCCCGCCCGCCAATTTGGCGCAAGTACGCCGCTCAGGCGACCCATCCTTTTGTGCTGATGATGATCGTGGTCGGCTTGATCACGCTCTGGGAGGGCGAAATTGCGCTCTCGCTGGCCATCTGGCTGGTCGCGGTGGTCAACGCGGGCTTTTCTTTTTGGCGCGAATATCAGGCGGAACGGGCCGTTGAAAAACTCAAGCATTTGCTTCCCACCTACGCCCATGCGATTCGGGACGGAAAGGATGTTCATCTTCCCGCCGCTGAAATTGTCCCCGGGGATGTCTTGATCCTGGCGGAGGGGGATAACATCCCGGCCGATGCGCGCGTGGTCGAGGAATATGGTCTGCGCGTGAACAACGCCTCGCTCACCGGAGAGTCGCTGGCCGCGCGCAAAACGGCGGACGCTTCGCTGGTGAGCGGGATCAGCGAGCTCGAACGCCCGAACCTGATCTTTGCCGGCACCTCGGTCGCGTCCGGGACGGGGAAGGCGGTCGTCTATGCCACCGGCATGTTGACACAATTCGGCCGCATCGCCCAGCTCACCCAAACCGTTCAAGAAGAACCGTCCCCATTTCAGCAGGAACTCAATCGTCTCAGCCGCAGACTCTCGATCGTCGCGCTGGGCATCGGCGCGTTCGTCTGGCTGGTCAGTGTCTATGAGCCGCATGTGAGGGAGCGCATCGAAATCCCCCCGATCCTGCTGGCCCTGGGGATCATCGTCGCCATCACACCGGAAGGTTTGCCGGTCACGCTGACGCTTTCCCTGGCAAGAGCCGTTCAACGCCTGACGACCCGCGGCGTGCTTTCCAAGCGCCTCAGCATCGTCGAAACCCTGGGCAACCTCTCGGTGATCTGCACCGACAAGAGCGGCACGCTCACCCAGAATCAGATGACCGTGCGTGAAGTGTGGACCTCCCGCCAGAACCTGCAGCTGAGCGGCGCCGGGTATGAACCGCGGGGCCAATACCAACCCGATCCTGCCGGCACGCCGTTTGAACAAGATTTGAACGCCCTGCTCGAAGCCGCGCTGAGCTGCAACAACGCCCGCATCAATCCGCCGTCACCGGAGCATCCCACCTGGACCAGTCTCGGCGATCAGACCGAGGCCGCACTCAAAGTTGCCGCGCTGAAAGCCGGTATCCGCGAAGCCTCGGTCAATGACCTGTATCCGCGCATGCATGAACTGCCCTTCGACGCACGGCGCAAGCGGATGACCACGATTCATCGTTCGCGCGGGGGAGATCTGGCGTTCGTCAAAGGTGCGCCGCGCGAGGTCTTGCAGTTGTGCACGCATATCTCGATCCATGGCGAAGCCCTGCCCCTGACGGAGGAGGTGCGTGCGGAAATCATGTCTGCAAACGATGAATATGCCCGCCGCGCCCTGCGCGTGCTGGCACTGGCACGCCGCAGTTTGCCGCCGCGGGCCGGTGCCTATACTCCGGAGCTGGTGGAGCGCGAACTGACGTTTCTCGGTTTGATGGCCATGATGGATCCGCCGCGCCCGGAGGTGGAACGCGCCGTGGCAGCCTGCCGGCGGGCCGGCATCCGCATCGTCATGATCACCGGCGATTACGGTCTGACCGCCGAATCCCTGGCGCGGCGCGTCGGGATGATCACTTCATCCAACCCCACCATCCTCACGGGCGCGGAATTGGACGCCATGGACGATGTCGCGCTCAGGCAGGCCCTGGACAAGGAAGTCATCTTTGCCCGCATGGCACCCGATCATAAATTGCGCCTGGTATCCGCTTTTCAGGCGCGCGGCGAGGTGGTGGCGGTCACGGGCGATGGGGTCAACGATGCGCCCGCGCTGCGGAAAGCGGATGTCGGGATCGCGATGGGTCTGGTCGGCACGGACGTGGCGAAGGAAGCCGCCGATGTGATCTTGACCAACGACAATTTCGACGCGATCGTTTCGGCCATTGAAGAAGGGCGCGCCATCTACGATAACATCCGCAAATTCATCACCTATATTTTCTCCAGCAACGTGCCCGAGCTGGTCCCGTTCCTTGCCACGGCAACGTTCGGCGTGCCTCTCGCGCTGACCGTGCGCCAGGTCCTGGCCATCGACATGGGCACGGACATCCTGCCTGCCCTGGCGCTGGGAATCGAAAAGCCTGAAGCGGGCATCATGGAGCAGCCGCCGCGTCCCCGCTTCCAACCTTTGCTGGATCGGCAGCTGTTGACGCATGCATTCCTGTGGCTGGGCGTGATCGAGGCGGTTCTTTGTTATTTGGGATTTGCGGCGGTTTATGTTCTGTCCGGGCATGCCCAGGGCCTCGGCATTCCACTTCCGCCGACCATCCCCTGGCCGCATCTATTCTCGCTCAGTGCCGACAGCCTGGAGCGCACGGCCCAGACCGTGTTCCACGTCGGCGTGGTCATGGCGCAGGTCGGCAATGTTTTTGCCAGCCGGACGTTCAAAGCCCACAATTGGCAACAGGGCTGGTTCAGCAATCCCGTGCTCTGGTTGGGCGTGGTGCTTGAGCTGGTCATTATTTGGATGTTGATCTATGTCCCGCCCCTGGCCGCGGCATTCGACCACGTTGCCCTGCCCGGATTCTTCTGGCCCGCGCTGATTCTTTTCGCGCCGGTGTTATATATTCTGGAATGGATCCGGAAGAGTTTCATCCGGCGATTTGGTAAAATGCAACCAGCGCGCTCGTCTTGATGTTCAAGAGAGGAGGTAGCTCATTATGAAAGTAATCATTATGGGTTGTGGACGGATCGGCTCGCAGGTCAGCGAGTTGATGTCCGCCCACGGGCACGGTGTCACGGTCATTGACCACGATTCCAACGCGATCGGCCGCCTCGGACCCAACTTCAAGGGCCGGGTGGTCCAGGGTTTGGGCTTCGACCGCAACGTTCTGATGAACGCGGGGATTGAAAAAGCCGATGCGTTCGTGGCGGCCAGTTCCTCGGATAATGCCAACATTGTGGCGGCGCGCATCGCCCGGAACATTTTCCGCGTGCCGCGCGTGGTGGCGCGTCTCTACGACCCGCATCGGGCCGAGATTTATCAGCGGCTTGGGCTGACCACGATCTCCTCCACCAATTGGGGCGCGGAACGGATCTATCAGGTGCTTTCGCACACGGATCTGGATGTGCTCTACACCTTTGGTCGGAGCGAAGTCGCCTTGGTGGTCATCGAAGCACCGTCGCAGCTGATCGGCAGGAACGTCGCCCAGTTATCGGTTCCGGGTGAGATCGCCGTCGTCTCCATCACCCGCAACGATCAGGCATTCCTGCCCGTCCCTGGAACGGATTTCAAGGAAGGCGACCTGATTCATGTATCGGTCCTGTCTTCGGCGATGGATCGGCTGGAAGAGATGCTGGGATTGGAGAGGAGGTAATCATGTATGTGATCATCGTGGGCGGCGGAAATACCGGTTCCTATCTGGCGCACCTGCTGCTGGAGGCGGGTCATCGTGTAAAAATCATTGAGGAACGACCTGCGCTGCTCGAAAAACTCAAGAATGAGGTTCCGGCGCAGGCGATCATGGTCGGAGATGGAAGTTCCCCGCTGACTCTCGAACAGGCGGATGTTTCCGCGGCCCATGTCCTGGCGGCGGTGACGGGCGCCGATGATACCAACCTGGTCGTGACCTCCCTGGCGCGCTTTGAATTCAATGTGCCGCGCGTGATCGCAAGGATCAATAACCCGAGGAACGCCTGGCTGTTCACACCGGAGATGGGCGTGGATATTGCCCTCAATCAAGCCGACATCCTGGCGCGGCTGGTGGTGGAGGAAATGTCGCTGGGCGACATGATGACTCTTTTCAAGATCCGGCGCGGCAATTATTCGGTGGTGGAGGAGAAGATCCCGCCGGGGGCCAAGGCGATCGGCCTGGCCCTCAAGGACCTGGATTTGGCACAGTATTGCGTGATCGCCGCCATCATTCGTGACGGCAAGATGACCTTGCCGCGCGGAGACAGCGTTTTTCAGGCCAACGATGAGATCATCGCCGTGGCAAGTGCGGACGGGGCGAAGAAGCTGGCCGAATTGCTGGCCCATCCTGTGTATCCGGTGCGGGAGCCCAAGAAAAAGGACGGCGATTGACCTTTGACCAAATCCAAAGCCTTACGGTATAATACCCTGCCAGTTAAACCGGCTGCCGGTTCCCTGTTGAGAACGGGAATTGCAATTATCCTTTGAATGGAATGAGGAAGTAATGACGAAGCGAACTTATCAACCCAAGATCCGTCGGCGCGTCCGGGTGCACGGCTTTCGATCACGCATGGCCACCGCCGATGGGCGCGCCGTGCTCAAACGACGCCGTCTGCGCGGGCGCTATAAACTGACGGTGAAGTCCAATGAGCATGTGAAGCGCACGCGTTGGTAAACCACAAAACGTGCAGGCAGGTTCGAGGTACGGGTGCAGCGAACATTTCGCTTGACCCGCTCACAAGACTTCAAGCGGGTGCGGCAATCTGGCAAGTCTTATGCTCACCCGCTGGTTGTGCTGGTAGCCCAGGCCAATGCTGAGATGAAGGTCCGTGTGGGCATCGCCGCCGGCCGGACGGTCGGAAGCGCCGTGAAGCGGAATCGGGCCAAGCGTCTTTTGCGGGAGGCGCTGCGGCCCCTGATACCATCTCTTGTCTCCGGCTGGGACCTGATCCTGATTGCCCGCCCGGCGCTGGTCTCCTCCAGTTCAACCGACGCCCGCCGGGCCCTGCTCAGCATCCTGCGGCGCGCGCAATTGATTTCCGATCCGGATGCAGCCTGAATTCTATTTGCCCCATGATTATCCCAATGAACCGCGCTTGCGCGATCTGCCGCGCTCGCCGGGCAACTGGGCACGCCTGGTCCTGCTGTCGTTGATCCGCTTATATCAAATGACCCTTTCGCACGGCCTGCCGGAGGGCACGTGCCGCTTCTATCCGTCATGCTCGCACTATGGTTATCAGGCTATTTACAAACATGGCGCGCTGAAAGGTTCGGCGATGGCCGCCTGGCGCGTGCTTCGCTGCAACCCGTTCAATCCCGGGGGATATGACCCCGTCCTTTAAGGAGTTGGATTCTTTTCAATGAAACGTCTGATGTTCATTTCTTTTGCTTTGCTCGGTGCCATGTTGCTGAGTGCCTGTTCCGGCGCCGCCAGCCGCGGCACCAGCTGGCCGGGCCTGGCGGCGGACGCCAAGAACGCCTATCTGGCCAACGGTCAATTCATTTATGCCGCCCGTTTGAGCGACGGCTCGAAGCTCTGGCAGTATCCCGATAAGGGGGGCGCCCAGGAATTCTTCGCCACGCCGCTTCTGACGCCCGATGGCCAACTGGTCGTGGGCAGCGCGGGGACCGATCAGGGTTTGATCAGCCTGGATCCGGCCACCGGCCAACAGAAATGGGTCTTCAGCGCGGCCCAGGACCGCTGGATCGCCGCGCCGCTGGCAGTCAACGATACGCTCTACGCGCCCAATAATGATGGTTCGCTGTATGCGCTCAAACTTGCAACCGGTGATTTGCTGTGGTCCCTGTCCATCGGTCATCCCCTCTGGGGCACACCCGTCACAGACGGTAAATTGATCTTCCTGACCTCGCTGGACCATTTCCTCTATGCAGTGGATCCGCAGTCACATCGGATCGTTTGGAAAACCGATCTGGGCGGTTCCGCGGCCGGTTCTCCCACCCTGAGCACGGATAAAACAACTTTATATGTCGGTTCATTTGGCTCCAGGGTCTTCGCGATCAATGCGGCGGATGGCTCGATCCGCTGGACGGCGAAAACGAACGCCTGGGTGTGGAGCGATCCGTCCGTCAACAGCTCGAACGTCTACGTGGCGGACATCAATGGCCAGGTGTATTCACTGGATGCCTCCAGCGGACAGGACTCCTGGTCGAACATCACCCCCGACGGCCCCATCACGGGCAGTCCGCTTCTCACCACCGACGGTGTGATCATCACCACCGAATCGGGTTTTATTTATTCGCTGGATCATAACGGCAAAGAGCTCTGGTCCACGTCCATCGGCGGCAAGATCTACACGGCCCCGGTGGCGTCGGGCAATCTCGTCTTGATCGCACCGCTTGGCGCTCAGTATTTATTGTATGCTGTCAATGAAAAAGACGGCAGTATGTTGCCCTGGCACTTTGACGGCAAGTAAAAGGAGTTGCTATGTCCTGGTGGGACTTGATTATTCTTAATCCGTTCACCAATGTCCTGTTGTGGATCTATAACCTGATCGGTCACAACTTCGGTCTGGCGGTCATTCTTTTCACCATACTCATCCGGGCCGTCACCTGGCCTTTAAATGCCCAGCAATTGAAAAGCGCGAAAGTGATGCAGGATCTGCAGAGCGACAAAGAATGGCTGGACATCCAAAAGAAGTATGCCAAGGATCGCGAGAAACTTGCCTCCGAACAGATGCGCATCTACAAGGAGCGCGGCATCAATCCGTTTGCCTCCTGTCTGCCCACGCTGATCCAGTTCCCGATCATCATCGGCCTGTATCAAAGCGTGACGCGGGCGCTGGCGGCCACTCCGCTCACGTTGCTTCAACTGGCACGCAGTATCTACCCCTTCATGAATGCCTCGGCGATCATTCCGCTCAACAGCCATTTCCTGTGGATGGATCTCGGCCGCCCGGAAGGGCTGCCCTTCCCCGGCGGGTTCACACTTTCCTTCCTGCCCTACGGCTTCCCCACGCTGGCGATCGTGGTCGCGCTGACTACCTACCTGCAAACCAAATTGACCCTTCCGCCATCCACCAATCCCAACGATCAGACGGCGGCCATGAACAGCATGATGAGCATTTACATGCCCCTGTTCCTCGGCTGGCTGGTGCTCAATTATGCCTCGGGCCTGGCAATATATTTCGTTGCCAGCAATGTGCTGGGCATTATTCAATATGCCATGATGGGACGCGTCAACTGGCGCAACCTCCTGCCGGGCGGGAACCAACCTGCTCCGTCGAACGCCAGAAAGAGCAAATAACCTTCAGGGAGTTTCACAATGAATGAGCGAACCACACTAGAGATCATTGCTCCAACCGTTGAGGAAGCGCTCGCACAGGGATTGGCCCAACTCGGCCTGCCGGCGGAGGCCGTCAGTGTGGAAGTGCTGGATTCGGGCAACAAAGGGCTGTTCGGATTGGGGGGCCGTCAGGTACGCGTCAGATTGACGGTCAATCCGCCCCCGGGATCCGAGGCGGCCGAGGCCAAGCCCCGGGCCAGGCCCGAGAAGAAGCGCGAGCCGAAGGTCCAGAGGCCCGCTGCCAGCCCGGACAAAGAAGCGGAGGCCCTTCGGAATAAGAGGATCGAAGCGCTGCCCGATGGCCATGATCCCATCCTCGACAAGACCGAATCGGTTGTTTCCAAACTGCTTTACCAAATGGGAATGCAGGCGCAGGTCTCGGCGCACTACGGCGAGCCGCGCGAAGACCGGCATCCGATCATGGTGGATATTCGCGGCCAGGATCTGGGCGTCTTGATCGGCCATCGCGGCGAGACGTTGAATGCGTTTCAGTATGTTGCTTCGTTGATGGTCGGCAAGGAAACCCAGCAGTTCATTCAGTTGATCGTGGATGTCGAGGGGCACCGCGACCGCCGGGAACGGCAGCTGCGGCAACTGGCGCAGCGCATGGCCGAGCAGGTCATCAAGACCGGGCGCAAGCTCACCCTCGAACCGATGCCTGCCGCAGAAAGGCGCGTGATCCATATGGAATTGCGCGATCATCCGGCGGTGACCACGCAAAGTACGGGCGAGGAGCCGCATCGCAAGATCACAATTTTGCCGAAGGAATAGCATTGTGCATTGGCGCCCACCACGAAGGTGGGCGCCAATTTTTACCCGCCGGCGCTTTTTTTATCACGGTATAATTCACCCATGCACGATCTTGTTCCTCTGCAGGCGGTGGATTATCTGGTGATGGGTCACATCACGCAGGACCTCACGCCGGCCGGACCCCGCCTGGGCGGCACGGCGACCTATTCCGCCCTGACCGCGCGGGCGCTTGGCCTGCGGGTCGGGATCGTGACTTCTGCAAGTGAAGAGACGTCCCTGCAGGCCCTGGCAGGCATTCCGGTCATCTCGATCCCTTCTGAAGGGACGACGACGTTTGAAAATATCTACGCCAGCCGGGGGGGCCGAATACAGATCCTGCATCACCAGGCCGCGCATATTCCATTTGACCTGGTGCCGGAAATCTGGCGCAGCACCCCGATCATTCACCTGGGACCGGTCGCGCAGGAATTGGATCAGGAACTTCCAGGGAACCTATCGCCCGCCCTGCTGGGTCTCACCCCCCAGGGCTGGATGCGCAGATGGGACGAGCATGGACACCTTACCTCAGGCAAATGGGAAAACGCGGAGCGAATCCTGCCGGAGGCAGGCGCGGTGGTCATCAGCCGCGAGGACATCGCCGGCGACGAGGAATTGATCGAAGCCATGGCGCATCAAACGGCCGTCCTGGCCGTCACGGAAGCCGAGGCCGGGGCGGTCCTTTATTGGAACGGGGATCGCCGCCGTTTTCGGGCGCCGGAGGTCGAGGAGGCGGATGCGACCGGTGCGGGAGATATTTTTGCTTCGGCATTCTTTGTCCGGCTTTGCTCGACCCGCGATCCCTGGGAAGCCGCGCGCTTTGCCACACAGCTCGCGGCGCGTTCGGTGGCCCGCGTGGGCCTGGATGGGATTCCCACACCACGTGAAATTGAGGAATGCTCGCTGGAGGTCCTTTAGTGGCTCGCATTTATACGCTCGTCAATCAAAAGGGCGGCGTCGGCAAGACGACCACCGCCATCAATCTCGGGGCCTATCTCGCTCAATTTGGCCAGCGCGTGTTGGTCGTTGACCTTGACCCTCAAGCCAATGCGACTTCCTGCCTGGGCGTGGATAAATCGACGGTCAGCGGCGGAACCTATCAGGCGTTGCTGGGAAGCCCGGCCATGCCGTTCGTGCTTTTGAACGAGCGCCTCAGACTTTCTCTTTTGCCTTCATCGCCTGCGCTGGCGGGCGCGGAAGTGGAACTGGTCGAGGAACTGGCGCGTGAAATGCGGCTTAAAAAAGCCGTTGCGCCGCTTGCGGAAAAATACGATTACATTTTGATTGATTGCCCGCCTTCGCTTGGGCTGCTTACGGTCAACGGGTTGGTGGCGGCCAGGGATGGGGTGCTGGTGCCGGTCCAATGCGAATACCTCGCACTGGAGGGACTCGGACAACTGACCCTGACCATTCAGCGCGTCCGCTCGCTGCTTTTCCCGGAGCTGAAGGTACGCGGCGTCATCCTGACCATGTTCGACCCCCGCACGAATCTCGCGATGGATGTCGTCAAGGAAGTCAACAAACATTTCCCGAGTCAGGTTTTCAGATCGGTCGTGCCGCGTTCCATTCGTCTCGCCGAAGCGCCCTCCTACGGCCTGCCCATCTCGGCCTACGCACCGGCCTCCGCGGGCGCCCAGGCGTATGAAGCGCTGGCCAAGGAATTGCTGAAAGGCGATGGCCTGAAACCGTTGCATTGATCGGCAGTGACGCCACGGCGCGGTGTCACTGCCCGGATTGGACCAGGAAGGAGTTATTCATGCCTCAACGTAGCGGCCTCGGCAAAGGACTCGATGCTCTCATCCCGGGCTCCGGCACGGTTTCCAGCGAGGGCGGCGTTGCGCAGGTGGCCGTCGATTCGATCCAGCGCAATCCTCGTCAACCGCGCCAGGCCTTCCAGGAGGACGAGCTCGAAGGGTTGGCCACGTCCATCCGCGAGCATGGCGTGATCCAGCCGCTGATCGTGGCGCCCGCCCTGAACGGCACCTTCACCTTGATTGCCGGCGAACGACGTTTGCAGGCTGCGCGCCGGGCTGGATTGCGAAATGTGCCGGTTGTGATCCGCAACGCTACGGATCAGCAATTGCTCGAACTGGCTTTGATTGAAAATGTCCAACGCGCCGATCTGAATCCGATCGAGGAGGCCGAGGCGTTCCATCACCTGATTAAAGAATTTGGCCTTTCGCAGGAATCCGTTGCGTCGCGCGTGAGCAAAAGCCGCGTGGCGGTCACCAATACGCTGCGCCTGCTGGAGGCGTCGTCGGCTGTCAAGCAGGCCCTGGTGGACGGAAAGATCACGGAAGGGCATGCGCGCGCCCTGCTGGCCCTGCATTCCGCCAAGGCCCAGGAAGCCGCCCTGCGTACCATCCTCAACCTGGACCTGAGCGTCCGGCAGGCAGAACAATTGGCGCGCAAACTCGGGGGCCAAAAACCACCATCGAAAAAGAAAGCCGGCCGAAATCCGAACGTGAGCGATATTGAGCGGCGTCTGCGCGCGAGCCTCGGGACCAAGGTCTCGCTCAAGCACGGCAAGCGGGGCGGCGCGCTCACCATCTATTATTATTCGGACGAGGAACTGGATGCTTTGCTGGAAAAGATATTATGAGAATTCTGCATCACGCGCACCTTTACACGCTTGATAAATCGAAGCCGCTCGCATCGGCGATCGCGATCGATCACGGTGAGATTGTCGCCGTAGGCGGCGAAGAACTGCTGTCCCGCTTTGCGGGCGCGCCGAAACAGGACATGGGCGGCCGCGTGATCCTGCCGGGGCTGACCGACGCCCATTTGCATCTCCAACATTATGCCCTGGCGCTGGAGAAGATTGATTGTGAGACCGGTACGCTTGAGGAATGCCTGCGGCGCGTGGAGGCGCGCGTTCGAAAAGCCAAGCCGGGGCAGTGGATTCTCGGCCACGGCTGGAATCAAAATCTGTGGGGCGGCTGGCCATCTTCCGCGGAGCTCGATCGCATCGCGCCCGACCATCCGGTTTACTTAACCGCCAAGTCATTGCATGCGGCCTGGGCGAACAGCGCGGCCATGGGACTGGCAAATGTCAATGAAACCACGCCGGATCCCAAGGACGGCCAGATCCAACGCGGCGCCCAGGGCAGACCGAGCGGCATCTTCTTTGAGAATGCCATGCAGCTCATTGACAGGGTCGTGCCAGCGCCGAGCGTCGCAGGGCTGGCCGGCGCGATTGAAAGGGCCCAGCCCATTTTGTGGAAGATGGGGCTGACGGGCGTGCATGATTTTGACCGCCGCGACTGCTTCCTGGCGCTGCAGCAGCTGCATGAAGGCGGAAAGCTGAAATTACGTGTCACGAAGAACATCCCCGTTGATCTTCTCGATCAGGCTATTGAGCTCGGACTGCGGACCGGCTTCGGCGATGATTGGATCCGGATCGGTTCGGTCAAGGTTTTCATGGACGGCGCGCTGGGTCCGCGCACCGCGGCGATGTTCGATCCCTACTTGAGTGAGGGGCAAAATCGGGGGGTCCTGAATCTGGACGGCGAAGAGCTCTTTGAGCTGGGTTGTCGTGCGGCCGAGGCGGGCCTCGGCCTGACCGTCCATGCCATTGGCGATCGCGCCAATCATGAAGTGTTGAACGCCTACGAGCAGTTGCGTGCGTATGAAAAGAAAAAGGGATTGCCGGCTCTGCGTCATCGCATTGAACACGTCCAGCTGCTGCATCCCGATGATGCCGGGCGCCTGGCGGAATTGAACGTGATCGCCTCGATGCAGCCGATCCATGCCACGTCCGATATGTTGATGGCTGAACGGTACTGGGGTGAGCGTTGCGCACTGGCCTATGCCTGGCGCACTCAACTCGCGGCGGGCACGCATCTGGCGTTCGGCTCGGATGCGCCGGTCGAGTCACCGAACCCATTCTGGGGGATCCACGCGGCGGTCACGCGCCGACGCGGCGACGGCTCGCCCCAGCCCGACGGCTGGCATCCCGAACAACGCCTGAGCATGCAGGAGGCCCTCGAGGGTTTTACGACCGGCGCCGCCTACGCGGCGTATGCGGAAAACCGGATGGGAAAATTGGCCCAAGGGCATCTGGCCGACCTGATCGTCCTGGCAGAGGATCCCTTTGCCTGTGATCCGCAGGAGGTGAAGGATTTTCAATCATCGGCTACAATGGTGGGTGGTGACTGGGTTTGGCAATCCTAGGAGCGGCTTATGGCACAGCAGAACTCACAGCTTACACCTGAAATGCTTGTTCCGAAGTTGGGGGATGCCCTCGTGCGCGCCGGCCGCATTTCGGAAAGCGACCTGCAGAAGGGACTGGCCTATCAGAAGGAACAGACGGCCCGGCACCAGCCCTATCTGCTTGGACAGGCCCTGATCGACCTGAAATTGATCGACCGCGCCACCCTGGACAGCGCAGTAACCGAACAGATCATTCAACTGCGATCCGCATTGCAGGCCGCCAATCGAAACCTGGAACTGCGTGTCCAGGAACGCACCGCGGAATTGCAGAAAGCATTGCAGCGCCTGAGTGAACTCAGCCAGATGAAGGCGAATTTCGTAGCCAATGTTTCGCACGAGCTGCGTACACCTTTGACTCACGTCAAAGGGTATCTGGAATTGATGGTTACCGAATCGCTCGGCCCCCTGACGGAAGAACAGCGCCACGCGCTGGGTATCAGCCAGAAGTCGGCCGGGAGGTTGGAGAGCATGATCGAGGATCTCATCATGTTCTCGCTGGCCTCCCGCGGCGAGATGAGCATAAAACAGGAACCGATGGAGATCGTGCGCATCGGGAATCTATCGGTCAATACCGCCGCCCAAAAGGGCGAGGCGCGCGGAGTGGAAGTACACGCCGTGGTGGATCCAAACCTGTCAAGCGTCCAGGGCGACTCGGAAAAGATAAGCTGGGTATTGAATCAGCTCCTGGACAATGCCGTAAAGTTCACGCCATCCGGCGGACACGTCGTCCTCAGTCTAAAGGAAGAAGGCGCCAATCTGGTGATGGTCTCCATCACCGACACAGGGATCGGCATTCCCGCGAACCGGCTGAACGAAATCTTTGAACCGTTCCACCAGCTTGACGGTTCAGCCACCCGCCGGGCGGGCGGGACCGGGCTTGGCCTTTCCCTGGTGCGGCAGATCGTGGAAGCCCACGGTTCCCTGCTCGATGTGCAATCGGTGGAAGGCAAAGGCACCACGTTCAAATTCCCACTGCTGGCAGTGGCGAAAGAAAAATAATTTGGACAGCGCCCACTCCCTGGATACCCTGACCCTTTCGAAGATTCATTCCAGCCTGCAGTCCGCCGTTCGCAAGAACGACTGGAAAGAAGGCCTGGACACCCTGCTCGCATCGCTGCGCGATGAATTTGTCTATGACAACGTCGCGGTCTACATTCTCGATGCAGGGGGCAACGGCTTCGATGTGATCTATGCCCGGGCCGTGGGCCGCGGCAAACATGCGGAAGCCGACGCCAGCTGGGGCGAAGGCATCGCGGGACAGGTTCTGGCAAAAAAGGAGATCATCATCGAGACGCCGCACGCCCAGGACGATACCTCCCGCCTTGACTTTCCGCATTTGATCGGACTGCCGCTGTACATGGGCGGCCGCCTGAGCGGGGCCCTGGTCTTTGTGCGCTTTGCCGGTCCACCCTACACGACCGAACATGTCCGGCTCGCCTCCTTGATCACTCTCTGGACGACCTCCCTGCTTGAACGCAAAGCATTGCAGGAGGCACGCCTGGAACTCGAGTCCGTCCAGCGTCAGATGCGCCTGCAGGACGACTTTGTCTCGACGATCTCGCACGAACTGCGGACGCCGCTGGGCTTTATCAAGGGATACAGCACCAGCCTGCTCCGTCAGGACACGAGCTGGGACGAGAAGACACAGCGCGAGTTCCTGACCATCATTGACGAAGAGACGGATCGTCTGGCGCAACTCATCGAGAACATGCTGGAGTCGGCCCGCCTGCAAAGCCGGACCATCCAGTTCAAGTTCCAGCCCATGCGGCTGGATGCGCTCATCAAAGATGTGGCGTTGCGGGTGCGGGCCCACAATCCGGGCCTTGAGATCAAACTGGAATTTGAAGACTCGCCGCCCATTCATGGCGACAGTGTGCGGCTTTCGCAGGTTTTCGAGAACTTATTTGTCAATGCCATCAAGTATGCCCCCGGTTCCCCGCTGACGATCCACCTGGAACGCGGTAAAAACAGGCTCCGGGTCGCGTTTGCCGACAGGGGCCCCGGCATTCCGGCAGGCTATCTGCCGTTCATTTTTGAACGTTTCTACCGGGTGCCCGGCCAGAGCACCACCGGTACAGGTCTGGGTCTTTACATCTGCAAACAAATCATTCTGGCACATCATGGTAAGATTTGGGCAGAGTCGATTATCGATCAGGGCACCACCTTTTTCATCGAACTGCCGCTCGACTCAGCGCCCTGATCGCTCGGATGGAAAGGAGAACGATATGTCCAAACGTATTCTCATCGTGGATGACGAGCCTCGTTATCTTCGTTTGTTGGAGGCCAATCTAAAAACGGAGGGATATACCGTTGTGACTGCGGCGGATGGGGTACAAGCGATCGATGCCTTCTCGGCCCATCCTGCCGACCTGGTTCTGTTGGATATCATGATGCCGCGCCTCGATGGCTTTGCCACCTGCCAGCGCATCCGCCAATTCTCGAGCGTGCCGATCATCATGTTGACCGCCAAAGGCGAGGAACAGGATCGGGTCAAGGGTCTGGACCTTGGAGCGGATGATTACCTGGTGAAGCCGTTTTCGGCGACGGAACTGCTGGCGCGGGTCCGGGCGGTGCTGCGGCGCGCCCAACCGCCGGTTGAGAATGGCAGCTCGCGCTTCTTCACGCACGAGAACCTCCGCATAGATTTTGCCCGGGCGGAGGTCTGGCGCGATGAACAGCCGATCTCTTTGTCCGCGACCGAATACCGTCTGCTCCTTCAGTTTGCCCATAACATCGGCAAGATCCTGACCGCCGAGGAACTTCTGACCAGTGTTTGGGGTCCGGAGTATAAGACGGACAAGGAGATTTTATGGGTCAGCATTGCCCGTCTGCGGCAAAAGCTGGAAACCGACTCGCATGCGCCGCGACATATCGTCACCCGCTCAGGGCTCGGCTATTTGATGCCTCCACTTGAGTCCTGATCGAAAGGAATGAAAAATGACCGGCAAAAAGATTCTCATTATTGATGCGGATGCCGCCAGCCGCAATTTTGTCGGTGCAACGCTGCAACGCGAGGGATATCAGACCCTGCAGACCGCCTCCGGAAAGGAGGGCTTGATCTCGGCCTGGCGCGACCGCCCCGACCTGATCATTGTCGATCCGGCCACGGCCGATCTGAAGGGGGAAGACCTGGCAATACGTTTGCGGCAGGATGCGCGGACCGCCCGGACGCCGCTGGTCGCCCTGGGCAATGATACGCAGCCAGCCCGGGTGCGGTCGCTGATGAAGGCGGGCTTCAACGAACACCTGGCCAAGACGGCCCAGGTCATGCCCAGCCTGATCGATACGGTGAATCGCCTGATGGGCGCCGCGGCCAAGAAAGTCGGTGGATTGCTCATTGTTTTCCTGAGTGCGAAGGGCGGAACCGGTACCTCCTCCCTGTGCGCCAATATCGCCACGAATATCGTGCAATACAAACCCGAGGCCCGGGTGGCTGTCGTGGATCTGGTTCTGCCGATCGGCTCGATCGCCGATATCGTTGGTTATCAGGGCGACCAAAACCTGGTCACGGTGTCGGAAATGCCCGCCACGATCCTCACTCCGGAATATTTCCGTGATAACCTGACCGAGATGACCAATTGGCATTTCCATCTGCTGGCCGGGTCGCCTGATCCCGAAAACGGAAACCGGCTCAAGGTCGGACTGATCGGCGATTTTGTCAGCGCCTTGAAGGCCGCCTACGATTATGTGTTGATCGATCTGGGCCGTTCGCTCTCGCGCATCAGCATGCCGATCATCGAAAACGCCGACTTGATCTCCCTGATCGTCAGCACCGACCAAAGCACGATCTCACTGACCAAGACGGTCTGGGAATATCTCCAATCCAAGGGGTTGGAGGCGCCCCGGGTTTATGCCATCCTGAACCGAGCCGTCGGATTGGAAGGACTGACCAAATCTGAAGCGGAGAGCATCATCGGGCTGGAGATCAAAACATCTGTCCCATATCTGGGAAGCAATTTTGCCCTGGCGAATAACCAGCATGTGCCCTTCTCGCAAAAATATCCGACCGATACGGCCGCGATTGTATTCAAAGAGATCGCGCAGCAAATGGCTGATCTGGCCCGACGCCTGCGGACGGGTTGACCTGCAGGAGGACAGGCCGGCAGCATTCACAAAATGTTCTCTGCTATAATTGGCGTCAACTGAGGCCTGCATGGATACTCGTTCTCAAACCATTCTGCGTACCAAAAAATTGGGCGTCCTGATTCGCGACGCGCGCTTATCCTCCCGGCGGGACGTGGACGAATGTGCCAAAGCCATCGGCGTGACCAAGGGCGTTTTCCGCGCGTACGAAGAAGGCCGGCGCGCCCCATCGCTGCCCGAACTCGAGATCCTGGTCTATAATCTTAAATTGCCGATCAACCATTTCTGGGGGCAGGCCTCGATTTCGGACGATGCCTCCCCGACCGAACCGCTTGATCTGCCGCGGCTCGTGGAAGTTCGTCAGCGCATGATCGGCGCATTGTTGCGGCAGCAACGCGATAGCGCCAGCCTTTCGATCAAGTCCCTGGTTCAGGAGACGGGCATCCCGGGAAGCCGGATCAAATCCTATGAATTGGGCGAGCGTCCGATCCCCCTGCCGGAACTGGAAGTCCTGGCAACGGCGCTGGGCAGCCGCGTCGAAACCTTTTTTGATGAGAGCGGTCCGATCGGTCGCTGGATGAGCGACCAAAAAGGGATCCAGCTCTTCCTCGAACTTCCCAAAGAATTACAGGACTTTGTCTGCCAGCCGGTCAATCGCCCCTATTTGGAGCTCGCGCTCAAGCTCAGTTCCATGCCCACCGATAAGCTGCGCTCCGTGGCGGAAGGTCTGTTAGACATCACCTTGTAGAGGCCGTATGCCCACCGACACCGATCCACAAAATCTGAATGAACAAGGCAAGCAGGCCTTTCAATCGGGCCAATTGGAGGCGGCGGCCGACTCATTCCGCGCGGCCAGCCAGGCCTTTGCAGCCGCGCGCGACGATCTGAACGCGGCAGAATCAAAGAACAATCTCAGCGTCGCCCTTTTGCAGATGGACCGAGCCCAAGAGGCGCTGGAGGCCGCACTGGGAACGGATGGGATCTTCGCAAAGGCCGGTGACTTGAAACGCCAGGGCATGGCACTTGGCAATCAAGCTGCCGCGCTCGAAGCCTTGAAGAGATTCGATGAAGCCCTGACTGCGTATGATCGTTCCGCCTCCGTCTTGGCCGAGGCGGGCGAGGGAGATCTGCGCGCCATGGTGCTTAAATCTGCGGCCGGGATCAAATTAAAGAGGGGCAAGGTCAGCGAATCGGTATTCAAGATGTTCGGCTCGCTGGAGGCCAAACAGAATCCATCCTTCTTCGAGCGCATCCTGCGAGCCCTGGTTCGTTTTGTGCAGAGATGATCGAGGTCAATCTGCGGATCCGGCCGGCGGTCCCTGCGGACCGACAGCAGATTGCCGATCTGCTCTTATTCCAACAACAGATTCATCGGCATTTGGATTGGCGCACCCCGCTGGAATGGATTGGCTATGAGCCCTACTTTGTGCTGGAAAAAGAGGGACAGATCGTAGCCGCGCTGGCCTGTCCGCCTGACCCCCCTTCCATATTTTGGATTCGCCTGTTTGTCGTTGATTCGAACCTGGACGGGCGCTCGGAGTGGTCGGCGCTCTGGGATGCGGCGCGGCGCACATTTCCCTCTCCAGGCGCTGCGACGGTTGCCGCCATCACGACCCAGCGCTGGTTTGAATCCATCCTGACCGAAAATGGATTTCGGTTTGCCCAGCTCATTGTGATGCTGGAATGGAACCGGGGGCCCCTTCATTCTTATCCTGTTCCAGCCGGCATCAGGCTGCGCCCCATGCTCCCCGACGATTTGCCGCGGGTGGTTGAGGTGGATGGCGCGGCTTTCGAACCGCTCTGGCAGAATTCGTTACCGGCTTTGACCCAGGCCCTGTCGCAGGCCATCTATGCCTCGGTGGCCGAGAACGAATCGGGGATCCTGGGATATCAGCTTTCCACGGGGAATCCGGTCGGGGCCCACCTGGCCCGCCTGGCAGTCCAGCCCCGGGCGCAGGGGCGGGGGATTGCCCTGGCCTTGATCGGTGATCTCATGAATCAGGTCTGCCGCGGCGCAGACTTGTCGCGCATCACGGTCAACACGCAGGCGGATAATGCCGGCGCTCTGGCGCTCTACCAGAAGATCGGCTTCCGCCGCACGGGAGAACAATATCCGGTCTATATTTATCGGGAGGCCGAGCATGGCACAATTGGATGAGGCAGTGATCGTCAACGCGCTGGTCCGGCAGGCGCTCGTTTCGGCACAGGAGGTCATGGGCGAGAATGGTCTCAACGCGGTCCTGCGAACCAGCGGCCTGGAGCGGTTCATCGGCAGCTTCCCGCCCGATGATCTGAATCCTGCCATCCAATCCATCGAGTACGCCAAGTTCAATCAGGCCATTGAGGAGTTTTACGGGCGCGGCGGACGAGGCATGTTGCGCAGAATCGGGAAGGCTTCGTTCCAGTATGCGGTGCGTGAACAGGCCGCCTTGCTGGGGATCGCCGGCGCGGCATTGAAGCTGCTGCCTGAAAAACAACGCATCAAATTCATATTGAACAGCATGGCGGGGGCCTTGAAGAAATCCAACCCGCAGGTGGATGCCTGGGTGGATGAGAGCGGCGAAAGGATCGCGTATGTGGAATCCACCTGCGCCATGTGTCATCGCCGGAAAAGCGCAGAGCCGATTTGTTATCTGTACGTCGGCTCCATCGGTGAGGCGGTGGCCTGGGCCACCGGCCAGCCGCACGAGGTCGTGGAAACACATTGCCTGGCCAAGGGCGATCCGTACTGCCGTTTTGAAGTCGGCGATCGAACCCAATAGCGGAGGGTGCCGCGCGGGTATCACCCGGGAGGCTGATCATGGAACGCTTTGAATCAGAGTGGCAAAGCAGGGATGGCTTGAGGCTGTACGTCCAAGGCTGGGGATCGGGGCCAAAAACCAAAGCGGTGGTTGTGCTGATCCATGGCTTTGGAGAACACACGGCCCGCTATGCCCATGTGGGCGAGGCCCTGAACAAGGCAGGCTACACCCTGGTCGGGTTTGATTTGCGCGGGCATGGCCGGTCCGGCGGGCCGCGCGGGCATACTCCATCTTATGAGGCGTTATTGAACGATCTGGCCGATTTCCTCCTGTGGAGCGAGAAGCGCTATCCCGGCCTGCCGCGCTTTTTATACGGTCACAGCATGGGCGGGAATCTTGTGCTTAACTTCGCGCTCCGGCGCAAAGTGGAGGTGGCCGGCGTGATCGCCACCGGCCCATGGCTGAAGCTGGCATTCGATCCGCCCGGGGTGCAGATCTCACTCGCCCGCTTGATGAACCGCATCGCCCCCGGCTTCACCCAGAAGTCCGCCCTGGATACAGCCGCGCTTTCCCACGACCGGAGAGTTGTGGAGGCCTATAACAACGATCCGCTTGTGCACTCCAGGATTTCGGCCAGGCTGTTCATCAGCATTTATGAGTCCGGGTTATGGGCGCTGGACCGGGCGGGAGAATTTTCGGTCCCGCTCCTGCTGATGCATGGAAAGGCTGACCGGATCACCTCATCGGCTGCGAGCGCCGAGTTTGCAGAACGGGCCGGAAAGATCGCGACCTGGCGTCCCTGGGAGGGCCTGTATCATGAAATCCACAATGAGCCCGAAAAAGCGGAAGTGATCCAAACGATGATCGGCTGGATGGATGACCACTTAAAAAGGAAATGAGTTTTTTTGCATCCTGCTGGACAAAAATCGGTGAACATGGGAAAATCCAGAACATTATTTTTCATAGAGGTGTGTGTATGAGCAAAAAAGACCGGGAAGGTCCGAGCAAGCGTCAGGAGTTCCGCGAGAAGCGCCGCCGGGCGCAACAGCGTAATCGCTGGATTTGGATCGGCTTGATCGTCGCCGGTGCGTTTTTGATTGCGTTCGTGCTGATCTATCCGCAGTTGAAGCCGGCGGCCGGGATCCTGACCGCCGACCCGCGCGCGCGTCCGAATGTGAACCGCAATTCGACCGGGAATCCCAACGCGCCGGTCAAACTGGTCGAGTTCTCCGACTTCCAATGCCCTTACTGCAAAGAGTTCTGGACCTCCACGGAGGCCCAGCTGATCAGCACGTATGTCACAACCGGCAAGGTTCTTTACACCTACCGTTCGGCCGGAAACTGGGTGAGCGGCAACATCGGTGACGGTGGAGTGGAATCGCAGGACTCAGCCATGGCCGCCTATTGCGCCGCCGATCAGAATAAATTCTGGGAGATGCACGATGCATTATTCACGAACGTCCTGGGCGAAGACGCGGGTTCATTCACGGATCGCCGCTTGCAGGCGATTGCCCAGAGTATTGGTTTGGATATGAGCGCCTTCAACTCCTGCTATAGCAGCCAGAAGTATCTGGATCAGGCGAATCAAGATTTCAAAGACGCACAGGCTTCGGGCATCCAAGGCACGCCCTGGTTTATCCTGAGTTATTCGACGAACGGTCAGGTCCAGACTTCATCGATTGATGGAGCGCAACCCTTCAGCGTTTTCCAGCAGGATATCGACACGGCGCTGGCCGCGGCGGGCGCGCAATAAGTGGATGGCAGGCCCATTGGGCGGCAGATCCTCTGCCGCCCAATTTTGTTTAACGTCCAAACCGCGAAAGAATCCAGACCAGGAGCGGGGCGATCACCAGGGCGGGGAGAAAATTCCCCGAGCGGATCTTTTTGATCTCCAACAAGCTGCTGAGCGCCAGGCTGATTAAAATGACGCCGCCGGCGGCGGTCATCTCGTTCATCATGGATTGGGTGACGAGCGAATTCAATTGGGCGGCGAGCAGGCTGAGGCCTCCCTGATAAACCAGGATCATCAGCGAGGAAAACATCACGCCCACCCCCAGGGTGGATGAAAATGCCAGCGATGCGAAGCCGTCCAGCACGGATTTGACCGCCAGCAGGTCATAGTTGCCCGTCAGGCCGTCCTGGATCGAGCCGAGGATGGCCATCGGACCCACACAAAATAATAAGGAGGCCGTTAGAAATCCGCGCACGAATTTGTTGGAGGTGACTTCCCCGCCCGTCTGCGGCGCCCCCTTTGCAAATCGCGCCTCCAGGATCTGTCCGAGCGATTGCAGGCGGTCTTCGATCTTCCACCATTCGCCGAGCAGGGCACCGATGAGCAGTGCGCCTAATACGATCAACGAATTTTCCGTCTGAAGGAACATCTGGATGCCGATCGCCGCGGTGAAAAGCCCCATGCCGGCGATCACGGTGGCTTTGAGCCGCTCCGGCACGCGCCCGCCGAAGATCAGGCCGAGCGCGCTGCCGATCAGAATCGTAGCAACATTGATCAAAGTTCCGGTCATCAATTCTCCATGGTTTTCGCAGGGATCAGGTTCTGCTATCTCTTTGCCAACGTGGTGTGTTTCCCCGCCGTTTGATTCTCGACCAGTTCCAGCACAAACAACAGCGATGACAGACGGTTGAGATACTGCTGCAGGAAGGAATTGGTTATCTCTTTTGCGTCCAGCAGTTCGGCCACCCGCCGCTCCGCGCGGCGGACCACGGCGCGTGCCAGCGACAGCGACGCGCCGCCGAGCGAGTCGCCGGGGAGGATGAATTCATTCGGCATCGCAACGGTCTTGCTCAACGAATCGGTCTGTTCCTCGATCCATTGCACGCGTCCCTCATCGAAGCGGAAGCGGCCGGCCTGTTCGGGGGCCGCCGCCACCTCCGCCATGAGCCGGTATAAGTCACGCTGAACGCTGAGCATCAGCGGCCCGGAGCGCGGGTCATGAACCGTGGCGCGCGCCAGACCCAGGGCCGCATTGGATTCGTCCAGGGTTCCCAGGGCCTCGATCCGCAGGTGATATTTGGGGAGGCGACCTTCGCCCAAAAGTCCGGTCGTACCATCATCGCCTTTTCGCGTGTAAAAGGTCATGCCTAGATTATAATTCATGAAAGATGTCCACCCCCTCCGATCGCGCTTGGGTCAATCACATTCTGCCGATCCTCATTGCGGGAATTGCGGTCCTCATGCTTGTCTTGAGCCCGTTCTGGGCGGCGGATTGGTATCGCACACCGTTCCTGGGCATGTTGCTCGAGCCGAATAACGTGGTCAGCCAGATTGCTTCAGCAGGCTGGCCCGCTCGTGATCAGGGTGTCCTCTTTGCCGACCAATTGCTGACATTGAACGGCCAGCCCATCCCCGATGCTTCCGCATTCATGACGTTTCTTCAGCAGAACGGCACGCGGCCCGTCCGGGCCTCCTTTGCGCGCCGCGCCGGCGGGACCTTTGCGCTGACGGTCATGCCGCTGGCCCATCCTCCGCTGGGGGATCTATTTACACTATTCATCGTGCCCTATCTCGTCAGCCTGGCATTGATCGGGATCGGGCTGTGGACCTACACCCTGCGCAGCGACCAGCGCGCCAGCCGCGCCCTGCTGGCCTTCACCTCGGCCTTAAGCATCGGGACATCCACCTTCCTGGACATGGATACCACGCGGCACGCGGTCTTGTTCTGGGCCTTGAGCCTGGGGGTCATTGGGGGGAGCCTGGTGCACCTTTCCTTTGTTTTTCCCCAGCCGATGCGTTTTGTCCTGCGACGGCCGAGCCTGCGCTGGCTGGGCTGGATCGTGTTCATCCTGCTTGCCGCGCCGACCTCGCTTGCGATCCTGCGGCCCTCCGATCCGTACTTCTACATCAACACCTGGCAATGGGGTTATCTTTTCATTACGCTTGGTTTTGTGTTGTTCCTTGGCACGCTGATCTATCGCGTGTTTCGCAGCAACCTTTCCAATGTCCGCCAGCAGAGCCGCGTCATTATTTTCGGCGCGATCATCGCCTTCATCCCTGCGCTTTATTATATTGCGCCGCTCGCCTTCGGCGTGTTCACGCAGTTCTATGCCTGGCTGGTTTTCCCGGCGCTCATCGTCTTTCCGCTTTCGATCACCTATGCGGTCATCCGCTATCGCCTGCTCGATGTGGACCGCTTCTTCTCGCGCGCCCTGACGTATCTGCTCACGCTCAGCATCGCGCTGGCGGCGTTCTATGCGCTGCTGGCGCTCTTTTCCTTATCGCTGCAACGGGCCATCCGCGCCAGCGACCCGCTGGTCATCGCGGCCTATTTGCTGCTGCTGGTCATCGGCTTCAATCCGCTGCGCGGTCTTATTCAACGCGGCATTGACCGGCTCTTCTATCGCGCCCCTGCCGATTATCGCCGTGCGCTGACCAGTTTGTCGCGTCATCTCGCGGTGACGCCCAATCTCAACCAGACCCTGCGGACACTGGAAGATCAGGTCACACAGGCCCTGGCGCCGGAGAAGTTTGTGCTCTATCTTTACAATGACGATCTGGGGAAATATTTTCCGCACGCGACGCGCGGGGATTCCGCACCGTCCTATCAGGTCGAGGATCCGCTGATCCAGCTCATCGCTTCGGCGCGGACCCCGATCTGGTTCCCGACCGACGGGCCCCTGCCCCCTGCTCTGCCGGATTCTGCCCCGGCCTATCGCCGCTTGATGGGTTTCACGTTTGCGCCGCTGCATTATGAGGGCAAACTGACCGGCTTCATGATGCTTGGCCCCCGCCGTTCGGGCGATCTATATACAGGCGATGATCTCGATTTCCTGGCCGCGGTCGCGGCGCAGTCCGCGCTGGCACTTGAAAACGTGCGCCTCTTTGCCAATCTCCGCCGCAATCTGGATCAAACGATGGAAATGAAGAACCTGATGGACAATATTTTTGCCTCGATCGCGACCGGCATTATCACCACCGACGTGGAGGGGCATGTCACCCTCCTCAACCGCGCCGCAGAAAATATCCTGGGGGTGGATGTCAGCCGTGTGATCGGCGAGCCGCTTGCCAAGGCGGTGCCGGTGCTGGGCGTGGAGCTGGAAGATGCCGCAAGCTATACGTTGACAAGAGGGGAGACGGTGACGAGCACCGAACTCAGCAACAGGGTCCCGGAACGAGGCGATTTGTTCTTGCGGCTTTCGGTCTCGCCCCTGCGCGATGCCTATCTCGGGACGAAAGGCGCGACGCTCGTCTTCGAAGATCTGACGGAGCGCCATAAATTGGAGGCCGAGCGGGAATTGATCCGCCGGACATTCGGTCACGTGGTTGCACCGCGCGTCCGCGACCGGCTGCTGGCCAATCCGGATAATCTCCAGCTGGACGGCGTCAAACGGCTTGTCACGGCATTGTTTGCGGACATGTCAGGCTTCACCACCTACAGCGAAAAGCACGATCCGGAGACCGTCTTCAGCGTGCTCAATCAATACCTGGCTTTGGCGGCGCAGGCCATCCTGGAGGAGGAGGGAACCCTCGACAAATTCATGGGCGATGCGGTGCTGGGGATCTGGAACAGTCCCGATCTGCAGCCGGACCACGCGCTGCGCGCGGCACGCGCCGCGCTCAATATCGTGCGGCGTTCGATTGAAGCCCATCGCAGCTTGAAAGATCCGGAACAGCACATGACGTTCCGCATTGGGATCACGACCGGGCCGGCCATGATCGGCAATGTGGGGACGGCCGAACTTTTCAACTACACCGCGATCGGAGATACGGTCAATCTCGCACAACGTCTGCAGGCCTCTGCCCGGCCCGGACAAATCCTCCTGGAAAGCACCACCTATGAAATCGTCAAGGATCTTGTGGAGGCCGGGGCGCTGGACCCCATCGCCGTGAAGGGACGCCAGCAGGCGGCGCAGGTCTTTGAACTGAAAGGGTTGAAAGAGTCATAAGGATGTCAGGGCGGGCGCCCTCTCGGCGCCAGGCGGCAATCTCCTGTTTGAGGAAAGGGGGAGGCCGCTGCGCTCGGCCCCGGGACCAGCAGCAGGAATGCCCGCCCGCGCGACCGGGGGGCGGGACGACCTGATCAATACGACATGCCACGAAAATCCACCAAGACTTCCTCTTTCGGTTCGCCCGGACGCGCCGGACACGATGCGTCAACGTTTTATTCTGCGCGCCTGTATGATGACCAGCCGCAGGCGGAAGAATTGAAATACCGCGAGAATCCGATCCCGCCCGAAAAACTGGATACGATCTTCCACGCTTCGTCGGAAACGATGGGCGAACTGCCGGATCATTCCGTGCATCTCATGGTCACCTCGCCGCCCTACAACGTCGGCAAGGATTACGATGACGATCTGACGCTGGCTGAGTATCTGGCCTTCCTGAGACGGGTCTGGGCCGAGACCCATCGCGTGCTGGTCCCCGGCGGACGTGCCTGCATCAACGTTGCGAATCTCGGACGCAAGCCGTACATCCCCCTGCACGCCTTCATCATTCGCGACATGCTGGAGGTCGGTTTTTTGATGCGCGGCGAGATCATTTGGGACAAAG
The DNA here is from genome assembly GCA_035515435.1 of Anaerolineales bacterium. Taxonomy (GTDB): domain Bacteria; phylum Chloroflexota; class Anaerolineae; order Anaerolineales; family Villigracilaceae; genus Fen-1038. Next base: position 80,353 of record DATJBI010000127.1, read on the forward strand.
GTGCCTCCGCAAGTTCCTCTACCGCCTGGGGCTCGTGGCAGTCGGCGTCGAACCCGACCTTGCGCGATACGCATGAATACATCCTGGTTTTCTCAAAGGGAAACTTTCGCCGCGACAAACCGGAGGGGCGAACAGACACCATCTCCAAGGAAGAATTCCTAGAGTTCACAAAATCCGTTTGGACGGTCGCCGCGGAATCCGCAAGAAAGATCGGGCATCCTGCGCCCTTCCCCATTGAATTGCCGTATCGCTTGATTCAGCTGTACACATTCCAGGGTGAAGTTGTCCTCGATCCGTTCATGGGATCAGGGCAGACCGCGCTGGCGGCGCTGAAAGCGGGAAGGCACTATGCCGGGTATGAAGTGAATGAGGACTATTTGGAATTGGCGAAACGGCGCGTTCAAGAGCTGAAGTGAACAGGCTGCTTCACAGGATACCAGCCAGTGACCGTTGGCCCAAAAGCCCGGAACAGGAGCATCGTGCCGGGGTGCCAGCACGGCCGAAAAGCCCGATGATCCATATCGTGTTTTATGGGCCACGGATCTTGCCAGGATAGATGTCTGCGGACGGAGGCAGATCCCGTTGTTCAACCAGCCGGCAGGACACAACTTGCCGCTGCTTGCAAACCGGCCGGCTGCGGCTGTGGCGTCGAAGGCCCGCTTGCGCAGATCGGGTCGGATGGGCCGCCTGGGAGGACACCTGCTTGGCCATGGGGCGGTCTACGGGCTGCGGGCACAACCGGCAAGGTGCCGGGCGGACCAATTCTTGCCCCGGCCGGTAAGAGTGGGCAGCTGCACCCTGTCTTCAGGAATAGAATATACACCGCCCCCGCAAGAGCGCGCGACCAGCTTTACAGGTTCAGGAGATTCTGATGAAAACTTATACCAAACCCTCGGACGCTGAACTGCGGAAACTGCTGTCAGCCATGCAATATCAGGTCACGCAGCAGGCAGGCACCGAGCCGCCGTTCAGCAACGAATATTGGAATCACAAACACGCCGGTATTTACGTGGATGTCGCTTCGGGTGAGCCGTTGTTCAGTTCCCTGGATAAATACGACTCGGGCACCGGCTGGCCCAGCTTCACCAAGCCTTTGGAACCGGACCACATTGTCACGCATACCGACTTCAAACTCTTTCTGCCGCGGACCGAGGTCCGTTCCAAGTACGGCAATTCGCACCTTGGCCATGTCTTCAACGATGGTCCGGCGCCGACCGGCCTGCGTTATTGCATGAACTCCGCCGCGCTTCGCTTCATTCCCCTTGAGGATTTGGAGCAGGAAGGCTACGGCGCATATCTTCCCCTGTTCAAAGGGAAACCTTCCGGTGAATGATCGGGTCTTCCTGATAGACCCTCTCCAGAAGCTGACGGGGACAATTTCAGGCAGGCCGCTCTGAGCGGCGGGCATCTCCTTTTATCAGAATACGTCTGGTGAACCCCCTCGCCTTGCTGCGCCCCCATCGCCCCAGCCTCAACCGGAGGGGACCTGTCTTGGCTTGGGACGGCCGGACAGTTCCAAGCATCCTGCTCATCCAACTCTAGTATAATGATTGGCATGGAAATCAAAACTCAGCTCAGCAGTTCAATGAAAGACGCCATGAGAGCCAGGGATGAAGTCCGCCTGCGCACGGTGCGCATGGCGCTGGCAAATATCAAGCAGGCCGAAGTGGACAAGCAAACCCCCCTCGACGAGGCGGCGGTCATTTCACTGTTGCACAAGGAAATTAAGAATCGACGGGAGGCAGCCGATGAAGCCAGGCAGGCCAACCGTCCGGATTTGATCGCCGACAATGAAGCGGAGATCAAAGTGCTCGAAGCGTTCTTGCCGAAAGCCATGCCCGCCGAAGAACTGCGCGCCCTGGCCCAGGCCTCCATTGCGGAGACCGGTGCGGCCGGGCCATCCGACATGGGAAAGGTCATGAAGGTGCTTCTGCCCAAAGTGGCCGGGCGGGCCGCGGGGGATCAGGTCAGCGCGCTGGTGAAGGAACTCTTGGCCAAGTGATTTTCTCACCACGGAGCACCGAAATCACAGGGTGAGAATTGCCCTGTGAGTCCCGCCTGCACCCTGCCGCAGGCCCGCACCTGCATTCCGTGGTGAATTTGTTTTTATGGAAAATCAGTCCCGTTTTCGCACGCGGGTGAAGAACCTGCAGATCTTCATCCTGGTGGTGGTCAGCATCGTGACCTTCGCCACGCTGACCCTGCCGCTCAGTCTGCGTCCGGCGGCGCTTCCACTTAAGGCAGGCGACGTAGCGCCGCGCGATATCAGCGCACCGCGCGACGATGAATATGTCAGCCAGGTGCGGACCGAGGAAGCGCGGCAAACTGCCGGAAAAGCGGTTCAACCGATCTATACGGATCCCGATCCGTCGATCGCGCGCGAGCAGATCAACCGCTTGAGCTCCACGTTCCAGTTGATCAGCCTGACCCGCGCCGATACGATCGCCAGTGCCGAAGTCAAACAGGCCCAGCTTGCGAATTTGAGCAACATCAGCCTCAAGCCGGACAGCATCAAATTGATCTTGTCCATTTCCGATTCGCGCTGGGACTCCATCCAGCAGGAATCCCTGCGCCTGCTGGAGCAGATCATGCGTTCCCCCGTGCGCACCGATAACCTCGACGCGGTTTTGGCCAGCATCCCGTCCCTGGTCAACCTGACGTTCAGCGATGAAGACGCGGGGTTGGTCAGCGAATTTGTGAGTGGTTTTGTGGTGACCAACAGCCGCTACAGCCCCGATCTGACCGCCGCCGCGCAAACCTCGGCGCGTGAGGCGGTGCAGCCCATCGTGCAGACCTACAAGGCGGGCGAACGGATTGTGGCGGCCGGTGACATCATCACGCCCGCTCAAATGGAAGCCCTGCAGGAGTTCAAACTGATCCAGGCCGGTCAGCCGATTGAGACCTATTTGGGCGCGGCGGCCCTGACGATCCTGTCGGCGCTCTTCACCAGCCTGTACTTTGCAAGGTACCGGAAAACCGCCTTTCCATCCGATCCGCGCAGTCTCCTGATGGCCTCCATCCTCTTTATTATATTTATCGTGGGTGCGCGCTTTGTGATTCCGAATCGGACCATCATTCCCTATCTCTATCCGCTGCCCGCGGCGGGCTTGCTGGTGACGACGCTGTTCGGCATGGAAAGCGGCATCATTTTTTCACTGGTCATTTCCGTGCTGAGCGCCTACGGACTGTCGAACACCGCGGAGCTGATGCCGTTTTACATAATGGCCTCGCTGTGCGGCGTGCTGGCACTTGGACCGGCCCGTCGCTTCTGGGGATTCCTGCGGGCCGGCCTGACGATCGCGGGCGCCGGCATTGCCATCGTCCTGGCCTATCTCCTGCCAAGTGCCGCGATGGACTGGGTGGGCATCGCGACCCTGACCGCTGCGGCGCTGGTGAACGGACTGGCGTCCGCCGGCATCGCGCTGCTCCTGCAATATCCGCTGGCACAATTCTTAAGTCTGCCAACGCCCATGCAGCTGCTCGAGATCTCCCATCCGGACTTTCCGCTCCTCCAAATGTTTTTGCGGAATGCACCTGGAACGTACCAACACAGTTTGCAGGTCGCAAACCTGGCAGAACGCGCGGCGGAGAAAGTCGGCGGGGATCCACTCCTGACGCGCGTCGGGGCGCTGTTCCACGACATCGGCAAGGCAAAGGATGCCTCCTTCTTCATCGAAAATCAGGCTCCCGGCAATCTCAATACGCATGCGGACATCACCCCGGAACGGGCCGCACAAAAGATCATTCAACACGTGCTGGACGGTGTGGCTCTCGCGCATAAATATCGCCTGCCGCGCCGCATTGACGATTTCATCCTGGAACATCACGGCACCATGGTCACGCGCTATCAGTACACCCAGGCGCTTGAAAAGGCCGGCGGCGATGCCAGCAAAGTTGACAAGGAGCAGTTCCGTTATCCCGGTCCGCGGCCGCGCTCCCGCGAAACGGCCGTCCTGATGCTCGCCGACGGTGCCGAAGCGCGGGCCCGCGCCGAGGGACCGGAAACCGAAGAGGAGCTGCGCGGCATTGTGCGCTCGGTGATCGACCACATCCAGAAGGAAAATCAACTCGACAACGCCCCGCTGACCATGAGCGATCTGAGCGTGATCACCGATTCATTTGTGACCACGCTGCGAGGCACCTATCATCCGCGCATTCAATATCCCGCGGCGGAGCCGCAGGCGGCGGATATTCCCACCGCGCCGCATGAATCGGACAATTCATGATTCATGTCAAAGTAGAATCGAAGATTCAGAGCATTCCGGCGCGGTTGATCGACCGGGCCGCGCAGGCCGCGTTGACCAATCAGTCTGCCGAAGGCGACCTGACCGTGGTGCTGACAGACGGGGCGCGACTGCGCCAGCTCAACCGCCAGTATCTGGGGGTGGACGCGCCGACCGACGTGTTGTCCTTCCCGGCCTCGGAGACCGATCCGGAAAGGGGTACGCGTTATCTGGGCGATATCCTCATCTCCATTCCCGCCGCGGACGAGCAAGCCAGATCCGCCGGTCATCCTCTGGAATCCGAGGTGCAATTGCTGGTGGTGCACGGCGTTCTGCATTTGCTGGGACACGATCATGCCGCAGCCAAGGACAAGACCGAGATGTGGAAGGCCCAGAGCGAGGTTTTGCAATCTCTGGGTTTGGGGAATGTCCGAGTTCGCGAGCAGTGATTGCGGCGGGCGTTTTTTAAAGTGCACGACGTAAAGCGCAATGAGTCGACCTATGTGGAACTTCCTTTTATCCCGTTATCAATCCTTCGGCCACGCCTTTCGCGGCTGGTGGTATGTGCTGCGCACCCAGCGCAACGCCTGGATTCATGCCGTGGCCTCGACCGTTGTGTTCGGCTTTGCATTCTGGCTGCATGTGTCTGCGCTGGATTGGGCAGTGCTGATCCTCACGATCGCGATGGTCTTCGCCGCAGAATTCATCAATACCGCGATCGAAGCGGTGGTGGATCTGGCCAGCCCGGAGAAACATCCGCTTGCGAAAGTGGGTAAGGACGTCGGCGCGGCGGCGGTGTTGATCTCGGCGATCGCCGCGGTGTTGATCGGCCTGCTCATCCTCGGTCCGCCGCTGTT
>DATJBI010000128.1:0-9186 GCA_035515435.1 Anaerolineales bacterium
TGCCAAAGATGAACAATATCACTGCAGTAATACGCGCCAGAGTTTTCATAAAGTGTGGTCTCCTATACTGGTGCGATCTTACTGGCTGCAGATTAACTCTGTATGAAGGGTCTGTAAACTTCGGGTAAAAACCGGTTTGCCGCGATGAGGCTCGGGTTGCGTCCGAGGGGCCCTCTGAGCGATCCGGCTAATCATCCTCCTCGTGCTGGCCATAAATCCGGTCGACTGCCGCCTCGATTTCCTGGTCCGTATGTTTCTCACAGGCCACCAGTGGGCGGTGAGGGTTCGGGACGCGCCTGGCTCCCTCGCTCATCACCTTGCAGTCAATGAATTTGTTGTCGGCGTCGTAAACAGCATACAGCTGATACAGTTTTCCGCACACGATGCAGCCATGCATTTCGCCTCTGGTATGTTTATCGCTCGAGGGGCTTTTCATGCCTTTTATATACCACACTTTAAAAGAAATGCCGCTCCTCACCTGAGCGAGGAACGGCACCATGCGTTTGAAACAAAAATATATATTCCGCCTGTAACGTTGTTGGCGTCAGGCGGAATTTATGCCCGCAGATCGGATACGCGGCGCGGGGCGGCTTACTGCACCATGTTAAAACTCAAAAAGGAAAGGCATTTCCCTGAGAGTTCGGCGGTCCGAATGCCCGGAAGATTCAGGGATTATGCAAAAGGGGGGAGGGGGTCAAGATCGTGCTGATCGGCGGGGTTTCCGGCCACTGCCCATTGTTGAATGCCGCCACATAATCCCGGATCAGATCATTGTTTACATCCCAGATGAAAGTGTTCCCAAGAACCGGATCGTGGATGCGCGTCCCCGTGAACATCCCTGGCGGCCAGCTGAGGAACTCCACGTTGCCCTTGGGGAGCTTTCGTACAACGCAGGTCAACCGGTTGATCTCAGTGGGCGTAAGGTCGGTCTCTGCTGAGCCGTAGAAGGCTGAGACGATGCTGCCTGCGTGCATGATCACGGATGGATCGCTCAGTTTCTTCCAAAACGCGGCCAGAATGTAATCCTGTCGCTTTGTGCGTTCGAAGGTGCCGTCCGGCCGTTCACGTGCGAAGGTGAGTGCCTGCGCGCCGTCCATATGATGAACTCCCGGGCTTTTCCCCAATTCCCAATCCGGCAGCTCCACATCTACGCCGCCAACCGCATCCACGAGCTTGACAAACACCTGCATGGTGATGGCAACGTAATGATCAGGCCGTTCCCCGTAGTTCAGATCGAGCGTGCGCGCAAGCAGGCCCGGCCCCTCGCCCGGCCCGTCATAGTATCCCAGACCGGGGTTTCCATATAGAAAGGGCTGATTCAGCTTCCCGTGCGTGATCCCGCCGTGCTGGGAGATGTCCGGGATCTCGACATACAGGTCCCGTGGAAAATCCAGCACCGTGACCTTCGGCGTGACGAAATCCACCCGGATGGTCATGATCACGTCGGATAGGCCATAAAGATATGTATTGTAGCGGTAGTCACTTCCAATGGCGAGAATATTCATCACCTTCGGCCCGCCGCATAGAGGCTGCGCTCCTGAAGTCGGGACCGCGGCCGGGGGTGTCGGCAAAATGGATGAGACCGACCCTGGAGGCGGGGTCTCATTTTGAGCAGCCGGGGCGGAGTGAGTCGGATAACCCAGCGAGGGACCCAGAGGCCTGTTCATGAACGACTTCAGCATTGCAACCATCGGTACCGTGAGGATCCCCAGGACCACGATGGTTGCAATGGAGCTGAGCGTCACTGCTTTTTGTTTCCTAGGCATACAGATGATCCTTCGTTATTGGCGCCATTTGAATCAACTCACACAGATCGCTTCAGCCAGCTGGCAAATCTTTTCATAGCCGCGCTCAAGGAGTTCGCACAAGTCCCCGATACATTTTTCCGCCTCTTCCTGGGAACTGGTCGGGTTGTGGATGTCGTACTGCAGACCATCCACAACCTCTGAGAGCATGAAGAGGTAACCGGCTGCAAATGGAAACTCGGTCAGCAGGGCCTCTTTGTGTCCCGATTCCATCACCAGCACCAGGTCAAATTCGGTTATCTGCGCCTTGGACACCAGCCTGGTTCTGTGATCGTCCAGACTCACCCCGTGGCTGTGTGCCAATTTGCGGGCGAGCGGCAGGGCGGGCAGGCCCGGCGTGGTCCAAGTTCCCGCGCTGGAGATGTTCCAGACCCCCGGCCGCCCATCCTGAAGTATTTTGGCCCGGAACCGGGCAGCGGCGATGGGCGAGCGATATTGATTGGCAGTGCAAACAAAAAGTACGGATGGCATAAGGCCGCCAGGGAACGAGCTATAGGGGCCTGCGGGATTTTTCGTCCTCACCCACCGGGGCATCCACCACGGGGGGCTTGGAACGAACGGCCCAGACCGACTGATTGGGGCCCGACGGCACGGTCCTGCGATAGGACCAATCATACCGGGAGTTCAGCTTGACCTTTTCCCGCCGGCGGTGCCTCAGCCCCAAAGTGAGGATGTTCAGAGCGCGGTGTAAGAACTTCTTGAAGTGCGCTCCGGATCGGATGATCGGTTTTTTCAGTCCGGCGGACTGGAGTTCAGGATTTTGCGCTTCCACCTCCTTTGCTTTCTTTGTGCTGTAATAGGGCAGGTGGTAGTAGTGATAGCCGGTATAGTAATAGGAATCGTTTTGCGGGATGCGATTCAAGACCACGCCCAGGATCCGGGCGCCCGTGTGTTTCATCTGTTCGACCGCGGCCCGCGCGGCATTCACCTGGGTATGGCCAGGATAGACGACCAGGATCACACCGTCCACTTTTGCTGAGAGGATCTGCGCGTCTGCCACCATGGAGGGCGGACTGTCCAGCACCACCACGTCGGCTGCCGCCTTCAAACTATTCAGCAGCTGGTTCATCCGCTCCGAGCCGAGCAGTTCCGTTGGATTGGAGGGTGGATTGCCGCTCGTAATGACGACCGCATCCTTCAAGCTTCCAAAGTCATGCCCGACCATTCTGAACGAAAGGTTGCCGCCGCGAAAGAGGTCGCTGAAGCCCGCGTGATTCGGCAGATTAAAGAATGTGTGGATCTGAGGCCGGCGCAAATCGGTGTCCAGCAGGATGACCGATTTTCCGCCTTGGGCGATGCTGGCCGCCAGGTTGACGGATACGGTGGTCTTGCCCTCACAGGGTCCCGCACTGGTCACCAGGATGGTTCTGAGAGGTTTGTCTATGCCGGAAAACTCAAGATTCGTCCTGAGCAGGCGGAAGGCCTCCGAGACGGGCGAGCGCGGCTGCCCGAGAACGTAGACTTCCCTCTGGTTCTTTACGGAATATTCAATATTGGTCACATATCCGATTACCGACAACCCAAGACTTCGTTCGATATCTTCCGGCGTTTTTAAAGTGTCATCAAGATATTCGATCAAAAACGCGAGCGCGGCCATAAGCAGCAGTCCGATCGCCCCGGCCAGGGCCGTATATAATACGGGGCGCGGGCGGATGGGCCTGGCAGGGATGGTGGCCGGCTCGATCTGAACCACATTGGGCGTATCCTGCAGGCGGGCCAGCTGTACCGTTTCGAGGCTGTTCAGCAGATTGACATAGATTTGCTGGTAGAGTCCGAGCGTGGTCTGAAGCTGGGATAAGCGCGTGCCACCATTCGCGGTGCTCCCCGAATTCATGGGCTGTCCCAGGACCACGAGGTTGGTATAGACCTGCTGGTAAAGACTGAGGATGGGCTGGATCTGCGCCAGCCGCGCCCGGTCATCCGATATCCTGGCCTGATCCTGCGGCTGGGGCGTGGCGGAGGGGACTACTGACGTGCGGCTCTGGATATCCTGCTGCAGACCCGACATCTCAGCCTGCAGGTCTGCGATCTGGGTCTGGACCTGCGCCACTTGGTCCTGGACGGCCTGCGTGGAGGCATTATTGATTTGGGACTGCAGGCTGTCGATCTGACCCTGGATCTCCTTGATCTGCGCCTGTAAACTTGCCTCGGTGGTCGCATAACGGCCGGTTTGCAAGTTCTCGTTCTGATTGATCAGTACCTGCACGAGGGTGTTCGCGACGATCGCGGCGCGCTGGGGGTCGTTATCGTCAAAGGTCAATTGGATGATCTGGGTATTGATGACAGGCTTGACGCTTATCTGGAGCGGATCAATGACCGAGCCAATCTTCTGGGATACCGCATCGATGACCGGCTGCGTGGTCAGCAGTTGCACATACGTCTGGGTCAATTGCTGGTCCGTGAGATAATTCGTCATATCGGAGGTCGTATTTTGAGGGGCGCGCGTGACCAGGATGCGCGTGGATGCCTCATAGACAGGGTTCTGATACACACTCCAAAGGTAGCCGCCAAGGGCTCCCAGGACCAGGCCCCCGATCAACAGCCAGGCCCAGCGTCGAAACAGGGTCAAATATTGTTTGAGTTCCATTGCGATGTTCTCCTCGTCATGAGAAATGAAGATGGGTATTACCAGCCCAAGGATGAGATGCCCGGCTCAATTCGCCAGACAATCCCGAACACCCTGAGCGACCACTTTAACGTCGGCCTTCGTCATGGATGGATAGAGAGGCGGGCTGACTTCACGCGCCGCGGCCTGCTGCGTGTTCGGCAGGGGACTTCGGCTCTGCCTCGTTTCGGCCCGGTAGATGCGGAATTGATGAACGGGCGGGTAATGAATGCCGCTCTGGACCCGGCGGGACTTCATGGCCTCCATGTTTGCGCCCGTGCAGTGCACCGCATCGGCAGTTGCGACAAAGGTCAGGGACGGGCTGAAGGCCCCGGCGCCACGACCCCGGCATGCCAGATGAAGCGCAGCCGTTGCATCGCTGACTGCGATTGCGCGCTTGACGTCAACGTAGGCGGAAAACTGCCGCTCAAAGTCCCGCCTCACTGCGCCCATGGTCGGCCAGCGGCCTTGCACGACTGGCTGCACGGCGCCCTGCTCTCCGGGGCCAAAGTCAAGATCAGATAACGGAATACGCCATTCCATTTTGTATCTCCGCCGGGATCTTGATCGCCTCCGGCAGAAACAAGTTCTGCATGTGGGAGAAATCCTCGGCGGCCTGCTCGTAATCGTCGGGGCGGCCCAGGTCCTTCCAGTAGCCGTCAAATGGAAAGGCCAGGACCTTTTCCCCCGCCGCGATCAGCTTGAGGACCAGATCAGGAAAGTCCAGGTATTGACCGTATGGTATGAAGTCAAGGACGCGCGGTTCGAAAACATAGATACCCATGCTGACCACGTAGTCATAAGCGGGTTTTTCAATATATCCATTGATCCGGCAGCTCCTGTCCAGTTGAACGACGCCCAGGTCGATCCGCACCTGGCGGCGGTGGACGGCTATCGTTGCCGTTGCTCCCTGGGTTTTATGGAAGGCGATCAAATTCGATAGATCGAGCGTGGTCAGGACATCGCCGTTGGTCACCAGAAAAGAATCGTCAAGATCGTGGATCAATGAGATCGGACCTGCAGTCCCCAGCGGTGAATCTTCCAGGCTGTAGGATATTTGAAGGCCCCATTGGCTGCCATCTTGAAAGAAGGCATGCATCAATTCAGCCAAATGCCCGACCGTCATGACCACCTCTCCGATCCCGGCGTGCTTCATTTGACGCAGCAACACCTCCAGGATCGGCATCTCGCCGATCGGCATCAGGGGCTTGGGCAGGATCTTCGTATAGGGCGCCAGGCGCGTACCTTTTCCGCCAGCTAATACAACTGCTTTCATGGGTGCAATCACCTCCTCAGGCTCATAAATACCAATTTGATAAACACCAGGCTGACCGCGAATCCAATCCATCATCCAGCGAGGCAGCCGGCCGGATGCCTGCCAGCCGGGCGGTTGTCCGAAGCCGAATGCATTCCCTCCGAATCATCTGCACCGATTTCGCTCCCAGCAGTTGAGGATTGCCCGTGCAAGCGATGATCCTCTTCAAGCGCAGCGGGTTGGGCACGTTCATGCGTTGCCCAGCCGGGGGCGTGTACCAGGCGTTCGAGCAGGGGAGTGCCGGTGGATCCGCCGCCTCCCCTTGCCAGCACCAATCTATTTTTCCATCCCATGGATTCTCATTTCAAGGTGTGAGGCAGCGGATTCATGCCTCCAAAGTTGATCTGCCCCGTGCGTCTGGGAGTCAGCTGGGTCTGGATCGAGTTAAGAACATCGCTGATAAATACCAGACGTACGCCGGATGTTGCACAGAGTCTTGTGATCTGCTGCAAGGTTTCAGGGATCAGGTTCGTGACGGAGATCAGGATGATTCCCACATCGTATTGCCTGACCAGTGTTGGCAGATCGCCGGTCCCGCCCAGCACCCAGCATCCACCCACTCGCATGCCCTGCAGGGCGGGATCATCGTCTACTATGCCAACGATGGAAATGGCCTGCTGCAATCCGCCTCTTTGCAACAGCCAGCTGGCAATTTGGCCGCCCTCGCCGGCCCCCAATATCAGGACCCGCTCTCCTAATGAAGCTACCTTTCCGCGTGGCGACAACCAGCGGCTCGAGAAGGATGAGATCAGCCGCAGCCGGTAACGTGCTGCAAGAAAACCCAACAAAGTGAGGACACCGATCAAGACGATCATCTCGGCTGGCAGCGGCCGGAGATGCAATCGAGACGATGCAGGCAGCAGGCGGTTCATGGCCAGCAGGCACAATGTCACCGTCGTGTTCGACAAGGTAAGAAGCAATCCGTCCTCGGCACTTGCCCCTGACCAGACGATTCGATCCAGGCCGATGGACAAGTTCACACTGCTGAACAGCATCGCCAGCAGAAAAGCCAGGATCGCCAGCGGTTCCAACCCCCAATTGATGGGCTGCACGCCGCGCCAAGCCAGTCCGGCGATGCTGACAGAAATCAGGGCGACCGCCAGATCGACCACAAACCATGAAATGTGACGGCGCATGAGGCGCGAAATAGGTCCGGCGAAGAGAAGGCTTTCGGGGATGCGCTGGCGGGTCATGCGCAGGATCAGGATGGCAATTGTCCAGAAGAGAACATCGAGGTCGCTGATGAAGGAATGATTACGAACATACAGGCGGTCCAGGCGCAGCTTATCGGGCAGGATGCTTTTGAAGTAGGTTCCCATCACATTTTCGGTTGCGAGCAAGGCTTCCTCATCGTGATAGAGCACGCTGGCGGGGCTGGTGATGCCGGGGGCGACCGATAGGATCTCACGACGGGCGTTCGGGGGCCAATTCACGGTAATCTCGGGATCTTCAGGCCGTGGGCCGACCAGACTCATTTCGCCTCTCAATACGTTCCATAATTGAGGGAGTTCGTTGAGTTTGGTATGCCGCAGCCAGCGGCCAAGGGGTGTGATGCGGTTATCATCCCTGGCGGTAACGGGCGCGCCCGTGTAGCTTTCCGGGCGTTCGTACATGGTGCGGAACTTGATTATTTGAAAAAGCTTTCCATTCTGGCCGGTGCGCCGGCCACGGTAAAAGACCGGGCCAGGGCTATCATGCTTGATCAGGAAGGCAATCGCCGCGAATGCCGGTGACAGCACGATCAGCCCGAGCGTGGAGGCCAGGATATCAAAGCTGCGTTTTGTACCCGTTTTCCAGGAGCTGTGGAGGCCGCTCCAGGAGATTTTGGTGTACATCTCGAATAATTGTGGAATGTGGCTTGTGTTCATTGTTGGACCTATGGTTCGATACTAAAAGCCTTTGATATTCATTCATCGGACGTCCTTCGGAGGTTATGAAAGACCTGGTGCAGGCAAATCCGGCTTGGAGATAGAACTGATTTGTCACCTCATTATTCAGCCTGTCGGTCAGCAGGCTGATGGATGTCGCCCCTCTTCTCTCTGCTTCCGCCGCGAAACCTTTGATCAATTGTTTTCCGATTCCCCTCGCCTGCTTCAAGGGATGGACCGCGATGGATAGGAGCAGGGCCTCATTTTCGACGTAGTTGGATCGGGTGGTGGTAACCAGGCGTCTGGATAGGCACAGCATGGTTTGTGGTTTTTTCAAAACAGGAATGAAGGAGGCCAGCAGGAAGCGGTGCCAATTATTCAGGACGGTCCTTCTGTAGAAACCGCCGGGCTCCGTCGTTCCAACTGCAAAGCCGGAGATCTCCGCATCCTGCTCAGAAACGAGTGCGATGCCTGATTTGTCGAGAAATACGGTTCTATAGAATTCTCGCAGGAAGGATGGTCCCATGAAGGACAGGAAGAAACCTGTGAACGACGAGAGATGGATGTGGACGGTAGAGTCCAGATCATTGAGGCCCATGGGGCGAATCATGATATCTGCCCTTTCCGCTGGTCTTTTCCAATATTTCAATGACTTTGGAAAGATTAGCCGATTTTGAATAATGGCGGCGCGCGAAATCCCTTCCTGCTTCCCCGCGTTGCCTGAGTTCTTGCCTGGGCAGTGCGGCGATTTCGACGATCTGTTTGCTCAGTTTCTCCGGATCACCGGGAGGAATTACCCACCCGCAGCCGGACTCCAGAATTATTCTGGCGATCTCCGAATCCGGGACGGCCCATGCGAATACCGGTCGAGAGGCCAGCATGTACGAAAGCAGTTTGGACGGAACAGAAACGAGTGACTGTTCACCTTGAGTTGGTAGCAGGCACAGATCCGCCGCGGCCAAAACTGTTAAAGTCTCTCCGGCAGGCCAGGGGCGAAGGAACAAGATACGACTATTTTTCGAAGCTTCGGCCAATCTCTGACAATCTTCAAAATTGCTGCCATCACCAGCGATCAATAAATAGGTTTCGAAATGCTGCCGCATATTTGCAAAGGCCAGGATCGCGCCATCCACACCTGCGGCCACGCCGATATTTCCTCCGTAAACTGCCAGAAAGGCATGTTCTGGAATTTTGTGCTGTGTGCGAATCGGATTGTTGGGTCGATTTGCGATGAATGACTTTTCATCGATCCAATTGGGAACGACATAGACTTTTCCGGGTGATAATTTGCGATCCCTCAGGTACAGTTCCCGGAATTGGTCTGAGATCACAATCAATGCAGAACTATTTCCTGCAATGAGGGCGTCCAGCCACCTCAGAAGTCTGAAGATCCAGGAATGCCCGTCCCGAATGCGGTTTTGCGCCAGGAGGGATTCGGGGTAAACATCTTGTACGCTCACAACGAGCGGAATCCCGCGCATATGGCAGATCAAACTTATGATCCCCTGTGCCAGGATCGGCCAGGTATTGGCATAGACGATATCAGGTTTGGCACTCATTAATAAGGTAAAACCGGAGGTGATTCCGAACGAG
>DATJBI010000129.1:0-43474 GCA_035515435.1 Anaerolineales bacterium
AGAAGTTAAACACCAGGATGGAGAGCGTCATGAGTAACAGCACGCGGATGGTCTCTGCAATGCGATAGATGGCATAGCTGTTCATCCGCTGGAAGATCTTGCGGCTTTCCTTCACAGCATCGATGATGACCGAAAGCCCGGGTGTCAGCAAAACAATATCCGCCGCGGCGCGGGCCGCATCGGTCGCGCCGGAAACGGCGATGCCTGCATCGGCCTTCTTCAAGGCCGGAGCATCGTTGACGCCGTCCCCGGTCATTCCCACAATATGGCCTCTTTTTTGCAGGACCTCCACAATATGGTACTTGTGCTCCGGAAACACCTGTGCAAAGCCATCCGCTTGTTCAATGGCGTCCTCCGCCTGACCCACCTCATGCTGTTTTGATTTTGTGAACACGTCTGCATCCAGGATGTTCGGCCCAAGCTTTAACTGATGGGCGATCTCCCTGGCAATCGCACCCTGATCGCCCGTCACCATCTTTACACGGATGCCCATGGTTTGGGCGGTTTCGATGGTCGTTTTCGAATCATCCCGCGGCGGATCATAAAGCGGAAGGACACCCAGCAGCTGCCATTTTCCTTTTTGCTGGGTGCTGGCCACGGCCAGCGAACGATAGCCCTTCGCGGCGAACCGGTTTACGGCCTCGTTCACGGACGGCTGGATCTGGGCCGCGTTGGCGGCCAGTTCCAGGATGACCTGTACCGCTCCCTTTGTGGTTTTAAAGGTCTTTCCATTGGGTCCCTTGACCGTGGCCTCCGTGCGCTTGTGAACGGGATCGAAAGGCTGGTAATGGGTTACATGATATTTTTCCCACGAAGCATCTTTTCTCAAGCCCCCCAGAACAGCTTCGTCGATCGGATCCTGATCCTCGGAACGGGAGCAGAGCGCCGCACTGAAAACCACCTGTTCCCCCTTGACGCCTTTCACGGTGAATGGCTCGCCCAAAGTCAATTTATTTTGAGTCAGGGTGCCGGTCTTGTCGGAGCAAAGCACATCGATCCCGGCCAATTCCTCGATGGCTGCCAGCCGGCTGACAATGGCCTGCTTCTGGGCCAGCAGGCGCGCACCGACCGCCATCGTGACCGACAGGACGGTCGGCATGGCAACCGGGATGGCGGCCACGGTCAACACCAATGCAAACTGGACCGTTGTGAATATTTCATTGCCGCGGAACAAGGCTACGCTGATGATCAGCACCACCAGGGCCACCGCCAATACGATCAAGTAATCGCCGATCTTCAAAACTGCCCGCTGAAAATGACTGACGGTCTGAGCCGATTGAACCAGCTGCGCAGTCTTTCCAAAGTAAGTCTTCTCCCCGGTGGCATAGACGAGGCCGCTGATCTCGCCCTGTTTGATCACGGAGCCGGAGTAAACGGTCTGCTCATAGCTGCGGGTGGCCGGCAGCGACTCGCCTGTCAGGGCGGATTGATCCACTTCGACCGGGTCGCCTTTGAGCAGCAGGGCATCGGCCGGAACAATATCCCCGATCCGCAGTTGAATCACATCACCCGGAACAAGTTCCCTGGCCGGGATCTGTACCCAGTTCCCCGAACGAAGCGCACGCGCTCGAAGGGCCAGCTTGTTCTTAAGCGCGGCGATCGCGTTGCCAGCCTGATATTCTTCCCAGAATCCCACAACGGCATTCGCCACCAGCAGGACCGCGATGATCCAAAAGTCTTCCCAATGCCGGACGACCGCCGAGAGCACGATCGCAACCTCGATCATCCACGGGATCGGTCCCCAGAAATAGGAGAGGAATTTCAGGACCGGGTTGGCCGCTCTCTCGACCAATTCGTTATAACCGTACTGCGCCAGGCGGCTGCGGGCCTCTTCGCCGCTCAGTCCGCTGGTGGTGGCATGCAGCCGATCGAACAGATCTGATAATGTAACTTTGGCTGGAGCAACTGCTGATTCCCCCGTGTCTGGTGTTGCGATATTTTTCTGCATAGGTAACTCCTGGGGAGACCGTTCCGGGCTTGTCTTCAAGCCCGGTTGGGCTACGAGGGCTTCTTGAGCGCCTCCAACGCCTTTTCCGCGGCCCGCGGAATGACAATTTCCTTCATCGGATCCTCGAATGCTGCCAGTACTTTCTGCGAAGGAGGGCCAAGGTATCCTTCCTCATCGAGTTTCCTCAGAATATGATGCACACCCTCCAGGAACCAGATGGAGCCAAAACGATTGCCTCGCTGCAGTTCCTGAAACAACGGGACCACCGCCGCTCGCTTCATTTTGATCAGGCTCTCGGCGGCGCGCCATCGGACTTCAAACGCTTCATCGACCAGCAGTTCGATCAAAGAGGGGATCGCCGACGGGGCACCGATGTCGCCGAGCACCGAGGCGGCCTCCCTGCGAAGCGCAGCTTCGGGCCGGGATGCCAATTTGATCAGGGCGCTGACCGCGGGTCTGCCGATCCCCGCTAAGCGAATCTGAGCCTTGTTGCGTTCCGTCGGATCATGGGAACCCAGGGAGCCTATCAACTTATTGATGGTTTCCTTGGAAGCCGACGGACGATTGAAATGTGATTTCATACTTATTGCCTCGACGCAGAATTATAATGCTTTCAAAAAGAGAAGCGAGGCACGAGCTTGCATGTCCTCCAGCCTGTGGAACGGGTGTCCACCGGCGCATTGAAAGCATACCTTTCCCGCTCTCGACCTTTGCCCTTTTTGAGAGAACCTGCCTGCAGCTGCTCACGCGCCCATCCGGCATGCCGGCTTTGCCTCTTGCGGGATCATTCCGATTGGGACAAAATTGTTCTCGGGCATCAACCTTGCGCGCTCCTGCATGCCGCAGAATCACACGAATGTCACCCAACCCCCATTCCTTTGATCGATCCGCACCTTTTTTCAGAGCGGTGTTTAGAGAAAATGATCCATGGATCAAGTATTGGGGGGCCGCGGCCTGGCAATCAGGGCCGAGCGGACAAAGGAGAAGCCGGAGGTCTGGATTTTCAAATCCTATGCAGGATGCATACAAGCCTGCCGGAATATGTGGGGTGTGCCCGTAGACGTCCGCCGGGCCCTCAGGGGGACGGCTTCGACCGTCAGTCTGACAGAATCAGCCAGGCCCGCCCATCACATTCACGCGCCTGCCGCATTGCGTGCCCATTTAACCCTGAGCTCTTGGAGGATCGCCAACAGGATGGTTTATGGATCTGTATAAGCGAGTGAGAAGGGTTGTTCATCCGGCCTCCGCCGAGGAACGGAAGCAGATCATTGCCGAGATTTCTGAGGCGGCCTCCCCCGGATTTGACTTCTTCCTCATGGTCGTGCTCTCATGCAGCATAGCAACGCTCGGCCTGATCACAGACTCCCCGGCGGTCATCATTGGCGCCATGCTCGTTGCTCCGCTCATGTCACCTATCGTAGGGATCGGCCTGGCCTCCATCACAGGCGAGCCGAGGCTGGCTCAGGCATCCTCTTCAGCGCTCCTGAGAGGTGCATTTCTGGCAGTTCTGCTTGCGTTCATCATGACCTACGTCAACCGCTATCTGCCATTCGTCGTGCTCCAGGAACTGCCTTCAGAGGTGGTCGCGCGCACGCATCCTTCTCCGATCGATCTGGTCATTGCCATGGCGGGCGGCCTGGCGGCTGCGTACGCCATGACGCGCCAAAACCTGTCGGCTGCGCTGCCCGGTGTGGCGATCGCCACGGCGCTCATGCCGCCGCTGTGCACCATCGGGGTCGGGATCGCATTAGGCAGGTGGGATGTGGCAGGCGGTGCCAGCCTGCTATTTATAACCAACGCGATCACGATCGCCTTCGCTGCGGCCCTCGTCTTTTTTCTACGAGGATTCTCGCCTCCGCTGACCCGCCGCGGCTGGCGATTGCCCCGTCCCCTGACCATTTCTGCAGCGCTCACACTTGTTCTGCTGATTCCATTATCCTACTACAGCGTCCAATTTTTTGAGGCAGCCAGCCAGAACCGCGAGATCAATGACATTGTCAGGAGCCAGGTTGGGCAGATGAATGGCGCCGAACTGGTGGAACTCTCAACGACCCGGACACAGGCCGAGCTGGATATGGTCATCACCCTGCGCTCCAGCACGCCCTTGAGCTACCAACAAGTGGTGGAGCTGCAGAGGAACATTGTGGCTCTGCTCAAAGAACCCGTTTCGCTGAAGGTCAACCAGGTTTTGGCTGAGCAATTGGACCCTCTCATCCCGCCCACCTCCACGCCCACCCTTCGATTAACCGATACACCCAGCGCGACCGCGACCGCGAACCCCTCGGCCACACCGACACCGACCCACACTCCGACCCAGACGCCGACACCTGCTCTCGTCCAGGCCGGTGTGACGCCGCTCTCGCTGCTTAGACTCTATCAATCTCCTGGCGGAGCGGTGATAAGACGGATCTACGCCGGGGAGCTGTTGAGTCGCCTGTATGCCAAACAGGAATTGAACGGCGTGGTCTGGGTCCAGGTAATGGATAACCAGGGCATCGTCGGCTGGGTACCGGAGATCTATCTCCAACTGGTGACCCCGACGCCGTCCCAGACAGCGACGGCGGCCGCGGCTCATTAAAATGCGAATGTTGCACCGTCCGAAAGCCCCGATCTCCTGGGATGGGCGAGGCTCCTTTGCCGCTGCCAGGGCGAACTGCTGAGTGCGTCCGGCGGAATGCACTTCGTCGAGCTGAATGGAAAGGCATGCGCTGGGATCAAAAAGCAGATGGAATGATCATCCATCTGCTTTCCTTAGTTTCTCCAAGCCGCGGAACAATTTCAACACCGCGGCCCTCGGGATGATGCGGATGGCCGGGGGAAATTCGATCCCCGTCGGAAGCTACGGAAACAGGAAGATGCCGAGCAGGCCGCTTCCGAGCAAGACCAGGGGCGTCGGTGCGCCCAGGATAAAAGCGATCAGGCTCAACGCCGCGATCACGAGCGGGCGCGTGCGGATGCTTTTCCCGCCCCGGAACAGTTTCCAGGCCGCAACCGAGATCAGCATGGCAACGGCCGGCACCATGCCTTGAATGAAACCGTGCACCCAAGGCTGGTTCTGAAAGTTCTGCAGCACCAGCATCACGACCAGCATGCTGACCGTCGGCGGCAGGATCGCGCCCAGCAGGGCCGCCGCCGTGCCGGGATATCCGCCGGCATCAAACCCGATGAACATCGCCAGCTTCAGGGCCTCGCTCCCCGGCAGGAAATTTGAAAATCCGACCGCCTCCACGAACTCCGGCTCGGTCATGAAATTCCCGACCACATACTTGTAGAGCAGCCCGACCGAGGCCGGACCCGAGGAAGTCAACAGGTTGGTCTTGAGGAAGATCCAGAACAGTTCCAGCCAGATCCAGAAACCGGATGGCAGATGGCTGGAAGAAGGTGCGGCGTCCGTGAGAGGGACTTTCATTTGAAGAAGAAGATTCCCACCAGCCCCGCTGCGATCAGGACGAGGGGCGGGGGCGCGTCAAATATGAATGCGATCAGGCTGACCGCGGCCACCGTCAGCACCCGCCAGTTAACGGGGCCCGTCCCCCCGGTCAACAAGCCATAGGCCGCATAAAGCATCAGCACTGCAACCGCAGGTATTAGTCCCTCCACGAAGCGAGTGACCCAGGTCTCGCGCTGCAGGCGGCGCAGGATCATGAAGACGCCCAGCATCAGGATGATGGGCGGCAGGCTCGAACCCAGCAGCGAGATCAATGCGCCGGGCATGCCCGCCACGCGCAGACCGACGAACATCGCCAGTTTTTCCGCCTCGCTGCCCGGCAGAACGCTGGAGAAGGAGACTGCCTGGGCAAACTGTTCTTCGGTGATGATCTTCCCCACGGCTTCCTGATGCAGGAGGCCGACCGAGGAGATACCCGAAGTGCTGAGAAGATTGACTTTAAGAAATAACCAGAAGAGAGAAAGGAGGATTCCCAAGAAGTTCCCTGTTTACGAAGGATAAATTGATGTCTTGTCCGGGTAGATCAAAGAGGCACAGCATGGCCTCCGGCGCGGCTCGAAATGAGGGCATGCGCGGAAATGAAAAAGGAGATGGGCAGCCGTTCATCTCCTTTTTCGCTTTTTTATTCACCTGCTAGAAAAGCTTCAACACCGCCGCGCTCGCCCATGCAAACAGGTACTGCGGCACCAGGCTGACGATCACCGTCAACAGTGCGGCCAGGCCCCAGGTGATGTTCAGCCAGGGCTCACTCGTCGTCTGCGGGTCACCTTCGCGCATGTACATCGTCACCACCACGCGCAGATAGTAGTATGCGGAAATGAGCGAGGTCAGCACGCCGATCACGGCCAGGAGATAGAACTGCCCCTGGATCGCGGCGCGGAAGAGATAAAACTTGCCGACGAAGCCCAGCGTCGGCGGGATGCCCGTCAGCGAAAGCATAAAGACCGTCATGGCGGCCGCCAGAGCGGGATACTTCCGCCCGAGCCCCCCGTAGTCGCTGATCTCCAGGCCCCTGCCTTCCGATCTTTCCAAAGCGATCACCACCGCCCACGCGCCGAAATTGGTCAGCACATACGACACCAGATAAAAGAGTCCCGCCGCCACCGAAGTGGAGACCACATTCGATTGTCCGTACGGCACGAAAGCCATCAGGATGTAACCGGCATGGGCGATCGATGAATAGGCCAGCAGTCTCTTGATGTTGGTCTGCGCGATGGCAATGACATTGCCGACGATCATCGTCAACGCCGAGAGCACGGCGATGACCGGCGTCAAGTTGGAAGCCAGGGAGGGGAAGGCCAGGGCAAAGACGCGCAAAAGCGCGGCGAAGCCCGCGATCTTGGCGCCCGCCGCCATGAACGCCGTCACCGAGGAAGGCGCGCCCTGATACACATCCGGCGTCCACATATGGAACGGAACGGCCGCGACCTTGAAGCCCAGCCCGACCAGGATGAGGGCCGAGCCGATCGTCAGCAGCAGCCCGTTCGAGGACCCCGAAGCGGCCGCGCGGACGATCGCGCTGAGCGAAGTCGAGCCGGTCGCGCCGAACACCAGCGCAATTCCGTACACGACAAACCCCGTCGAGAAGGCGCCCAGCAGAAAGTACTTCAGTCCGGCCTCTTCCGATTCAAGCCTGGGGCGCGCAAATGCCGAAAGAACATAGAGCGGGATTGAAAGCATTTCAAGGGCGAGGAAAACGATAATGAGATCGGCCGCCTGGGCCATGAGCATCATGCCGGAAATGCTGAAAAGCAGCAGCGTGTAGTATTCGCCGCGCTCGATGCCCGTGCGTTTGAGATACCCATGGGCCAGCGCAACGCCCAGCAGGCCCGCCGCCAGCAGCAGCGCGTCCACAAAGATCGAAAAGCCGTCGAGCACGACCATGTTGTTGAAGCCGCTTCCCGACGAGCCGATCTGCGAGATGGTCATGCCGAGCGAAACAGCCAGGCCCACTGCGGCCAGGAGGGCGGTGATATCTTTGCTCCGGATGAAGAGGTCAAGGAGCAGGAGCAGGCAGGCCCAGATGGTCAGTGTAACAAGCGGAAGGATGAGCGAAAAATTCAAAGGAGGCATATTATCTCCTCCCGCACCCCGGCCCCCGCCCGACAGCAGAGAGGCCCGGGAGTGAGGGAAAGATCATCTCATTGCCAGCGCGGCGGTCTGCAACCCGGCGACGAGCTTATCCACAGCCGGAGCCATCAGGTGAAAGAACGGGGCGGGATACAGGCCGATCCAAAAGATGAAGATCAGCAGCGGCACGACCGTCGCGATCTCACGCGCGTTAAGATCACGCAGCGCGTGTCCATGCTTTTTGACCTCCTCCACGATCGAACCTTCCGGTCCCATGAAGATCTTCTGGAACGTGTAGAGGATATACACGGCCGCCAGGATGACACCCAGTGCGGCCAGAGAGGCATACCACGGCGAATGGAGCACGGTCGAGCCGAACGCACCGAGCAGGATCGTGAATTCGCCCACGAAACCGTTCAAGCCGGGCAGGCCCATGGAGGAAAGGGCCACGACCAGGAAGACTGAACCGAAGACCGGCATGACCTTCCAAAGTCCGCCATAAACTTTGAACTCGCGGGTATGGGTCTGCTCGTAGACCATGCCGACCAGCAGGAACAACGCTCCCGTGCTGAGCCCGTGATTGATCATTTGCAGGATCGCCCCGGAGACGCCCTGCGGATTGAGGGCGAACAGTCCAAGCATGACAAAGCCAAGGTGGCTGACCGAGGAATACGCCACCAGTTTTTTGATGTCGGCCTGGGCGTACGAAACCGCGGCGCCATAGATGATGCCGATCACGGCCAGGACTGCCATCACCGGCGCAGCCTGCACGGCGGCCTGCGGGAACAATGTCAGGTTGAAGCGCAGGAAGCCGTACGTTCCCATTTTCAGCAGAACGCCCGCCAGAATGACGGAACCTGCGGTCGGCGCCTCGACGTGGGCATCGGGCAGCCACGAATGCAGCGGCCACATCGGCACCTTGATCGCAAAGGCCGCGGCAAAGGCGATGAACAGCCAGAGCTGTGTCTGCGGGTCAATGCCGCCCTTCGCGATCAGATCGGGAAGGGAGAATGTGCCCTGATTCACCCCCAGCCACAAAATCGCCAGCAGCATCAGGATCGAGCCGGCCATGGTGTATAAGAAGAATTTGACCGCGGCATAGATGCGGCGGGGTCCGCCCCAGATGCCGATCAGGAAATACATCGGGACGAGGGTGAATTCCCAGAAGATGTAGAACAGGAACAGGTCCTGCGCCAGGAACACGCCCATCATGCCCAGTTCCAACAGCAGGAAGAACAACATGAAATCCTTGACGCGTTCTTCGACTGCCGTCCACGTGGAAAGGATGGAGATCGGGGTCAGGAACGTGGTCAACAGGACCAGCAGAATGCTGAGCCCGTCAATGCCAAGGTGATACTGGATGTTCCATCCAGCGACGGTGATCCAATCGTATTGGGCGGTCAACTGCAGGTCCGGGTTGGAGGCATTGAACAACGTCAGCACCCAGATGGATATGCCGAATGTGATCAATGTGGTGACCAGCGCCGTCCAGCGCAAAATGTTTTTCTTGTCGCCTGGAATGAACAGCAAGACAAGCACGCCCAGGAGCGGGAAGAAGGTCAGGAGCGTGAGGGGTTGGAGAATAAATTCCATGTGAACCTCATCCTACAAATTATTTGAAGATCAGATATCCCAAGATTGCAACAACGCCGATCAGCACGAAGAGCGCATAACTGCGGACAAAGCCGTTTTGGAAGCGGCGCAAACCGGAGGCCGCCTCCTTGGTCCATTCGCCGAGGCTGTTGAAAAAGGCGTCAATGCCGAGCTGGTCCGCATACCGGTTGAGCGCGATGTGGCTGAGCCAGTTATAGGTGCCCGCAATGACTTTTTCATGGAACCAGTCATGCCAGAACCTTCCATCGATCACATCCGCGGCGAAATGGGAAACATCCACATAACGGTCAAGGAATAAAGCCCAATAGAGTTCATCCACAAACCATTTGCGCTCCATGCCGGTGAAAACCGGACCGAGCATCTGCTTGAGCGGGTCCACCTCGCCGACCTTCAGCGGCCGGCGTCCGTAAAGCAGCCACGACAGCAGGATCGCCAGCAGCGCCAGGCCGGTCGAGATCAATGCAACGCTCCAGACGAACTCGCCCGGTTTGATGAATACAACCGTCTGTTCCAGCCAGTGGGTCAGGGTCTCCACGCCGGGCAAATCCAACGCACCGCCCAACAGCGAGAGGGCGGCCAGCACGATCAACGGAACGGTGATCACCTGCGGGCTTTCCTCCGCGTGCGCCGCGGCCGCGTGCCGCGGCTCGCCAAAGAAGACCATCCAGATCTGACGCCCCATATAGAAGGCGGTCAGGAACGCGGCGATCGCCAACAGCCAGTAAATGGCCGTGAAGCCCCCGCGAAAGGCACTCGCCAGAATCTCGTCCTTCGACCAGAAACCGGCGAACGGGAAGATGCCCGCAAGCGCCAGGGCACCGGTCAGATAAACCCAGAACGTGACCGGCATGGTCTTGCGGAGCCCGCCCATGTTGCGCATGTCGCCGGGGTCAAACACTTCTTCGGGATGTTTCTCCTTGGTCCCCTTGCGCGGCTCATGGTGGGCCAGATGGTGATGCCCGCGTTCCATGCCGAGGATGACGGAACCGGCCGAGAGGAAGAGCAGTCCCTTAAAGAAAGCATGGGTGGCCAGATGGAACATGCCGGCCGCGAACGCACCCATGCCAACGCCCGCCACCATGAAGCCCAACTGGCTGATGGTCGAATACGCCAGCACCTTCTTGATGTCGTATTGACCGACGGCGATCGTGGCCGCGAAGAGGGCGGTCACGGCACCCACCAGCGCAACGATGAACTGCGCGGCAGGGACAGTCACATAGAGTGCAGCCGAGCGTGTAACGAGATACACGCCGGCCGTTACCATGGTCGCGGCATGGATTAATGCCGAGACGGGCGTGGGGCCCGCCATGGCGTCCGGCAGCCAGACGAAGAGCGGGATCTGGGCCGACTTGCCCGTCACGCCCAGCAGCAGGAAGAGCGTGATGGCCGTGATCAGACCGGGATTGCTTGCGGCAATGGCGGGCGCCTGCTGAAAGACTTGATCGAACTGCAGGCTGTGGAAGGCCCAGAACATCAGGAAAGACGCGATCAGGAAGCCAAAGTCACCGATGCGGTTGGCGATCATGGCCTTCTTGGCGGCATTGGAATTTGCCCAGGAGGGACGGCCGAGCGTGTCCATCTCATACCAAAAGCCGATCAGCAGGAAGGAGCACAGTCCCACACCCTCCCAGCCGACGAAGAGCATCAGGTATGAGTCGCCGCCGACCAGGATCATCATGGCGGCGATAAAGAGGTTGAGGAAGACAAAGAAACGCTGGAAGCGCTTGAGGTCCGATTTGAAGCGCACATCCTCGTGCATGTATCCGACGGCGTAAATATGGATCAGGGTCCCGACGCCGGAGACCACCAGCATCATCATGGTCGAAAGCGTATCCACGCGGAACGTCCAGTCCAGCTGCAGGGTCCCGATATGGATCCATTCTCCGATCGTCCAGCGCACGGCTTCGGGATGTCCCACCAATGAATACGCCAGCAGGACGGAGACGACAAAGCTGAGTCCCGAGGCGAGGCTGGCGATCGTACCGATCACCGTCTCGCTGAAACGACTCCCAAAAACGAGGTTGATCAGCAGTCCGATGACGGGAAAAAAGACGATCCAGGGAGCAAGATAGAAAAACGTCATGGCTTATCCCTTGAGGCTGTTCAGGTTGTCAATGTCAATGCTGTGCTTGGTGCGGAAGATGGTCACGATCAGAGCCAGCCCGACCGCCACTTCCGCCGCCGCCACCGTCATTACAAAGAAGACGAAGATCTGGCCGCTGTATACGGGTTGGCCGCCGCCGGCCATGCTCAAGGCCGTATACATCCGGGTGAAAGCGACGAATGCCAGGTTGGCGGCATTGAGCATCAATTCGATAGACATGAAGATAACCAGCGGATTGCGGCGGATGAGCACGCCCAGGGCCCCGATGGTGAACAGAATGGCAGAAAGACCAATGTAATCGGCAACTGGAACCATCTGCTATTTTCCTTTCTCCCGGATGGTCAACACGATTGCGCCCACCATGGCGATCAGCAGCAGCACGGAGGTGACCTCAAAGGGCAGGAGATACGACGCGAACAGTGCGTTCCCCACGCCCTGCGGACTGCCGAAAGCCTGGATGGGCTGGGGCACATCGCCCGCCGCGACGCGGCGGATGAAGAGCAGGTAGGCCGCCTCGGCAAAAAGGATCACGGCCAGCACGATCGCCAGCGGCCTCTGCCAGGGCAGGGCCCTCGAGGGGGGAAGCGCTTCGGTTCCCAGCAGCATGATGACGAACAGGAACAGCACCATGATCGCACCCGCGTACACGCTGACCTGCGCCATGGCGATAAACGGCGCGTTCAGGAGAATATAGAACACCGCCACCGTCCCAAAGTTCAGCACGAGAAACAATGCCGAATACACGGTACTCCGGCTGAACAACATTCCCAAAGCCGCGGCAATGGCGATGATCGCAAGAATGATAAAGGCAAGCAATTCAGCATTCATGGCTAGTCCTGCGGATCCTTCATGGGAGGCACCGAGCGGGTGAATTCGCCGGGCGTGGTCTTCTGCGGCGTGGTCGGTTGGCCCTCCGGCGCGCCTTCCAGCAGCATGTCCTTATCATAGATGGCATCCCGGCGGTCCAGGAAGGTCAGCTCATAATTGTCGCCGAGGACGATCGCCTCGGTCGGGCAGGCATCCTCGCAAAAGCCGCAATAAATGCAGCGCAGCATGTTGATCTCATAGGTGGACGCATAACGGTCTCCGGGCGAGAAACGCTTCTCGTCGGTGTTCTCGGAAGCTTCCACAAAGATCGCATCCGACGGACAGGCCGCCGCGCACAGGGCGCATCCAATACATTTCTCCAGGCCGTTATCGTAGCGCTTCAGCACATGGCGTCCGCGAAAGCGCGGACGGACGGGCCGCTTCTCCTCCGGATACTGGATCGTCACCGGCCGTTCAAACATGGACTTGAACGTGGTGGCGAGACCACGCGTTAATTCTCTAAGCACGAGCCACCTTCCTTCTCAACGAAAGATTCACCAATAATGCCGTGACCAGACCTGCGAGGATGGAGGAGATCGGGATGAACCAGATGTAGACCGGGCCGAATTGTTGAGCCAGAACAATCCCCACCGCGGTCAGGAACGCGATCACCAGCGAGAGCGGCAGCAGCACCTTCCAGCCCAGGGCCATCAGGCGGTCATAGCGGATGCGGGGCAGGGTCGCCCGCACCCATATCATGACGAACAACAGCAGGACCACCTTGATCAGAAGGTAGATCGGTCCGAGCCACCAGAAATGATCCACGCTGAAGATCGTGCCCTGCAAAAACCAGAACTCGCGGAAGCCGCCGAAATAGAGCGTGGCCGCGATCATGCTGACGATGATCATCTTGGAATACTCGGCCATGAAGAACAGGGCGAACTTCATTCCGGAATATTCGGCATGATAACCCGCCGTCAGCTCCTGTTCGGCCTCGGGCATGTCGAAGGGTGCGCGGTTGACCTCCGCCAGGGCGGTCACCAGGAAGATCGCCGCGCCGACCGGCTGGAGAACCACGAACCACAAGTTCCGCTGGGCGTTCACGATGTCGAGCAGGCTCATCGAATTGCCGAGCAGGATCGCGATCACAAAACAAAGTCCAAGTGCCAGTTCATAGGAGATCATCTGCGCCGAAGAGCGCATGCCGCCCAGCATGGCATATTTGTTGTTCGACGACCAGCCCGCCAGCACGATCCCATAAACTGCGATCGAGGCGATCGCGGTGATATACAGCACGCCGACGTTGATATCCGCAACATACAGGGTGATGGGATGGGCGACAAACGGGAGAGTGAACTGGGATCCGATCGGAATGACCGCCGCGATGATCATCGCCGGCACCACCGTCATGATGGGTGCAAGCACAAACAGCACTTTATCGGCGCGGGCCGGAGTGAACTCCTCCTTAAAGATCAGCTTGACCGCGTCGGCGATCGGCTGCAGCAAGCCCTGGGGTCCGGCGCGGTTCGGTCCGATGCGGACCTGGATCCGGGCCAAGGCCCGGCGTTCATACAAAGTCAGGTAAGCAAAGCCCGTCAAGATCGCGAACAACAGGATGAAGGCCTTGATGATCCATTCGATCCACAGCTCCATCGTTACCTCCCCGCCGCCTTCTTAATGGATTTCAGGCTCGCCTCGGTCGGCTTATGGATCGGCAACCCCATGGAACGCGGCACGAGCACCACGCCCGCCGAAATCGAATCGTCAATCCTGAGGGGCGCTTCTTCGCTCACCCCGTCGAGCCGCAGCTGGACGCGTTCGCCCGGGCGCACTTTGAACCGTTCCGCCGCGGCCGGATGCAGGGCGATAAAGGCTTCGCCGATCCGCCCCTCCAGCAATTCCGCGCCCGACAGGGTCAGGCCGCGATCATACAGCCGCGTGATCGGCACGGCCAGCAGTTTCCTTTCCCTGGGCCGAAGCGCCGCAACTTTCTGGACCCGAGGCAGGCTGAACTTTTCTGCACGCTGCGCGGCGTTCGACAGGGGCGCGCCCAACCCCTGTTTGTTCTCATAGGTCGTGCCCCCGTAATAAAGGTCGCCGCGCCCGACGATCGGCCACTGCGATTTGACTTCCGCCAAAGCAGCGTAATCCAAACCTGCGAACGAGGGGTGATCTTCCGCCATGATCTCGAACACCACCGCGGCCGAGGTGCCTTCCAGGATCACGCCCATTTGTTTTGCAACCTGCGAGGTGATCACAAAATCCGGCTTGGTCCCCTCCAGGGCGGGGACGGCAGGATAGAAGCGCTGCACGCGCCGCTCGCCGGATGTGAACGTGCCATCGCGCTCGGTATAGGCCTGGGCGGGCAACACCACATCTGCGTTTTTTGCAGTCTCGGTCTCAAAAAGATCCTGCACCACGATGAACGGCTTGCGCCTTGCGTTCTTGATCTTCAACAGGCCATCGCCGAAGGGATCCGCGCCCGCAATATAGACTGCGGCCGCCCGGTCGAAGACGGCTTGCAGGTTCTCCTCGGGATGGAATCCGATTTCCCACGCGCCCTCGTCGTTCGCCCTCTGCCACACACCGATCAAACCATTGTTCGGCTTCCCAACGTGTTTGGTGTCATGCAGGGCGCGGGCACAAACGGTGGCTAGCGCCGTTGAGCCTTCCAGGCCCAGGCCCTCACTGCCAAACAAAATGATCGCATTTTCGGCTTTGACGAACGCATCGCCGATCCTGCTTTTCTTGGTCAGGTCCTGAATGGTCTTTACCTCATCCCCGTACGAATACCGGATCACGTAGTTCGCATAGCGTTCGAGTTTGGTGGCGCGCGGGTTGGCCACGATCAGCGTGGCACCCCGCCCGGCGGCCTGTTTGACGCGCAGATACCAGAGGGGCGCCTCTTCATACAGGTCGGAGGCCGCGACAACGATCGTTGAGCCTCTGCCCATTTCTCCGAGGTTGGTGCCTTGACCGGCACCCACCAGCGATGTCAAATTGCCGCCGCCCATGTTGGAATACAACACGGCCCTGCCGCCCACCTGATCGGCCAGCGCCTTCAAGTTGAACAAATCCTCATTGGATAAGCGGCCGGAAGCGAGCACCACCAGGTTCTTACCGGCCTTGGCAAAGGCTCCGCCCGCCGACTTGGTCGCGGCCTCCCAGGAGGCCCGCGTCAGCTTGCCGTCCTTGCGGAGGAGCGGCCTGTTCAGGCGGTCCTTGCTTTCCACGTAATGGAAAGCAAAGCGGCCCTTGTCGCAGATCCAGGTTTCGTTGACCTGTTCATTCTGGCGCGGCATGACCCGCTTGATCACCACCCGGCCATCGGTCTTTGCTTCACGCCGCGTATTGAACGTGATGTTGCATCCAACGGGGCACTGCGAGCAGATCGAAGCGGAAGCATCCAGTTCCCACGGGCGCGCACCGAAGCGGAAATCAGAGGTGGTCAGCGCGCCCACCGGACAAATGTCAGTGGTGTTCCCTGAGAAAACGGAATCAAATTCCGGGTCCGATAAAGAGATGATCTTTGTCGAACGAGCGCGCTCATCGAAGCCCAGCACCGCGTCGCCCGCCACTTCATCTTGAAAGCGAATGCAGCGTGCGCACTGAATGCAGCGTTCCTGATCGAGGTAGATCAATTCGCCCAGCGGAACATTCTTGGCAAGATGCATCTTCTCATCGTACAGGAACCGGCTCCTGCCCGGACCGTGCGCCATGGTCAGGTTCTGAAGCGGGCACTCGCCGCCTTTATCGCAGATCGGGCAGTCGAGCGGATGCGATGTCAGCAGGAATTCAACGGTGCTCTTCTGTCCGGCTTTGGCTTTTTCAGATTCAGTGAGGACCACCATGCCGTCCGAGACCGGATTCGTGCAGGCTGTTTCCAGCTTGGGCAGGAATTGGAGTTTCGGTGCGCCTTTTTCATCCAGGACCGCCTTGCCCGTGTTGCGGTCCATCAGCGGACGACCGATCTCGACCAGGCACATCCGGCACATGCCGACCGGTTCCATCTTGGGGTGGTAGCAAAAGACGGGGACGTCAATTCCCGCCAGCTTGGCGGCGTCCACCACCAGCATCCCCTCGGGAACCGTTACCTGTCTTCCATCAATCGTAAGCGTGACTTGTTTTGTCATAAGTCTCCGATAAAGCCGATATTCGATTATCGAATGCCGAATTACGCCTTTCTGAAATCCTGCGGAAATCTTTCGATGCCTGTCACCACCGCCATCGTGGAAAACTCACCCAGCGGGCAAAGACATTTGTTCTGCATCTGAGTGGCGACGTTGAGGAGCAAATCCACATCCGCCTTCAAATATCCGCTCTGGGGGATCCGGTCGATCAAATGCATCATCCAATAAGTGCCTTCGCGGCAGGGCGTGCATTTGCCGCAGGATTCATGTTTGAAGAAATGAATGGTCTTATGGATGACCCAATCCAGCGGGACGGTATCGTCGATCACGATGACCGAGGCCGATCCAAGGTCTGCGCCAAGCGTGCGCACGCTGGCATAATCCATTTTCGTATCGAGGACCTGATCATTGGCAACAATGAATGAAGAAGAGGCGCCCGCCGGCATGATGGCCTTGACAGGTCGTCCGTCCTGAACGCCGCCGCCATGATCGTAGATCAATTGGCGGAACGTCGTCCCAAACGGCAGTTCATAGTTTCCGGGTTTGCGGACCCGGCCCGAAAGTGAAAAGACCTTGACGCCCGCGCTGTCGGGCGTGCCGAGGGATTTATACCAATCTGCACCGTTGGCAAGGATCATGGGCAGATTGGTGAGCGTCTCCACGTTGTTGACGACGGTCGGCTTGCCGTACAAGCCACACACGGCGGGGAACGGCGGACGGATGCGCGGCTGGCCGCGCTTGCCTTCGATGGATTCGAGCATGGCGGTTTCTTCGCCGCAGATGTAGGCGCCCGCGCCGAGGTGGGTGTGGATGCGGAGGGAATAATTGGTGCCGAAAAGTCTCCCGCCGAGGAGGCCGGCCTTTTCCAGCTCCGCGATCTTTTCATCCAGAAATTGCGCGGCCTGCCAGAACTCGCCCCGCAGATAAACGTACGCGGTATTGGCGCCGACCGCATAGGAGGCAATCGCCACACCTTCCAGGAACTGGAACGGGTTGCTTTCCATGATCTCGCGGTCCTTGAACGTGCCCGGCTCGGACTCATCGGCGTTGGCAACCACATAGTGCGGCCAGACCTTGTTATCAATGAACGACCACTTCACGCCGGTGGGGAATCCGGCGCCGCCGCGCCCGCGCAGGCCCGAAGCCTTGACCAGGTCGGTGACCTGACCGGGCTTCATCTTCGTCACGGCTTTTTTGAAGGCCTCGAAGCCTCCGTTCTTTCTGTAGACGTTCAGGCTGCTGATCTCAGGAATGTCGCGATGGCGCAGGAGGATGTGGGACATTATTCCGCCTCCTGGCCGGCGTTCTTGAGCGCTTCGACAAGTTCCATGGTCTTGTCCACCGTCATATCTTCGTAATACTTCAGTCCTGCCCGGCTTTGGATCTGGAACATGGGCGCCCGATCGCAGCCCGCCAGACAGGTGACGGCCTCCAGGGTGAGCAGGCCGTCTGCCGTCGTTTCGCCGACTTTGATCCCCAAATTGGCGCACAACGATTCCATGAATTGATCGGCGCCCCGCAGCGCGCAAGGCAGATCGGTGCAGACCTGCATCCGATACTTGCCTTCCTTCTTATCATGATACAAGGTATAGAAACCAACAATGGCACCGACGTCGGTCACGCTGATCTCCAGGGTGTCTGCGATATCCTGCATGGCCTGCTTGGTGATATACCCTTCTGCGCGCTGTGCCAGATATAACAGCGGCATCACCGCCGAACGCTTGTGCTCGGGCGGGTACTTCGCCAATATCTGTTTGACTTCCTTTGGATGTTCTTGTGCAAGACTCATCGGTCAATGTCTCCCAGGACGATGTCAATGGAACCAATGATGGCGACCAGGTCTGCCACAAGATGACCTTTCGAGATCAGGGGCAGAACCTCCAGGTTTTCATAGGAGGGTGTGCGCCAATGGATTCGATACGGCTTTGGGCCGCCATCGCCTTCAAGATAAACGCCGAGTTCACCGCGCGGGCTTTCCACGGCGCTGTAGATGGACGCTCTGGGCGCGGGAAACCCCTCCGTCCACAACTTGAAGTGATGGATCAGCGCTTCCATGCTCGTGCCGATCTCCGAACGCGGCGGCGGGACGAACTTGCGATTCGCGCTGTGAACGGGACCCAGCGGCAGTTTATTTAAAGCCTGCTCCACGATCTTAAGCGATTCGCGCATTTCCTGGACGCGCACCAAATACCGCGCGAACACGTCTCCGCGCGCGTTCGTTGGCACGTTGAATTCATACTGCTCATATCCCATGTAGGGACGCGCCTTGCGTAAATCCCAGTCCACGCCGGACGCACGCAGGTTCGGACCCGTGACGCCGTAGGACAGGGCATCCTGCGCGCTCAATCTGCCGATGGCCGCCACGCGGTCCAGAAAGATCGGATTATTTGTCAGCAGGGCTTCGTATTCATCAATGCGCTTCGGAAATAACTTGATGAAATTCCTGACCGCGGCCTCGAACTCGACCGGCACATCGCGCCAGATCCCGCCGGGACGAAAATACGTGGTCATCATGCGCTGGCCCGAAACCATCTCAAAGATATCGAGAATGATCTCGCGCTCGCGGAAGCAGTACAAAAAGACGGACATCGCCGCAAGGTCGAGCGCCGATGTGCCGAGCCAGACCAGGTGCGAAGCGATGCGTTGAAGTTCGGTCAGGATCACGCGCAGGGCCTGTGCCCGCGGCGGCACGTCGACATCGATCAGCTTTTCAACCGCCATCACATAGGCCAGGTTGTTCCCCAGGTTATTCATGTAATCCAGGCGGTCGCTCATCACTTCCGCCTTTTGATACGTCTTGGCCTCCATGTTCTTCTCCACGCCCGTGTGCAGGAAGCCAATGTCAGGAATGCAGTTCACGATCACTTCGCCGTCCAATTCAAGCAGGAGGCGCAGCACCCCATGCGTGGATGGATGCTGGGGTCCCATGTTCAGCAACATGGTTTCGCCCGAAACCGCGCGTTCCGAGACCAAATGCCTGTACGGGCCAACCGGGATCTCTTGCAGCTGATATTCGCTCATAACTATTCCTTGGCGTACGGCTTGCGCAGGTCAATCTCTTCAAAGTTGAATGTGAACTGCGGCTCTTCATAGCCCAGCGGATAATCCTTGCGAAGCGGATGACCGTTCCAATCGTCGGGCATCAGAATGCGGCGCAGGTCCGGGTGGCCCTCAAATTCGATGCCGAACATATCGAAGATCTCGCGCTCGCGCCAGTTCGCCGCTGCAAAGACGTGCGTCACCGTCGGAGCCCGGGGCTGGTCCCCGTTGACCGGGACCCGGAGCTGAATGGACAGGTTCTGGGTCAGGGAGGTGAGCTGATAGATGACATGAAAGCGCGGTTTTTCCTGCGGCCAATAATCCACTGCGGTCATCGCGGAGAGCAGGGAGAATTGATGTTCATCGCGCAGAAAAGTCAGTGCATCCGCGACCTGTCCCGCATTGATGAAAACATGCACCTCCCCGTGAAATTCTTCGCACCTTGCCCCGGCTTTTTCCTGCAATACCTTTACGATCTTATCGAGTCGAGTGTCCATGAAATACCTTGCTTCGCATGGGAGCGGCTTTGCAAAAGGCCCTTCGGACGGGCCGCTCCTGATTCCTAGGCCTTCGCCAGATCCTTGAACTTTTCGGCTTTGACTTTCTCAAACAGCGTGATGACACCGTGGATCAGGGCTTCCGGGCGCGGCGGGCAGCCCGCCACATAAACATCGACCGGCACGACCTCGTCGACGCCCTGCACAATGGCATAGTTATTGAACACACCGCCGCAGGAGGCGCAGTCCCCCATCGCAATCACCCACTTCGGCTCAGGCATCTGGTCATACAGACGGCGCAGGACGGGGGCCATCTTGCGGGAGACTCGTCCGGCGACGATCATCAGGTCCGACTGACGCGGGCTTGGCCGCATCAGTTCCATGCCGAAACGGCTCATGTCATAACTCGCGGCCTGGGCCGACATCATCTCGATCGCGCAGCACGCCAGCCCGAACAGCATCGGCCACATGGCATTGGTGCGCGCCCAGTTCACGGCGGATTCGAGCGTGGTGGTCACCACACCCATCTCGCCCAGCTTTTGCTCTACTCCCATTCTAATGCTCCTTTTTTCCAGGCATAAATGTAACCAACCAGCAAAATAACGATAAACACGGCCATCTCGACCAGTCCGAAGACCCCCAGCTGACGGAAGACGACCGCCCATGGCAGGAAGAAGATGACCTCAATATCAAAGAGAATGAACAATACTGCGATCAGATAGAAACGAACCGGCATGCGCCGCGTCCCCGGTCCGATGGGCGCAATTCCGGATTCATAGGGCTCTTCCTTGACCTTGGTTCTTTTCTTCGGCCCAAATAATTCCCCCAAGCCTATCGCAGCCGCCGCGATGAACGTGGCCGCGGCAATCATCACAGCGATGGCAATGTAAGAAAGCAACATGGACACCTCGATGAAATTCTTACTTCGCATGCCCGGTTGTGTAAACCGTCACACTGATAACAGAGTATATCATAAGTGTTTTTCGAGGGCCAGACAATGTGCCGCGTTTCACAAAAAGGGAGGACAATGGTCATATTCAATTCATCCAAGGTGCCCCTCTTTCCGCCCCGCCGGGGGCAAGAACTATCCCAGATAATCTTCCAACGGCTTGCTCTGCGAGGGATGTCGCAGCTTGCGCAGGGCCTTGGACTCGATCTGGCGGATGCGTTCCCGCGTGACGTCGAAATAACGGCTGACCTCCTCCAGCGTATGATCCTTGCCGTCGGTCAGGCCGAAACGTAACTCGAGCACCTCCCGTTCACGGTCGGGAAGTCCCTCCAGCGCGTGCTGAATCTGCTCACGCAGCATTTCCCTGGCCGCAGATTCCATGGGAGACAGAGCGTCCTCGTCCACGATAAAATCACCCAGTTGGCTCGAATCTTCGTCCCCCACCGGACCTTCCAGGGAAACCGGTTCTTCGGCGGAACGCAGGACGCGGTCCACCTTGCGCGTGGCATATTCCAGCCGGCGCCGCAGGGCGGGTTCGAGGGGCTGCTCCTCGGCGTGGGCCCGCATAATGGCCTGCACATCCGCCGCCGACAAATATCCGATTTCCAGCGCCATCTCCTCGTTGGTGGGTTCATGGCCCAGCTCCTGCGTCAGGTCGCGTTGGGCACGCAAAATCCTGGAAATGGATTCGAACAAATGCACCGGGATGCGGATCGTGCGCGCCTGTTCGGCGATCGAGCGATTGATGGACTGGCGGATCCACCAGGTGGCATACGTGCTGAATTTGTAACCGCGCCGCGGGTCGAACTTTCCGACGGCGCGCATCAGACCAATATTGCCCTCCTGGATCAGATCGAGCAGGGAGATGCCGCGCCCGAGATATTTCTTTGCCACGCTGACCACCAAGCGCAGGTTGGCGCGGATGAGCGCCTGGTTCGCGTTCAAGGCCCGGACCTGAACGGCATCGAGTTCGCGCAGCAACACCGCCTCCTGCGGCAGATTCCGGTACAGGGTCCGCAGGACCGGCAGCTCCTTGCAATTCTTGATGTGACGTCCCAGCCAGAGGGCATAGTCATCTGGCAGGAGATAAAAGCACAAAAAGACATTGTAGGCTTTGCGAACCATGGTCGCCCAAACCGGATCCCGTTTCCATTGCTCATTGGCCAGGAACGCACGCGCATAGGAGGGAGCATCCGTTTCAGACCCGCGCCGAAGCTCCTGCGCCTCGTCCAGCATCAGGCACAGATCGGGCAGGTCGATCCGGAAGCGCTTGGCATCCTGTCCGAACCGCTTCCAGGCGGTAGACAATTCCGTGAGCAGGCTGTGATAGATCCGCAGCGCAGGCAAAACGCCTTTGCGAACCGGGTGACGGCGGAAGGTGCCTACCAGCCGCATGGCTTCAATGATCGTCGCGATCCGGAATTCGTCATCGAAATTAAGTAGTTTGATCTGACCGATCTCGCGTAAATAGAGCCTCACCGGGTCTTCCGACAGTTCCGCGGCGATCTCCGGCCGTTTATCGTCGAGCACATCCTCCAGCAGATCCGCCTCGGGCCGGGACAGGTCCGGTTCGGGCTCGAGCGGGATGTTCTCATCGTATTCCAGCCCCTCGAAGGCGGTCTCCTCCGGCAGCTCATCCATGGCCATGCCCTTCAGGCGCGCTCGCTTCCGCGCCCCATCCTTTTCGGAGGTCAAACGCGGCTGCAAGTTCCTTTTGTGGTTGACCGTCTTCTTCGCGATCATGTCGGCCTGGTACCCGTCCCGAAAAGCTTGCGTATCTATTGTAGGCGCTTCAATGACATCTGACGATAAGCCTGATCCAGATCTCGCAGCAGACGCGCCTGCTTCAAAACCAGATCCTGATAGGAGGCCGCATGCAGATCGCCGGCCTGCTGGGCATCCTCCTGCAGGAAACGCAGCTGATTTAGATTTTCCCCGGCCGTTACGCGCCGCAACTTGATGGCGCCGCGCAATAATTCCTCCAGGATCTTTTCATCGAGCGGATCAAGTTCTTCCGTTTGCAGGAGCAGTTCACGCGAAAGCCCGCGCAGCGATTCAGGCAGAGACTCGATCACAAAATCACGATGCTCCGTTCGATCCTGTTCCACCGCCTCGCGGATCAATCCAAACAGCAGCTGATAATCAGTATACTCGAAATCCTCCGCCGACAAACGCGCCAGGCCGTGTTGTTCCAGGAGGCGGTCCAGGCGGTAAAGCAGTTCGGGCTTACGAAACAGAACAGCGATGATATACCCTTCGACCTTTTGACCCGATGAGATGGTCAGCGAAACGCTCGGCGGCGCTGAAATGTTCTTCTGCTGGACGATCCTGGGCCGCTTCAGGCGCGGAGCGGGGGTCGGGGCGCCGCTCAGGGCGCGTTCATCGACCTTCAACATGCGCGCCAACTGCTGACGATAGGTATCGCGTTCGGGCGCGTTGGGCAGGTCTTCGATCAAGGGCAGGATCTGCGACGCGATCTGATTCTTGACCTTGGGGTCCTTCAGATCGCGGCCCGCCGCCAGGGTCTCCATGACGTGCGTCACGATCGGTTTGGCTTTTTCTATAAGGACCTGCCACTGGGCGCGGTCGCGCGCCACAATTTCATCCGGATCCAGGCCGTCGGGCATCGAAGCAACGCGTAGATCGGCCTGCAAACGGGCTTCATTGCGGAGCAGGCCGCGCGCATCGAAGCCGAATTCACCTTCGCGATCCATCGCCGAGCGCGCGGCATCGAGTCCGTGCAGGACAGCTTTTTGTCCGGCGGTATCCGGATCGAGGGCGAGCACAATCCGCCGCGTGAATTTCTTGAGCAAACGCAGCTGCTCTTCGGTCAGGGCCGTCCCCATCGGCGAAACAACGTTTTCATATCCGGATTGATGCAGCGCGATGACATCGAGATAGCCTTCCACAATGACTGCCTGATCCGCGCTGCGGATCGGTTTGCGGGCGCGATCCAGACCGTAGAGCAGATGGCCCTTGGAGAATATCGGCGTTTCCGGCGAATTCAGGAACTTGGGAATATCGTTCGGGTCGACGATGCGCGCCCCGAAACCGGCCATGCGCCCGCTCTCGTCGCGGATCGGGATCATGATGCGGTGGCGGAAACGGTCAAAGCGCTTGCCGCCTTCGCTCTCGGAAAGCAGGCCCGCCTCGAGCAGATCCTGCTCCGAGTAACCGCGCTGGGTGAGATGCCGCAAGGCGTTGTCGAAACCCGCAGGTGCGTAACCCAGCCCAAAGGTCTCGAGGGTCGCATCGGTCAGGCCGCGCTGCTCGTGCAGATACGCCAGGACGTCCTTGTGAGCCAGGAGATGGTTTCGATAAAACAGGATAGCATCCTCCAGCAGATTGCGGAGGTGTTGGTAGGCCTCCTTCTGGATCGGTGTTTCGCGCTGATAGGATTCGATCCGGACTCCCGCCCGGTCGGCCAGTTTCTGGAGCGCCTCCTTGAAATCGATCCCCTCCTTCTTCATCACGAACTTGAAGATGTCGCCGCCCTCATTGCATTCGCCGAAACAACGCCAGGTACCGGTCTCCGGCCAGACGACGAAGGCGGGCGTGTGCTTGTTGGCATGGAAGGGACAGAAGCCGGTATAGTTCCTGCCGGCCCGGCGCAGTTTGACGCCCGCCTCGGAAACGAGGTCGACGATGTCAATACGGGATTTGATTTCGTCGGTGGTTGACATGTCTTTGAGAATTATTATAGACGCACTTCCATGGATTGACAAATCCGGGAAAGGTGTTTAGGGTTGTATGATTCAGAAGATGGACTTCGAGGAGGCACAGGATGTTTAACAACCGTTTTAGCGGTATCTCGATCCCCAGAATCGAGAACACCTCCATGCTGGTTTTCTGGCTGATCGTTGTGAATCTGGGGTTCAATGTTCTGTCGAATGCCGCCTTTCGCGTTTCCGCAATGAGCCCGAACTGGCGCGGTCTGCTCACCTGGCAGGTGGTCGGCAACCTGGCTGGTTTTGTCACGGTCATCACCCTGACCTGGATGCTGAAGTACATGCCTCTGAGCATCGCCTTCCCACTCACCACCGGCCTGACGGTCCTTGGCGTGCAAATGGTCGCCGCCAGCTGGATCTTTCGCGAGCCGGTTTCGGAACGCCAATGGCTAGGCACCTTGGCAATTGTCGCGGGCATCTGGTTGATCCAGCGCTGATGAATTTGCTGCGCCTGGTCATCCGAAACTTCGACGATTGGCTGAGTCGGGTGGAAGGCGTCGAACCGTTCACACAGGATCCCGAGTGCATCCTGCGGGTTCAGATCGGTCAGGTCGATCACGATATCCTGTTTCCCGATCAGGCGGTCCGGTCCGGCTCCCGGGCGCTCTTCATCCATTTTTGGAATGAACGCATGCCCCTCATCCCGGAGCAGGGACCGGACCTTTCCTACGGATTGAGACTCCAGCGTCTGACTGTTCATTCCATGAAGTTGATCGCAAAGCACATCCAGGAGGCGCCCTCGTTGAACGATGTCCAGGCCGTGGGTGGGATCACAACGTTTGTTTCAGGCGGGTCGGCGGACGGCGGACGCGCATCTTTCCAGCACCTTGGCTTTACGATCTTCCCCCATCCGCGCCCCCTGGGGGCATTTGGCGAATTCTGGGAAAACTTCTATGGCTGGTGGATGATGTGGACCTTTAACCCCGTCAGCGCGCGCTATCGGAAGATGCGGGATATGCAGCAAACCGAGTTCTGGATGAGGCGGGAAAAATTCATTGAGAAGTTTGGAGAACCGTAGAGACAGCCATTCTGATCGGCCACCTTCAGGGAGCCGGGGTCAATAGCGACTGAACTTTCGACACAAGGCCCGCATGGTTGATCTCGCCAACCACAATGGAAGTAATCTGTCCCCTGGAGGTAACGAAGAAATGGGTGGGGAATCCGGTAACGCGATATTCGGTGGCTACAGTCTGACTCGAGTCATTCAGCACGGTGAAGGTCAGGCCGTGAGCACTTCGATAACCGCGCGCTTTGGCCGCGCTTTCCCCCACATCAAGTGCCAATACCACCAGACCTCTGCCTCGGTATTCTCCATAGACCGACTGCATGGAGGGCATCTCGTTCGCACAATGCGGACACCAGGTGGCCCAGAAGAAAAGAAGAACAGGCCCTCCGCTGTAATTGCTCATCCTCA
This sequence comes from Anaerolineales bacterium, assembly GCA_035515435.1. Classification (GTDB taxonomy): domain Bacteria; phylum Chloroflexota; class Anaerolineae; order Anaerolineales; family Villigracilaceae; genus Fen-1038. The sequence continues at coordinate 25,749 of DATJBI010000129.1, forward strand.
CCTGATTTCCGCTGACGACATCCTTCAAGGTGAAATCGGGAGCGAACAGGCCGGTCGATGGCCCGGTTAATTTGAACAATTGATTAGGCGTGGAATACCCCGTGTCCTCCGCCGGAATAAATGTGGCGCTGGGCGGAGGCGTATGGGTGATTGTAGCTGTCCACGTGGGCGGCAGAGTTTGCGGAGCATACGCCGCCAGGTCCTCCGTCGGCTGGGCATCAAAACGAGGAGCGGTTGGCTGTCGCAATTGGGTGACAACCACAAAGCCGAATCCACCTGCCACAAAGCACATCAAAATCAGGAAGGAGGCAATGAGCAGAATCCAATCCGTCCGCGCAGTGGGTCCCCCCCGCCTGGAGGCCGGCCGGATCGAATGCAGCTGTTTGGATGCTGTAGCGGCAGGATGGGTTTCCGCACTGATGTTAACCGCGGCGGTCTCTTGTTTTAATGGATTCGGTGCGGAAGGCCGGGAGGCGAGCTTCTCCTTCAACTTTTCCAATCGGGTGCACGCCGGGCCATGCTGCGGGTCAAGCTTTACAACCCGTTCCAGACAATCCACCTGCTGTCCTTCATCTGTCACGGCCAGGCTTAGTAACCACCAGCCATGCGCAGAGGCCGGGTTTTGCCGGACATATTCGAACAGCAGCGAACGTGCTTCCAGCTTCCTGCCTGCTCGCAAGAGCTGCTCTGCATGTTGAAAGGCATTCTCCTGCTTCTCCGCCATTGCGCGTTTCCTTTCTCTGGCCTGCCCTGCCCGGGTCGACCCCGGCGGCATGGATTGAATCCAATAGAATTATAGGCTCGGATTAATCCTCTCGAAAAGATGACATTAATCACAGAAAGCGCCAGGGCTTTTCATCGTGGCGTCCCGGGGATTCTGGAGCCGGTTTAGAAACCCTCGAGCCTGGAAAAATCAGCCACACCGCCCGCAAGTGCCGTGATCCTCTGCAACAGGCCCAGCCGGTTTTCTTTCAATGCCCGGGCCTCGGCCATGACCAGGACTTTATCGAAGAATTCGTCGACAAAAGGGATCAGCGGAACGAAGGCATTGAGAAGATCGTCCACGCTTCCTGCCCGACGTGAAGCAGACTCGGCCTTCTCCAAAGCTTTGAACAACGCCTGCTCTGATTTCTCTGCAAAGTCCTTTGGATCGACCCGGAACGTTTGCTCTTGATCACGAGTGATTCTCACGCAGCGCGCAAAGGCCGGCAGGATTGTGTTCCAGTCCCTGCGTTCGACCCATTTTTGCAATTGTTTTACCGCATCCGCAGACGCGGCCGGATCGGCACTTTGTTCTGCCAGCACAGCGTCGACCACATCATATTTATATCCGGCATCTTTCAAGACAACGGACAAACGGCCAGCGACAAACTCCAATACTTGATTTTGTATTTCAGTGCTCATCACAGCATAACCAAAGTTGGCGCGCATAGGACCTGCGATGGGTGGAACTGCATCCTTGACCGAATCGGGTTGCAATTTTCCGGCTTGCTCCACTGCCTGGCGCAGATCAAATGCAATGCCATGTTCAAGCAACGGCTGGACAACCCCAAGCGCGGCCCGGCGCAGACCGAACGGATCTTTCGCACCCGTCGGGATCAGACCCGCCGCGAACAGGCCAACCAGCGAATCAATTCGATCTGCCAATGCAATCGCAACACCGATCTTCGATTTCGGCACAGATTGATATTGTTCGCCGATGGCATCCGCCACCTCCTCTTTTTCGCCGGAGCGCAGAGCGTACTCGCGTCCGATGATGCCCTGCAGCGAGGTCATCTCGGTGACCATTTGGGTCGTGAGGTCAGCTTTCATCAAGAACGCGGCGCGTTTTGCATCTTGCGTTTCGTCATTTGACAAACCCAGCATCGATGCAAGTTGATCTGTTAACTTCACAATGCGTTCGGATTTGTCCAGCATCGAGCCAAGTTTGGTCTGGAAGATCAGATCGGAAAGTTTCAGGCGAAATTCTTCCAGCTTGTGTTTCAAATCCTCGCGAACGAAGAAGTTGGCATCCGCAAAGCGCGCACCAAGCACATGCTCGTTTCCCTGGCGGACAAGATCGATCCCAATATCGTCGCCGTTGCGGATGGCGATAAAATGAGGCAATAATTCGCCACTTCTCTCAACAGGAAAATATCGTTGGTGTTTCTTCATCACCGAGATCAGTACCTCCCGAGGCAACTGCAGGAACTCGGGATTGAATTCACCCATCACCGCGGTCGGCATTTCGACCAGATTCGCAACTTCAGAGAGCAGATCGTCATCCAGCAGGGCTTCGCCGCCGACCAATGCCGCGGCTTGTTGGACCTGTTCCACAATGGAGGCCCGGCGCTCCTGCTTATCAAGCACGATGCCCGATCCACGAACCAATTCAAAATAGCCGTCCGCAGAAGGGATTCTGATCTCGGGTGAATCATGAGGGCGAAGCCCGCGCGTCACGTTGCTCGCGCTCAGGCCGGCATATTCAAACGGGATGATGGTCCCCCCAAGCAAAGCCACCAGCCAGCGGATCGGACGGGAGAAGGAGACGCCGCTAGCATTCCACTTCATGGACTTTTCAAACTTGAGGCCCTCAACAAGTTTGGGCAAAGCCTCGGCCAGCACTTCAGGCGTCGCACGGCCCTTTTGTCTGACCACCGCAAAGACATATTTGCCGCCATCCTGTTCGCGGATCTGCAGGTCCTTCGTGTCCACACCATTCTTTTTGGCGAAGCCGATGGCGGGGGGGGCAGCGATTCCGTTCTTATCGAACGCCTTATCCGCCGGCGGACCCTTGACCAGGTCTTCGCGGTCGGGCTGGCGGGGGCTGAGATTCGCGACCGAAGCGACGAGCCGCCGGGGGGTTGCCAGGATGTGAACCTCCCCATGCTCCAGATGAAGTTCATCGAGCAGAGCAGGAAACCGTTTGCTGAGCTGAGCACCTGCCGCGTCCACATCCCCGGCCGGAAGTTCCTCGGCGCCGATCTCAAGGAGGAACGGCAGCGGGGAATCAAGATTCGGGAAACGTGATTGGGAGGTCGTGAGCGGGACAGAGCTTTGGCGGACCTCCATTGCCGATTCCCGGAGCAGGGGATATTCCAGCTGCCTGCGCTGATCAAGATAGGCATCGGCAACGCGTCTTGCAAGCTCGCGCATGCGACGGAAGAAGGCCTGACGTTCCGTGACACCGACCGCGCCGCGCGCATCGAGGACGTTGAAGGTGTGCGAGCACTTGAGAACGTAATCGTGGGCGGGGACGACCAGCCCCTGCGCCAGGCAGGCCTCGGCCTCGTGTTCGAAGCGTTCGAAGAGTTCACGCATGGCCTGCACGTCGGCGACCTCGAAATAGTATTGGCTGTGCTCGAACTCTTCCTGCCTGCGGACTTCGCCGTACGTGATGCCGTCATTCCACGGCAAATCCCAGGCGGCTTTGACATTGTGCAGGCCGATCAAAATGCGTTCGAGGCCGTAGGTGATTTCGACCGCCACCGGATCGAGCGGCACGCCGCCCACCTGTTGGAAATACGTGAACTGCGTGATCTCCTGCCCGTCGAGCCAAACCTCCCAACCGAGTCCCCAGGCAGAGATGGCGGGCTGTTCCCAGTTATCTTCCACAAATCGGATGTCGTGCCTGCGCGGGTCGACGCCGATGGCTTTGAGCGATTCGAGGTAGATCTCCTGCGGATTGCCGGGATCGGGCTTGAGGATGACCTGGAATTGATAGTGCTGTTGGAAGCGATTCGGATTCTCGCCGTAGCGCCCATCGTCGGGGCGGATGGACGGCTCGACGTACGCCACGTTCCACGGCTCGGGTCCGAGCACGCGTAAGAAGGTGGCAGGGTTCATCGTCCCGGCGCCGACCTGAGTGTAGTAGGGCTGCCAGAGCACGCAGCCGCGCTGCGCCCAGAATTCTTGCAACTTGAGGATGACCTGTTGGAAGTTGAGAGGCATAGGTATAGTTTACTAGGGAATAGGGTAATTGAAGCGAGAGGATTATACCGTATGACTTTCAACAATCGACCGCGCCGGCCCGCCTCGGGTCTGGACTCACGGCCCTTTTTTTGTTCATTGATAAGCTGCTGCGACAAAAAACCCCACCCGGAAAACAGGTTTCGAGCTCCACCCGGGGCCCGGTTCATTTCGCCGGCCGGAGCGGTTGGCTGGGCGCAACTTTCCCCTGAAGGCCAGGGTCATACGATAATGAAGCGCGTGCCCCGAATGGGGCAGCGCGCCAGAAATTCCCTTCAAAATCAAAGGGGGCCAAAAGGACACTCTCGGCCCAGCGACCATTCGGTCAGGTGGGCTGCGAGAACGTAATGCCTTGCCCCCTGGCAGTTCCTTCCTTCAGATCCCGCCCTGCCTGCCGAGCTGCTCGAAAGGCAATTCATCATGATCCCCCGGGGGATCAATCCACCCCGGCCGGTCAGATGCCGCGAAAACCCCCGCACCACGGGCCGGTCCTGCGTTGAGAAGATTACAGGGCCGATCCCATTTTTGGCAAAGGCCCCGCAGGTCCCAAACCACGTGAAGCCCGGCCCTTGGGGGCCGGGCTTCACGATCCACACGCAGATCTTCTATGCTTCTTTCAGCAAGGCTCGCAGTAAATTGGCCAGGCGGATATCGAGGCCGTAGAGGTGCGCCCCGTTTTCCACAGACACGGAATCATGGAGATCCTTCACGGACCCATAAGCCTGGGCATAGGCAGAGTATGCCGGCGATGAAGAGCTTACGTGATTCTGGGCGCGCCACAGAGTTAGTGCGCGCATCAAGTTGTTGGACGATTGCACCAGCACGTTGTGCGCCGCCAGCAGGGATTGGCGGCTTTCATTTACGGTGAGCAGGGCCGCCGGGGCGCTCGTGACATTTCCGCTGTTGTCGAAGCCGGCATGAACCGAGAGCAGATTCGCCGCGGCGCCATCCGAGGTTTGAGCGGCAGCCAATTGGGATTGGAAGAGCGTCAAGGCGGTGGAAAGACCGGCCGGGTTCAGGCCGTTCGACTGCGCCACGCTGATCAGGTTCTGAACGTTCGTAACCGCCGTGTCGGCTTTGGTGAGGTTATGCTGCTGTGCGCCCAGCCAGGCCTGTTCGTCGGCATACGCAATTTGCAGAGCTTCGATCTGCGTAAGAAGCTGGTTGGACTTCTCCCAGGCCCTGAGGGCGGCCAACAGATCCCGGGTGGATTGCACCAGGATGACATGTGCATCGGTCAGAGCCTGAGTGGCATCGTGAACGGTCTGCGCAGCAGCGACCGGATCGGTCACCCCGTCGCTGCTATCAAAGCCGTTGGCCGCAGAGATCACCCCTGCCGCAGTCGTGTGAGACGACTCGGCGGTGCTTATCTGCGATTGGAACGTCGCCAGCGCCGTTGAAATTGCGGTTGTCTCGATCCCCCCTGACTGGGCTTCCGTGATCAGATTCTGGAACTGCTGCACGATATCGCCGGTCTCACCCAGGCTGGTCTGTTGCAGATCCGACCAATTCTGGTCATGCTGAAAAGCCCGGGTCAGCGCGGCGTTCGACGGCGGTGCCGCCGGCGCGGCCAAAGCAACACTGGTCGGGGCTGTCACGATCGAACCGAGGGCAACCAGCGCTCCTGATGCAAGCAGCAGGCCCTTCCTTGAAATAGTGGATATCAATCTGAATGCCTTCATTTTGCTCCTTTCGGATTTGTGGTTTCAGGCGGGAGTATAGCGGCGGGATGTAAAGGCCGATGCGGGATAGTGTAAAAACTCTGTAAAATTCGCCTGGCAATGTCGTTGGAAATTGCGCAGCAATCTGTCCGGTTCTATGATTTAATATGCCTCTATGTTGAAACAGGCCGTGCCGCAGCACGATGTTCTGATCATCGGCGGCGGACCCGCAGGACTTTCGACCGCCCTGCATCTCGTGCAGATCGCCCCGCACCTGGCAGAGCGGATCCTGATCCTCGAAAAGGCGCATCATCCGCGTCCGAAACTCTGCGCGGGCGGATTGACTGCCGATGCCGAGGTCATTCTTGGACGACTGCATCTCGATCTGAGCGAAGTTCCCCACGTGGACGCCTCGGAGGCGCATCTGGATTTCGCGGGCCGGGGTCTGAAGATCTCACTGCCGGATGCACCGGCTCTGCGGATCATCCGCCGCAACGAGTTCGATGCGTGGCTTGCTCAAAAAGCAAAAGATAAGGGAATACAGATTCGGGAAGAGGTGGCTGTAAAGAACGTTCGGGTCCATGAGGATGGCGTGACGGTCGAAACCGAGGCGGGAAATTTCAGCGCGCAGATCGTTGTCGGCGCGGATGGCTCGAACGGCATCACACGGCGATGCATTTTGCCAAACGAACCCATCCACACCGCCCGCGCGCTGGAAGTGATCACTCCCGGCCCATCCGGTCCCCGGCACCCTGTGGGCATCTCCGCCACCTCCCACGACGGACCGGGGGCAGGCAGGCAGGGGGCTTATTTTGATTTCCTTCCCGTTCCATCCGGCATCGCGGGCTACACCTGGGACTTTCCCACGCAGATCAACGGTCGGCCGATGCGATGCTGGGGGATCTACGACACGAATATTCTGGCCTACCGGGAGCGTCCGCCCTTGAAAGAGCCCCTGGCCGAAGAGATGGCGCGTCACGGTTTTGACTTGAATCAATACGAACTCAAAGGGCATCCCATTCGGTGGTTCAGCCCGTTCCATCCAATCAGTGTGCCGCGTGTGATCCTGGTCGGCGACGCGGCAGGCGCAGATGGGATTTTCGGCGAAGGGATCAGCATCGCATTGGGGTATGGGGTGATCGCCGCAAAAGCAATTCGAGATGCATTTGCCGGAAACGATCTTTCATTCCGCGACTATCGAAAACGGATCCTGCTCAGCCCGCTTGGGCGGGCACTGACCATCCGCGCCGGCATCACCCAGATTCTGTATCATATGCACTGGGCCTGGTTCCAGAAGTTCTTCTGGCGCGTCTTCAAGCCGGTCGTGGTGCTCGCGGCGTGGTTGTTCGTATTGAATTGGGGAAAACGGATGAAGTGAGCGGGGCCGACAACGGTTCCCGGCCGGATCCCTGGCTGAAAACTATGGAGGACACATGATCATCGGATTGGATGGCTTACGAGCGCTGGCATTTCTGGGTGTCTTTGCCTTTCACACTGGCGGCCTTATGTCCGGGTGGGTCGGCGTCAACCTGTTCTTTGTACTCTCAGGCTTTCTTATCACGGATATATTGCTGCGCATGAAAGATTCACTGCCCGGCCGGGAGTTCTTTTCAAAGTTTTATGGGAGGCGGGCACTGCGCATCTTGCCCTTATATTATTTCTACCTGTTGAGCCTGACGCTCCTGTTCTTCGCAATCCCCAATGTCAGTTTCGGCCCGTTTGTAAAGAATTTCAGCCGGGAATTTGCCCGAAATATCTGGTTTGCGGTCTTCTATGTCTACGACTTCTTTTTTGCAAGTTCGGGCTATCAGACGTCCTGGGTGTTCGGGCATTTGTGGTCACTTTCCGTCGAAGAGCAATTTTATTTGATCTGGCCGTTGCTGATCTTTCTCGTACCGAATAAATATTTCAAAAGGCTTTGCCTTGTTTCGATCGGACTGGGACCATCCTTCCGCCTGCTGACCACCCTCATTTACCGCCATCATCTCTTCCCATTCCTATTGGGCAATCCCCAGCTGGCCACCTACGTGCTGCCCTTTTCCCATCTCGATGCGTTTGGATTGGGCGCATTTATTTCACGCTTTGAGATCCCGCAGCCGCGGCTCCAGCTTCTGGGATTGTTGATCATCACTCCCGCGGCCGGGCTCATGGCCGATCAGCTGGTGACCGGTCACTATGTGCTCGCCAGCCTTGGATATAAATGGCCGCTGGCAGGCGCCTACAAGGAAGTCTGGGGCTACAGCCTTCTGAATTATCTATTCGCCGTTCTGATCGTGTGCGTTGTTAGGACGAAATTATTCAACAGCGATCTGAACGGCAGTGTCCTCCGCTACCTTGGAAAGATCTCCTACGGCCTGTATGTTTATCACTTGTTTGCCCTGGCAATTGTGGTCTCGATATTCAAGAAACGCGCCCTGCCCTATCCCCTTAGCTCGGCCGAGGTCTTTTGGTGCGCTTTGATATTGACGATCGTAATTTCCAGTCTGAGCTACCATCTTTTGGAAAGGCCCCTTCTAAATTTAAAGACCAGATTTTTTCCTATTGCCTCTACTGCACCTGTTTCAGAAAGCCTGGCGAGTTCAACTCGCGCTCAAGCAGGTAAGTGAAGTAACGGTGCATCAAAGTCTCGCCCTGTTCCTGGACCTCGAGGCTGGGACGCGCCCGCGAGGCCTCGCGGAAGCTGGAGCGCTGGAAGTGGCGCAGGTACTTGAGCGTCTCCACGGAGATCCTGGAAAGGTGGGGCAGTCCGTTTCCGCAGCTCGGACAGATCACCCCGCCCGCGCTGAACGAGAAGAATTGATCTTCGGCTTGAATCTCGCGTCCGCAGTTGGCACACTCGAAGAGCCGCGGCCGGAATCCGAGCTCATCGAGCAGGCGCATCTCATAGTAACGGACCGCCAGCCAGACATCCGATCCAGAGGCGAGACGCGCCAGGGTCTCGGTCAACAAGCGGAACAGGGCCGGGTGCTCCAGCCTGTCCTCGTAAGTAAAACGATCCAGCAGCTCGATCACATAGGAGGCGTGACCCGTCAGCAGCAGATCCTCACGCAGAGGCAGATACGCATCCACCGTGTCCGCCTGTGAGACGATGAACAGATCGCGGCCCGCCGCCAGTTGAAGTTTGACGTGGGTGAATGGTTCGAGGTGGCCCGCCTTGCGCGAGGTGAGCTTGCGCGCGCCCTTGACGATGGCGCGCGTTTTTCCGAGTTGACGGGTGTAGAGCGTCAGGATGCGGTCGGCTTCGCCGTAATCGGAATGGCGCAGCACCACCGCTTCCACGCGAACAGAATGCTCAAGCCGGGGCATGATGTTTGGGACCCGCTGCTCGAATTAGCGCGGCAGGTGATCCGGTGTAAAGGCTTCGGGCAGCAGCTCTTTCACCGTGGTTTGTTTGATCAGCCGGCCCTGACCGTCCGCAATCAAAACGATCATATCCAGCCCAAATTCAGCCAGCACCTGCCGGCACGAACCGCACGGCGACCCGCCATTATCGGTGACGACGGCAATGACCTCGAATCCGCGTTCGCCCTCCGAGACCGCCTTGAAGACCGCCACGCGTTCCGCACAGATCGTGGCCGGATACGCGGCGTTCTCCACGTTGACGCCGGTGAACAAGCGCCCGGTCTTCGTCCGCAAGGCGGCCCCCACTGCGTAATTGGAATAAGGCGCATAGGCGCGCCGCCGCGCTTCATTGGCAAGGTCGATCAGGGATTGTTTTTCTTCTTTGGTTAGCGTGACCATAATTCTTCGCTTCGCCCTTGGCGTTTTACTTCTTATCCTTTGCCTTTGGCGTTCTGGTATCCAGCTTTTTGATCGCCCGCGCCGGCATTCCGACGGCCAGCATGTCGGGGGGGACATCTTTCGTGACGACCGCGCCGGCGCCGGTCCGGGCCCGGTCCCCGATCTTCAACGGCGCGACCAGCATCGAATCGGAGCCGAGGAAAACATCTTCGCCGATCTCGGTCGGATTCTTGTTCAGGCCGTCAAAGTTGCAGGTGATCGTCCCGGCGCCAATGTTCGTGTTGGGGCCGATGGTTGCATTGCCGATGTACGAGAAATGCCCCATCTTGACGCCTGCCCCCAGGTGCGAGTCCTTCACCTCGCCGAAGTTGCCCATGTGGACGTGTTGCCCCAAATGCGCACCCGTCCGCAGGCGGGCGAAGGGGCCGATATCGACATGATCTTCGATGACCGCCCCCTCCACCACGGACATCAGGATCTGGCAATCATTTCCAATCTGTGAATCGCGGATGTGCGAATTGGGGCCGATCCGGTTCCGTGCGCCGATCACGGTCCCTCCCAGCACATAGGTATTGGGCAGGATGAGGGTATCCTTTCCGATCCTGACATCGGTCTCGATATAGGTCGTGTCCGGATTCATGATCGTCACGCCGTTCAACATATGTTCACGGTTGATGCGCGCCCGCATCACGGCCTCGGCCTCGGCCAAATGCACGCGCGTGTTGATCCCGATCGTCTCAAGCGGATCGGCGCATACCACGGCCTGGATCGGAAGACCCTCCCCGGCCGCCAGCCCGGCCGTATCCGTCAGATAATATTCACCCTGCGGTGAGACCTTGATTCGATGCAAGGCATCCCACAACCAATCCGCCTTGAAACAGTATGCGCCGACGTTCAATTCCCTGACCTGCAATTGTTCCGCCGTGGCGGCGGATTCCTCCACGATCGCGGCGACGGTCCCATCCGCATTGCGCAGCACGCGGCCAAAACCGCGCGGGTCATCGGCCAGCACGGTCAGCATCGTCAGCGGCCCCCGGCTTGATTTTTGGGTTTCAATGAGGTGCGCCAGCGTCGAGGCCTGAAGCAGCGGCATATCGCCATAGGTCACCAGCACGTAATCCGTCCGGCCCTTCAGCAAGGACTCGGCCTGCAGGAGGGCATGGCCGGTGCCAAGCTGCCGGTCTTGAACTGCAAATCGGACATCCCCGGAAACCGACCGGCGTATCGGGTCTGCTTCCGCGCCGACGATCACGACCGGCGGCTCACTGCTGGCCCCCCTCACCGCCGCGAGAGAATGGAACAACATCGGCTTGCCGCACAGCGGATGAAGCATTTTGGGCAGATCGGATTTCATGCGGGTGCCTTGACCGGCGGCCAGTAGAACAGCGGTAACCTTCATATCATGCTCCTGAAAGCAACACAGGCCTGCGCGCGCAAGGCCTGTGTCCACTCATGGTTTGAGCGCTTAGAGAAAAATTCCCGCCTGCGCGGGTTGGATGACAAGACTGGGGCGCCTGGATTCGAACCAAGATCCACAGCTCCAAAGGCTGGTGTGCTGCCCTTGCACCACGCCCCAATGAAAAGCGCGGCGAATTGTATCACATTATTTTTTGGTGTCGGGCGTTAGTCCCATCCGGCGGGCCTCTTCATAAGAAATGACCTCGGGATTGCTGGACTTTTTTGCGTGTTGTTCCGCGGCCTTGTTCCAGAATTCATCCATCTCCTGTTGTTTGATCTTCTTTTGAGCGGCCTCTTTAAGCAGGGCCTCCATTTCGGGAGAAGGCGGTGCCGACGGCAGCGGTTCGCCGGTCCTGCCTTTTTTCTTGACCGGAGGCGGCGCGGGCGGCTGCTTCAATTCGGCGGTGACACCCATCGAACGCAGGGATCGTTCCACCTCGTCACGGAGCGCCAGCAGGGCCTGCATGGTATCCAGGACGCTTTCGCGTTTGGTCAATTTCTCGCCCGCCAACAACAAGGCATAGGCGCTCGTAACGGGAATCAGCAGCAGGTCCTCGTCCCCGTTGCCGAAAACGAAATATTGGTCCAGCGTCTCCTGGTGATTAATTTTGGCGATCTTCAATCCCGCATTGAAAATGGCGATCAAAGCCGAAAGCAGCGAGACTTCCAAGCTGCTGTCATACAAGGCCCCGGCACGCGCCAGGACCATGCCGCGTTCATTCAAAAGAAACACGGCGTGGGCGTCGATATCCTGGCGGAAGTTCGCCAGCAGGTCGGAGACCCGGGCGCGTCTGGCTTCCTCCTTGGGACTCGTTTCGGGGGGAAAGATCGTGCGCACCAGCCCCAGGTTGCGCTCCACCGCATCGAGAAAATCCGCCAGCGGGATCGGCTTGTCGAACAGAGCCACCGCACCCGCATTTAACATTTCATCGCGGGCCTTGCGATCCGTCATCCCGGAGATCAATATCACCTTTACTTCGGGGTGCCGCGCCCGCACCTTATGCATTAACTCGATTCCGCTCATCCCGGGCAATTTATAGTCAGACACCAGCAGATCGATCCGCTGGCGGCTCGCTTCGAGCAGCGCTTCCTCCCCGGACGGCGTCTCGAAAATCTGAAGATCGGTATTATTCAACGTGTCCAGCGTGGAATGCAGGAGGCGCAGGATATCGCGCTGGTCATCGACAAGCAGAACTCCGTATTTCATCTCATCCCCGGAGATCTATTTGACCAGCCAGCAGGCCACCCAATGGTTCGGTTTGGTCTCGCGGAACTCGGGCTCCCGTTCAGAGCAGATCGCCTCCGCGATCGGACAGCGCGGGTGGAAGCGGCATCCGCTCGGAGGATGAAGCGGGCTGGGCACATCGCCCTTGAGGATCAGCCTGCTGCGTTTCATCTTCGGGTCCGGGACAGGGATCGCCGACATGAGCGCCTGGGTGTAGGGATGCTCCGGGTCATGATACAGCTCATCGCGGTCGGCCAGTTCGACCATCTTACCCAGGTACATCACTGCCACGCGGTCTGAGATATGTTCCACCACGCTCAGATTATGCGCAATGAAAAGATACGTCAGGCCGAATTCCTTTTGCAGGTCTTTCAAGATATTCAGCACCTGCGATTGGATGGAAACATCCAGCGCGGAGACCGGCTCATCACACACAATGAACTTGGGCCGCAGGGCCAGGGCGCGCGCAATCCCGATCCGCTGACGCTGACCGCCGGAGAACTCGTGAGGAAAGCGGCGGGAGTGATATTCTTCCAATCCGACCCGCTTGAGGGTATCCAGCATGTTTTCGACGCGCTCTTTGGGCGTGCCGATATGGTGAATATGCAGGCCCTCCATCACCGATTCGCCGATCGGCACGCGCGGATCCAGGGAAGCATACGGGTCCTGGAAGATGATCTGCATGTCGCGGCGAATGGGCTTCATTTCACTGGATCTGAGCTTGAATATATCTTTTCCATCGTAGATCACGGAGCCGGCCGTCGGTTCGATCAGCCGCAGCATCGTGCGGCCCACGGTTGTTTTGCCGCAGCCGGATTCGCCCACCATGCCAAGCGTCTCGCCGTTCCTGATTACGAAACTGACATCATCGACAGCCTGCACATTTGCCACCACGCGTTGCATCACGCCGGCCCGCACCGGAAAATATTTTTTTAGCGACTTAACCTGGATCAAATCCGAGCTGAAAGAATTTTCACTCATGGAATTCTCCGTGACGCCATCAGCGCGCCTTCAGCGGCGCCCGATGGCCCTCCGCGTTTTGGTAGAGCCAGCAACGGACCACGTGTCCGGGTTTGACTTCGATCAATTGCGGATCCGTTTCCCCGCAGATCTCCAGCCCGTATTTCACGCGCGCCGCGCAGCGCGGCGCAAAGCGGCACCCCGGCTTCGGATCAACGAGATTGGGAACACTGCCAGGGATCACGTCCAACCGTTCCTTGATCTTTCCCAGGATCGGAATCGAGCCGATCAAGCCCTGGGTATAAGGATGCAGCGGATTATCAAACAGCTCAATCGACTCAGCCTGCTCGACGATCTCGCCCGCATACATGACCGCCACCCGTTCGGCCATCTCGGCAATCACGCCGAGATCGTGCGTGATCAGGATCACGGAGGTGCCTAGATCCTTGCGCATCTCCAGCACCAGGTCAAGGATCTGCGCCTGGATCGTCACATCCAGGGCCGTCGTCGGTTCATCGGCGATCAGCAGCTCGGGCACACAGGCCAGCGCCATGGCGATCATCACGCGCTGGGCCATGCCGCCCGACAGCTCATGAGGAAAGGCCTCGGCGCGGCGTTCCGCCTCGGGAATGCCGACCATCTTCAACAATTCCACCGCACGCTTGCGTCCCGCTTCCTTGCCAAAATCCTGGTGGATGCTTAATACTTCGGCAATTTGATCGCCCACTTTGAAGACCGGGTTGAGGGCGGTCTGAGGCTGCTGAAAGATCATGGAGACGCGATTGCCGCGCACCTTCATCATCTCGTCTTCCGAGAGTTTCAGCAGATCCGTCCCATCCAACAGGACCTCGCCTTCCAGCACTTTGCCCGGAGGCGATATCAAGCGCATCACCGAAAGCGATGTCACGCTCTTGCCGCACCCGGATTCGCCGACCAAACCGAAAATCTCGCCGGGATAGACCACGAAGTCAACACCATCGACGGCGTGCACCACGCCATCCTCGGTAAAGAAATGGGTCTTGAGGTTCTTAACTTCCAGGAAAGGTTTTTTATCGGTCTTCGCCACAGGCCTGCTCCTTAAACGGAATTGACTGATTATAGCAAAGATTTATATTTATGGTGCCGGAATCGCCAGGGAGGGCGCACCGTAGATTCCGCTCAAACCGCCCAACAGGCGGTCGAACGGGTATTTGATGTTCCGATACGCGTCGTGGGCGATGCCGGAATACAGGGGGACGAACGGAAGGTCCTGCGCCAGGATGGATTGAATCACGTAAAGGTCCTGGCGGGCATCTGACAGATCGCTGGTTGAACTCAACTCCTCGCAGGCGGACTGCAGGCGGTCGCTGTGATACCCGAACGGATTCCCGTCCTTGAACCAATCGCAATAATAAGCCGGATATTCGCTGACCTGCCAGCCGACGATGGCCAGATCATACTGGTGACTGCTGAAGACCGCATAATTCAGGGCCTCGGGGTCGGTCAGTTGCAGCTCAACCGGAATGCCAAAAAAACGAAGCCGGTCGGCCAGGCTGGCCGCGATGCCAGCTCGGACTGGATCCGTTCCCGAATCCGGAGCCAGCAGGCGAAGGCCGGGAAGCGGAGAGCCATCCGGACGCTTGAGGCCCTGCCAGCCCGGCACCGCGGTTGGCTGCAGCACCTCGCCTGGAAGGAGCTTTGTTTCCTTGTCCCAGCTATAGCCCGCCGATTTCAGCCTCGGAACGATCTGGTTGGCGCGAGCCGCCAGATCATCCCCCCGGCATGGGATTTCGGCATCGGGATTGGACCAAAGGGAATCGCCCGAAGGAAGCAACCTGGGGGCCAGGGCGATAGGAGCATCAGGGTGTTCCTGCGCCCACTCATCCGCATCCGTCAAACAGGCCAGGGCCTGCAGAAAGATGGCCTTGGACAGATCCGCATTCCGCAGATTGAAGGCCAGGAAGTAATCGATGTAAGTCGAATTCTGAACCAAAGAGATCGAACCGTTGGCAAGGTCTCCGACAGCGCCGGAAGACAGGCCGCCGGATTCCAAGATCGAATCAACCTCTCCCCGCTGCAGCGCAGCAAGTGCATCATTTTCACTCTGAAAGATCCGGTACGCAGCTCGATCGAACGCCGGCCGGGTAAACGGGTGCGCGGGATTAACCTTGTTGAGCCAGACGCCATCCTGCCCTCCGGCGGGCATCCAATCGCCGAGCGTCGGTTCGCCTTGATCGTCCAGCGCATACAGGGATTGGCGCGCCGCGGCCATGGCGGATAGGTATTGCGACTGAGCCTTCGCCAGCGCCGTATCGGTCTGGTTCAGGCTGGCCTGCAGGCCCCTGAGATCGGCGAGGCCCTGAATATAGCCGCTGCTCGTGGACGACAATTTTGCGATATTCGAATTCACACTATTTATCCGCGACTGCAGATCCGCGGCTTGCGCGCCCAGGGAGGCGATCTGTGCCGCAAGGTCACTCGCAGGCAGCAGGGCCGCGGAAACAGAGGCCCTGGCGGACCAATACTGCTTTTGAACGATCGGCCCCTGCAAGGCGCCATATTGCCACACGCCGACGTTGGGCTGCTTTTTGAAATAGAATTTCACGGTTTGCCCGTCCAGCGCCTCGGCATGATCAATGAAATCGGGATCATAAAAATCATGCCAGTCGAAGCCGAGTTGAAACGACAAAGCTGTATTCACTGTAAAAGCAACATCCTCCGCAGTGAAGGGAGTTCCATCCGTCCATTTCAGGTCAGAACGAAGTGGAACCGTCGCCGTGTAAAAAGCCCCCTCCTGCTGAAACGGGGACGGCATCCCGCTGGCAGCCATCGTTTCAAAATTTCGTTCCGGGATCGAAAGCTGATACAGGCGCGGCCAATAAGGGGACCTGACCGCATAATTATTGTATGAGTACCCCTTCGCATCAAACAAGGTCCACACATTGGAGGGGGTCACGCTTCCGATCAATGCGAATCGAATCTCGCCGGCATGAGGCACGGCGGTCGCGCTGGGCACGGCGGGGGAAGCGGGCACCGGCCCGGGGGCCGGAGCCGCGCCCGGGGCGCAGGAGGCGGACAGAACAACGAAGAGCGCCGCGGCGGCGAGGGGTCGAGCGCGGTTCATTTTTTGCAGGCCTGTCCTTCATCGAAGGCTTCTATGTTCCACAGGGGGTTGGCAGTCGGATCGAGATCGAAATGACACAGATCAGGCCGCGCGGCCGCCACGCTGAGGCGGAAGAACAGCGGGATGGAGGGCACCTCGCTGGCAAAGATGGATTGTGCCTGATGATACGAATCGGTGTAAGCCTGTTCGCCGGGCAGCGATGAGCGCGCGCTGTCACAGGCGTTGTCGAAATCCGGATTGCTGTATCCGCCGACGTTCACGCCGATCCAATGATTCACGGCGTTGGGAATCTCGGCGCTCGTGAACCAGCCGCACGGGGGTTCCATGCTGGTATTGCTCAGCGCATACTCCGCCAGATCGAATTTGCGCCCGAACAGCGGACCGTCGGGACCGGGCGCATACAGTTCCTGCTGTGATTCATATTGGACGTTAAGCCCGATCCCGCACTGCGCCAGCGACTGCGAAAGGATATCGATCACCTGCCGCCGCTGGACGGACTGCGTGGTAATGTAATCCAAGACCAGAGGCGTGCCCGCCGCCACGTTCCGGACCGAAACTGCGCGCCGCACCGAGCTGGTATCTCCGGCGACATATTTCCAGCCGGCCTGCTCGAGCAACTGCGAGCCGGCGCTGGCATCAAATTGATAGGCGGGAAGATCGCTGGCATAAAGCGGCTGACCCGACGAGACAAAGCTGGTCGGCACGGACGATTGCCCAAACAGAACCGTATCCGCGACCTTCTGACGGTCCAGGCACAAGGCAAGCGCCTGGCGCGTGCGCGGGTCCGCAAAAAAATCAGGACGGCTCCGGTTCGACCGATTCCCGCCATCGTACACGGCGGGATCGATTCCCAGACCGAGCCACTCGATGGCAGAGGTGGGCGTGAAGAAAGCCTGGATCTGATTGGCGTCCTGCATTTGTTGAAGCAGGGCCGCCTGCGAATCGAGATTGATGCTCGGGTCGAGGATATCGCACCCGCCCGAAGTCAACTGGCTGATCGCGGCATTGGGATCCGCAATGAAACGGAAGGTCAATGTGTCAAACTTGGGCATGCCCTCCGATGCACGGAAGTAGTACGGATTCTTCGTCAAGGTGATGTGATCGCCGGTCGTCCAATCCTGGATCAGGTACGGCCCCCAGCCGAGCGGGGTGCGGGAAGCCACGTCCACCTGGGAAAGGCCGACCGCCCCAAACTTGTCCCAGGCATGTTTCGGAGCAGGGACAAAGAAGTCCGTAAAGTAGCTGGGGTCAATGAAGCCGGGAATGCCGGTCCATTGGACCGTCGTCATGTCCGTGGCCGTATAAGACTGCGTGTGATCGACAAGAAACTTGAAGGGAGAAGAGGAGTCGCTGGAAGCGATCTGATAACCATAGACCGAATCCGCGGCAGTCAGCGGCGTGCCATCCGACCAGGTCAGGTCGGGTCGCAAATGAAAAGTGACCGACATTTGATCCATTAGCAATGGAGAACCGGAATAGATCACTGCGCAGCCCGCCGAGCGACAGCCGGCAGGACGGACGGTTGCGCCGATGCTCAAGGCGGTCAGGGCTCCGTTGGCATCCACAATCTCACTTCCATCCTTGACGGCGACTTTTGAAATATTCGCATCATCATCCGAGATACTGGGCA
>DATJBI010000130.1:0-31661 GCA_035515435.1 Anaerolineales bacterium
CGGCATGTTACGGACAGAGGTCAACACATCTTCATTGAAATCCGCCATGCGCAGTTCGATGTTGGCAGGATGGTTCGCGGCGTAGCTGGCGCTCATATCATGCGAGATGATGACGTATGCACCGGCGATCACCCCGATCGAAAACACGCCCACCGCAATGGAGAGAACCACCAGCAGCGTGCGGGCCTTGTTCTCCATCAGGTCCAGGAAGACCTTGCGCCAGCGCGGTTTCATGCTTTGCTCTTCACGCGATGCTCTTCCAAACGATCCTGCACGATCTTTTCCAGCGCCTCGGCCGTGATCGGCGACTCGCCGATGATGCGCAGGAAATCCGCGCGCGGAAACGTTAACAGGTCCACCGGGTGCGTTCCGGCGCGTACGCAGGCGATCGCCCTGCCGCCGCGCAGCAGCTCGATCTCACCGAACAGCTCACCGGCCTTCAAATGCGCGAGCAGCCTGCCGTGGCTGCCGCCCGTTTGCATGACATTCACGGAACCACTGGCGATGATGTAAAGATTGTCGACCGCCTGGTTGCAGTCCAGGATCACCTCGCCCGGCCGGACGGTCATCCGTTTCGCATCCCGGGTCATTTCCAGCATGTGACGGTGGCGCAGCAGCGGCAGCGCCCTCACGATGCTTTCATCGATCAATTCGCCGTCCGCGATGATGATCGTGCGCGAGGTGCGGGCGGTCAGCGACGGGTCGTGGGTCACCATCACGATGGTCTTGCCGCGCCGCACCAGTTGATCAAAGACGTCGATCATGCGGCTGGCGGTCTTCGAATCAAGATTGCCGGTCGGCTCATCCGCGACGATCAGCGGCGGGTCCGTGGCCATGGCGCGGGCGATCGCGGTCATTTGCTGCTGTCCGGTGGAGAGCGCCAGCGGCAATTTATTGGCCTGGTCGCTCAACCCGACCAGCTCCAGCAGTTCCATCGCACGGGCACCCCGTTCGTCAAAATCATACAGCTCCACATAATCCATCGGCAGCATGACGTTCTCCAGCAGCGTCAGCATGGGCAGCAGCTGGAAGAATTGAAAGACGATCCCGAGATTCTTGCCGCGCCACAACGACCGCTGGCTTTCCGTGATCGAATAAATATCGGTGCCGTTGACAACCACCCGCCCGCCCGTCGGATGGTCGATGCCCGTGATCATGTTGAGCAGCGTGGATTTGCCGCTGCCCGATTTCCCGACGATCGCGACGAACTCGCCGCGCCGGATCTGCAGATCCAGACCCTTGAGGACCCGAAATTCCCCGGCCGCGTTCTTGTACGTTTTGACGACCCGCTGCAGCCGGATCATATCGTCAGGCTGAGACGGGGCGGCCTGCGGAGGCGCGGTCTTCGCCGAAAGGGGATGCGCCGTCATTTCGCCCGCCTGCCTTCCGCGGTGCGGCTCCCGTCCGTCAATTCCCCGTCGGCGATCTGAACATGACGCGTGAAGCGCGGTCCGAGGCTGTTATCGTGTGTGACCATCAGGATGGTCTTGCCGCGTTCGGCCACCAGATGTTCGAAGACCTCGAAGATGTGATCGGCCGTGACGGAATCAAGGCTGCCGGTCGGCTCATCGGCCACCAGGATCGGGGGATCGTTCGCCATGGCGCGCGCGATCGCAACGCGTTGTTGTTGCCCGCCCGAAATATAGGCCGGCAGCTTATCGGCGTGGTCTTCCAGCTCGACCAGCGTGAGCAATTCCAGGGCGCGCGCCCGGCTCTGGCGCGATTGATACGCGCCGCACAGATCCATCGGCATCATCACGTTCTCGATCAGGGTCAGCATCGGCAAAAGTTGAAAGGACTGAAAGATGATGCCGAGCGTCTGTCCGCGCCAGAGGGCCAGCGCATCCTCATCCAGCGTATGCACCGATACCGCGGTGCCTCCGCCGCGCACCATGACTTCGCCAGACGTGAGATGGTCGACGCCCGTGACCATGTTGAGCAGGGTGGACTTGCCCGCGCCCGATTTTCCCACGACGCCGAGGAATTCGCCCTGCTCAACCCGCAGATCGATCCCGTTCAGCGCCTTGAAATCACCCGCCTCGCTGGAATAGACTTTCGTTACATTGTGTAATTCAATGAGTGGAGCAACTACCGTGGACATTCAACTTCCGTGAAAAAAGCGGCCCCACCTGCGGCCGCCGCAAAGACATCCTTAAGCGATTGGATTGTACCGCCGCTCCGGACTTATTGCAAACCCGGCGGCTTTCAATCCCCTATCAACATCCCCATTTTGTCCCATAGGCATAAAGCCCGACTGAGATTATCATTAGCGAACTTTAATCTGAAGAGGAGAGAGCCATGCCAAGTGATTCATCCATTCGCGCATTTAAATGTCCAACCTGCGGCGCGCCGCTCGAACCACCCGCGGGTGCCCTGACCATGAAATGTGGTTATTGCGGGGGGACGGTCATCATCCCGCAATCGATGCGAACGCCGCCCCCGGCGACCGCCTCCGGCGTTCCCCAGTACAGCTGGGGCGGCTTGAACCTGAACGAGATCATGGGCGAAGCGATGCGCCTCCCGGAGGCGATCTCCCTGGCGGAGCAGGGCCGGATCACGGAAGCCGCACAGCTATACAGCAAGATCACGGGCGCTTCTCTGGCAGACTCGACAACCGCCATCAACCAGATCGTGGCTGGCCAGGCTGTGAGCCTGGTTCCGGGCCAGAGCGGCCTGCAGTGGGGACAGACGCCGGCCGTCTTTTCGGGATTCAACCAGCCCGCCTCGGGCGCGTTCGGGAGCGGCCCTGCGGCAGCGAGCGCCACCCCCCCGTCCAGCGGGCCGCGCGGTTTTGATCTGGGATATTGGATCGGCTCGAGACTTCCCATCATCATCGTCCTGATCGTGGCCTGCACCCTGATCGCAGCATTCGGCGGCACGCTGCTCAGCTTCATTCCTTTTGCGTCCTTCTTCTCTTCGAACCCGAATTCCTCACCTTCCAGCGGCAATCCGATCGCGCCCCTCCTGCCGTCCGGCTTTGCAGCGCAGACCCTGACCTTTGGCTCAAAAGGGATCGGTCAGGGAATGTTCACCGACGCCCGCGCCATCACGGTCGCGGGCAACGGGGACATCCTCGTGGGGGATTATCAGGATGGCCGCATCCAGACCTTCGACCCGGGCGGGAAATTCGTCTCGCTGATCTCGCTGGGAGATAAAGTGAGCGTGAATTCGCTGGCGGCCGGCACCGACGGAAAGATCTATGCGGTCAATCAGGGAAAAATATCCATCTATGATCCAGGCGGTAATCTGCTTGACACGATCGCGGACGATCAGCGTTATTACACGGCCGCGGCGCTGGGTCCCGATGGAACGCTCTACGCCAGCACCGACGACGATACCATCGTCCATTTCAACCAGAACGGCAAGATCAATCTTCAGATCAACAA
The DNA here is from genome assembly GCA_035515435.1 of Anaerolineales bacterium. Lineage (GTDB taxonomy): Bacteria > Chloroflexota > Anaerolineae > Anaerolineales > Villigracilaceae > Fen-1038. Next base: position 3,387 of record DATJBI010000130.1, read on the forward strand.
GGCTTTCGAGAACATCACCGGTGATGGCGAAGATCAGGCCCTGATCGCAGTGGATGGCCTCGGAAACATCTATGCCGTGGGCGACACCAACTATCTGGTGTTTAAATTTTCGCCGGAGGGAAAGTACCTCGACCAGTTCGGGGGCGAAGCCGACGCCAGCAGCAGCGACAGCCAGACGGGGAAATTCACCGAACCCGCGGGGATCGCCATCGACGGCTACGGACGGATCTACGTGGCGGATATATTCGGGGATGTGCAGGTCTTTGATTCGAGCGGCACGTATCTCAATTCGATTCCCGCCTCGGCGTATGGCATCGCCCTGGACAATCAGGATAATGTCTACCTGACGTTCGGCGATCACGTGGAGAAATACCAGGTGCAGAAAGCCTCGGGCCAATAGGGCCGATCGGAATCTGTGCAGCGGAGATGAGGAGTGCCTCGTCTCCGTTTTCTTTTCCTTGCGCAATGGGCGATTCTCCTGTATGCTTGACAGCATTACCAAATCAGGAGGATACATGCCCGCCCGCTTCACCAAACCCATCCTTGCCCTGCTTGCAACCGTCCTCGTTGTGAGTCTCCTTGCAATTTCGCTCGGTCCGCTGCCGGCGCTGGGACCGCTGCTGTCGCCGCTCGGCGGATTCTGGTCGGCCGCCAAAGATGATTCCTTCCGATCGAGGGAACAACTCAGTCTGGCGGGCCTCCACGATCCGGTCACGGTCGTCCGCGATGTATACGGCATCCCGCATATCTTTGCACAGAACGACGAGGATGCGGCCTTCGCGGTCGGATATCTTCAAGCCAAGGAACGCCTGGCGCAGATGGACCTGCAGCGGCGCAACGCCGAAGGGACGATGGCCGCGCTGGTCGGAGCGGACGCGTTAAAGGACGACGAGTTCATGCGTGATGTGGGCCTGGAGCGCGCCGCCCGGGCCTCGCTCGATCAGATGAAGGCCGATGATGCCTCCCTGCTGGCCATGCAGGCCTATGCCAACGGCGTGAACGCCTACATCCACTCCATCGAGCCCGACGATCTGCCGCTCGAATATAAATTGCTCGGTGTCCGCCAGGTCGAGGACTGGTCGGTGCTGGATGAGATGACGTTCGCAAAATACATGGGCTGGGATCTGGTGCATTCGTTCGACGATCTGTATTTCACGACGCTCGTCGAGAAGATGGGAGCCCAGAAGGTCTACGACCTCTTTCCGATCGATCGTCCGATCGAAACGCCCTTCGTCCCGAGCTGGCCCGCCAACGAAACTCCACTGACATCGCGGGCGCCTTCTCCGCAGCTGGATCTTGGGATCGCTTCGATCCTGGATCGCGCCGGGCAGGCCGGCCAGCTGAATCCACCGAACGCCTGGCACGGCTCGAACAACTGGGCGATCAGCGGATCCCGCAGCGCCACCGGCAGACCGATCCTCGCCTCGGATCCGCACCTGGGATATCAACTGCCGTCATTGTGGTACGCGGTCCAGATCGTGACTCCCACCCAGAATGTCGAAGGGGTGACGCTGGCCGGCATTCCGTTCGTGGTCATCGGTCACACCCGCAACATCGCCTGGGGCCTGACCAATACGCAGGCCGACGTCATGGACTTCTTCACGGAGAAGATCAATCCCGATCACCCCGATCAATACTGGCACGATAACCAATGGAACCAGATGCAGGTCGTGGATGAAGTGATCGAGGTGGCCGGAGGGCAGGCGGTTCACTATCCGGTCCGGATCACCGATCACGGACCGATCCTCAGCAAACAGGGATTCAGCGTGGCCATGCAATGGACGGGCGCCCTGCCCTCATTTGAAGCGCGCGCGCTCTACAATCTGAATCACTCGGAGGATTACCCGTCCTTCGTGAAGGCCCTGCAGGATTTTAAAACCCCTGCGCAAAACTTTGCCTATGCGGATACGAAAGGCAACATCGCGATTTGGTCGGCCGGGCTTTATCCGATCCGCAAGAGCGGCGATGGCCGGACCATCGCCGACGGCTCCTCCGGCGAGTATGACTGGACGGGTTACATCCCGTTCGATCAGGTCCCGCATGCGCTGAATCCCCAGCAGGGATTTCTTGAGTCGGCCAACGAGCGTCCGGCGGGCGCGAATTATCCGTATTACCTCGGCTATCAATGGGATCCGAACTCGCGCGCCACGCGCATCCGCCAGCGGCTGGCGCAATGTGATCCGTGCACGGTGGCCGACATGGAAGCGCTGCAGTACGACTCGAAGGATGTCTACGCGGAAGCCATCCTGCCCACCATGATCGCCGCGGTCACGCCGGCGGATGAGCTCGAGAGCGCGGCACTCCAGCAGATGAAAAGCTGGAATTACTTTACGACCACCGATTCCATCGCCGCAACGATCTGGGTGAACTGGTTGATCAACTTCCGCCATGCCACCTGGCAGGACGACTGGCAGGCGGCCGGTTTCCAGTTCAATCCCGACGGCACGCTCAAGGACTGGGATGCCTGGGGCTTCAACGGGGACAACGAATACCAGCCGCCGTTTGAAGTCTTTGAGTACATGGTGCTCCATCAGCCCAACTCGCCCTACTTCGATGACCTGGCCACAAAAGACAAGGTCGAGACCCGCGACGATATCATCCGCCTCAGCTTCGAGAAAACCCTCTCGGACCTGAAGCAGAAATATGGTCCGGATCTGACCGCCTGGCAGTATGGAAAGAATCATGTTTCCGATATTCCGCATCTCCTGGATGTTCCGGTCTTGAATCGGACCGGCATCCCGATCCCCGGCGACGGCAACAGTCCAAACGGGCAAAGCAATGGCGGCCCCTCCGACGGCGGTCCGTCGTGGCGCATGGTCGTGGACTTCTCGAATATCGCGAATTCGTTTGGCGTTTATCCCGGCGGACAAAGCGGGTCGCCCATCAGCCCCGAATACGATAATTTCATCCCGCTCTGGGCGCAGGGAGAATATTTTCCACTGCTCTTCCCTGCCGCGCCCGATCAGATCGAGGCGCAGGACACCGCGGGCACTGTGACCTTCGAACCGAAATGAGGCTGAGATGAAAAACACATGGATCGCTCTGGTTGTCGTTGCGCTCGCGGCGTTCGTGCTGGAACTGCCAGGCTGGTGGTGGGCCATGCCCATTGCCGGTTTGATCGGCGGATGGATCCGGCATGACGGCAGAGGCGGCTTTGTGCTGGGGGGCCTGGGCACGACCCTGGCCTGGCTGGTCTTCCTCATCTTCTTCGCCGTCACCTCGCCCATCGGAAAATTACTCGTGGTCGTCTCAGGCGTGCTTGGCCTGGATGCCTCCCTGGCCTTCGTTCCGGCACTGCTGGCTCTGATCGCGGCCTTCCTGCTGGGCGGCCTGGGCGGCCTGACCGGCGGATTGTTCTCCCAAAGAGCATAACATGGCCTCGCTGAAGTTCCCCAAAAATTTCGTGTGGGGCGCGGCCACCTCGGCCTATCAGATCGAAGGCGCCTGGCAGGCGGACGGCAAAGGGCCATCCATCTGGGATGCGTTCAGCCACCAGGGGGGCAAGGTCGCAAACAACGAGAACGGCGATATCGCGGTGGACCATTATCATCGTTACAAAGACGATGTGAAAATGATGGCTGAACTCGGCTTGAGGGCCTATCGCTTCTCCATCGCCTGGACGCGCATCCTGCCGGAGGGCAGGGGCCGGGTCAATCAAAAAGGTCTGGCGTTTTATGACCGCCTGGTGGATGAACTGCTCAAGCAGCAGATCGAACCCTACGCCTGTCTTTTCCACTACGATCTGCCGCAGGCTTTGCAGGAGAAAGGCGGATGGCCCAGCCGCGATACGGCTTATGCGTTTGCGGAATATGCCCGGGTCGTCTCCGACCATTTAACGGACCGCGTGAAAGTGATCTTCACCCACAACGAACCGTGGGTCAGCGCCATCCTCGGATATTTCCTGGGCGAGCACGCTCCAGGTCTCAAGGACCCGATCCGCGGCATCAAGGCTCTGCACCATCTCCTGCTCTCCCACGGGCTGGCCGTGGAGGCCATCCGGGCCTCCGCCAAACAGCCTGTCCGGATCGGCATTACCCTCAATCTCAATCCGATGTACCCGGCCACCGAATCGAAAAAAGACCGGGAGGCCGCGGCGCGCGTGGACGCCCTGGTCAACCGGGCGGTGCTCGACCCGCTGCTCAAGGGAACCTCGCCCATCGGCGAGTTTGGCCTGGTCAAAATGATGGCCACTTCACTGATCAAAGCGGGCGACCTTGAAAAGATCAAACAGCTGGATCTGTTGGGCGTGAACTATTACTCGCGCTCGGTGCTCAGGCACGACGCCAGGTTCCCGCTGGTCGCGGCCGCGCAGACCTTTCCCGCAGGCAATGAATATTCCCGGATGTGGGAGATCTACCCGGAGGGCATGTATGAAATTCTCATGCGGATCTGGAAGGATTATCGACCGGGGTGCGAGCTGATGGTGACCGAGAACGGCGTGCCGGTACCCGACGGGATCGACTTCGACGGCCGCGTCCGCGACGAACGGCGCATCCGTTATTTGCAGAATCACATCGCACAGGTCCACCGCGCCATCCGGGACGGCGTACCGGTCAAAGGGTATTTCCACTGGTCATTGATGGACAACTTCGAATGGGCGCTGGGCTACGGACCCCGCTTTGGGATCGTCTACGTGGATTACAAGACGTTAAAAAGGACCGTGAAAGACAGCGGCCGGTGGTTCGCGAACGTGATCCAAAACAACGGTCTAAAGATCTGACCTCGTGACCGTATATTACATCACCGGCGTGGCACTTGGGATCCTGGGGGGGATTCTGACCCAGTTCGGCCAGCTCCTCGAAAAGCAGGCCGTGAACCTGGTCCGGATCGACAGCCCCGGGAAGGGGTTCATGACCAGGCTTTTCAAGAATCGGACCTGGGTGCTGGGCGTCACGTTCGGTTTGGGCGGGGGGACCGCCGCCTATATGGCCGCCCAATCCATGATCGGCCCCGCCCTCACCCCGGGCTTGATGGCCTCCGGCCTGATCGTCCTGGCGATCGGCTCGGTGCACATGAATCACGAAGCGATAAACACCTCTGAAAAAGCCGGCATCGCTCTCATGATCCTTGGAATTCTTCTGCTGGGTCTAAGCCAGTTGGCGATCGACCAGATCCAGGTCCGCGCCACGCTGGCAGACCGGGCTGCACTGGCACGAATAGCCGTCTTTACAGTGAGTTTGTTCATTATCAGTTCCCTGACCCGGGGCATGGCTGCTCGCGTGAGCGGGCGGCAGGGGATGCTCATCGCCCTGGCGAACGGTTTTCTGGCGTGCCTCTCGGATTTCTGGATCAATCCACTGCTCGCACTGATCGTGATCGTCCTGGGCGGCAACGGCTCCTCGACGCAGGCCATCCTCTTCGTGATCGCCGCCTTGATCCTGATGACCACGGCCACCGTGATCACCTGGCAAAATCAACTGGCGTTCAAAGTGGCGCAAGCCAGCAATGTCGTGCCCGTGGCGCAGGTGCCGATCCAGATCTCCCCCATCCTGGTTTATTTCTTCATCTTCGCCCTGAAACCGCCCAGCGCGGTTTCCGTGATCTACATCCTGGGGGGAACGGTCCTTACCATCCTCAGCGGGTTCCTGCTTGGAAGAAGAAAGGAAGATCCACTGGAGTGGGAAACCCCCGGCGGCCCACCCTGATCGGCTTGATCCCTGCTTTGGCCCGGGCCGCGTCCGGAAGTCCCACAAGGGGCGTTCAGCGGCGTTCGCGGGCAGGAGACCCTCACGGCGCGATCCTGCGATCACCCCTGGGCCGGTTCCACTCCGTACATCTGATCGGGTTTCAGCGTCTCGGGGAAGCGCTCGCGCAGGGCCAGCCGCGCCTCGTAACATAACTGACAGGCGTCCGCATAGGCAGCAGCGTGGGGAAGATTGTATTCGCCCACCAACGCCACCGGCCCGCCTTCCAGCAATGGCCCGCAGATCGGATGGGCGGCCGCGTCGTAGCGTTCGCAGATCTCCTTGAGCGGCCTCTCGAAAACATTCCCGATCACGATGCCCTGGCAGATGTGCAGATTTCCGAACGGGTCCAGATGGGCCCGTCCCGGCTCACGCAGATCCTCGTGCGGGCACTGCGTAAATCCATCCCAGGGATGCTGTTCCGCCCGCGGGGCAAGCCTGACCGCGGCCCGGCCCCGATACATGACCGCCCCCTCGTCCTTGATCTGGCCGTGGGTTTGGGCCGCATCCTCATCGGGCCTGGCAATGCTGATCATGCCGGTTGGAATGTCCAGCCACTTGGCGGCGACGATCGCATTCTGCGCCTCCTCGCCCAGTTCTTCGTCGCAGTGGTACAGGTCGCTGCTGACGGTCAGATCGGACAGGCGTCCGGCAAAAGGCTGCAGACGCTCTGCGGCCCTGGCCACCGATGACGCCCAGTAGGCATTGGAGACGATGCCTGCCGCGAAGCCCATTGCCGCTGCCCGCTGCACGCCCCCGACCAGGACCTCATAATAGATGAAAGGTTCGCCGCCTTCAAAGTAGATCGATTCCACACCCGCCTCTTTGGCCTGAAGCAGGACCTGCTCGATCTGTTCGAGGCTGAACACGCCGCGCTGGCGCGGGCTGCCCCACAAAAAGCAGTGCGCACACTCGCGCGTGCATTGATAGGTCAACAGGATGTGCAAGCCGGAAAGTCTCATGCGGCCTCACCTGCCATTAGTGTACATAGATTGCCGCCCCCAGTCACGGGTCAAAAATCACCTCGCAGGCTATAATAAAGTAACCCGTTCAGGAGAACGCCATGTCCAATGTTTTTGCATCGCCCCATCCGCTCGTCGCACACAAGCTCTCCCGTCTGCGCAACAGGGATACCGAGCCGAAGAAATTCCGCGAACTCGTCCGCGAAATTGCCGCCCTGCTGGCCTACGAAGCCACGTTGGACCTGCTGACCGTTGCGCGCCAGGTCGAAACGCCGCTGGCCACCATGACCGGGGCGGAACTCCAGGAAAAGATCGGCCTGGTGCCGATCCTGCGCGCCGGGCTGGGAATGGTCGAGGGCATTTGGGAATTGATGCCGGTGGCGGAAGTGTGGCACATCGGGCTGTACCGCGACGAACGGACGCTCAAGCCGGTCGAGTATTACAACAAACTGCCCATTGAACCGACCGTGTCCGTCTGCCTCATCCTCGACCCGATGCTGGCCACGGGCGGTTCCGCGGTCGCCACGACGGACATCTTGAAGCGCTGGGGGGTGAAGAAGATCAAGTTTGTCGGGCTGATCGGCGCGCCGGAGGGGATCAAGAACATGCAGGAGCACCATCCCGATGTGCCGATCTATCTCGCCGCGATCGACGATCATCTCAACGAGCGCGGCTACATCCTGCCGGGTCTCGGGGATGCGGGCGACCGCCAATTTGGCACGGGCTGAAGATGATCCAATGGATTGCCTTTGCGCTCGGCTCCGCGCTGCTGGGCGCAATTTCATGGACCTGTCTGCAGCGCCCCGATTCGCATGGCTTCTACCGATTCTTTGCCTGGGAGGCGATCCTGGCTCTGATCGTCAGCGATGCCCCCAATTGGTTCCGCCATGGGCTGGCCTGGTACCAGATCATTTCGTGGATCCTGCTGTGCACCTGTATTGTGCCTCTGGTGTTGGGCGTCCAAGCCCTGCGCACAAAGGGCCGGCCGGAAAAGGCAGCACGTCCCGACCCGCACTTGTTGGCTTTTGAACGAACCACGAAACTGGTGAGCAGTGGGATCTACGGCTATATCCGGCATCCCCTCTACACTTCGTTATTGCTGCTCGGATGGGGAGTGTTCTTCAAGACCCCGTCGCAGGAGGGCATCACGCTGGTTCTGCTGGCGACGCTTTTTCTCCATGCGGCGGCCGAAGCGGATGAGCGGGAATGTATCCTGGCCTTTGGCGCGCCCTACCAGGAATACAGGACGCGGACGAAAATGTTCATACCGTATGTTTTCTAGAGGTCGTGGCGGCCCAAAGGCGGGCCCGCTCCGCCTGCAATGGCCGGGCCGCCGCCATGCCACATTATAAATAGGAAAGGTTACCATGAAGGTCATTCTTGAATTCACCGTCATTCCACTGGGAGTCGGCCTGTCGCTTTCCAGGTACGTTGCCACCTGCGAACGCATCCTCAAAGAAGCTGGTCTGCATTATGAACTGCATGCCAACGGAACGGACGTCGAGGGCGAGTGGGACGCGGTCTTTGCCGCCATAAAGCGCTGCCATGAAACCCTGCATGAGATGGGCGTGCCGCGCATCGCGACCCAGATCAAGGTCAGCACGCGGACCGATCGTGCGCAGACCATGGACGATAAGGTGGAAAGCGTGAAAACAAAACTATGAAAGCCATGCTGCTGCGCGGGATTGCACCCCTTGCAAAGAACCCGAAGCCGCTTGTGTTCGAGGATCTGCCGCAGCCGGAGCCGGACGCGGACGAAGTCCTGATCCGGGTCAGCGCCTGCGGGGTCTGTCACACGGAACTGGACGAGATCGAGGGGCGCACGCCCCCGGCGCGTCTGCCCGTTGTGCTGGGACACCAGGTCGTCGGCGTGATCGAAGAGGGCAGGAACAAGGGTCAACGCGCCGGGGTGGCCTGGATCCATTCCGCCTGCGGGAAATGCAGCTTTTGTCTGGCGGGCGCGGAAAATCTCTGCGAGCAATTCCAGGCCACCGGGCGCGACGCCAACGGCGGCTATGCGGAATACATGACCGTGCGCGCCGAGTTCGCCCATCCGATCCCGGCCTCCTTGTCCGATTCCGAAGCCGCGCCGCTGCTTTGCGCAGGCGCGGTCGGTTATCGCGCCCTGAAGCTGTGCGATCTGCAGGATGGTCAGACGCTGGGCTTGATGGGCTTCGGCGGATCGAACCATCTGGTGTTGAAAATGGCGCGCCAGAAATATCCGAACTCCAGGGTGTTCGCCTTCAGCCGCAATGAGGAGGAAAGAGAGTTCGCCAGATCCCTGGGCGCGGCCTGGGCGGGCGCGATCGAGGCGACTCCGCCCGAGGCGATGAAGGCGGTCATTGACACGACGCCCGTCTGGGGTCCGATCGCGGCGGCCTTGAAGCATGTGGCCCCGGGGGGACGGGTCGTCATCAATGCCATCCGCAAGGAGGAAGTGGACAAGGAGGTCCTGCTGAAGCTGGATTATCCATCGCAGCTGTGGCTCGAAAAGGAGGTCAAGAGCGTGGCGAACGTGACCCGGCGGGATGTGCGTGAGTGCTTGCAGCTGGCGGCGGAGGCGAACCTCAGGCCGGAGTTCCAGGAATTTGACCTGAAGGATGCCAACGCGGCGCTGCTGGAAATGAAGCAGGGAAAGATCCGCGGGGCGAAGGTCCTGAGGGTGCGTTAGGACGCAGGCGAAGGAGAAATATCATGGAGAACGTTTCCCTGCGTGAGCTTTCCAGGATGATCGACCATTCCCTGCTGCATCCCACGCTGACGGATGAAGCCATTTCAGCAGGATGTGAGCTGGCAAAAAAGTATGGCGTGGCCACTGCCTGCGTCAAGCCGTACGCCGTCCCCCTGGCGAAGGATGTGCTGAACGGTTCCGAGGTCGGGATCTGCGCGGTGGTCGCTTTTCCACACGGCAACAGCACCACCTCCATCAAGGTCCGCGAAGGGGAAGAAGCCATCCGCCATGGCGCCGGCGAGATCGACATGGTCGTCAATATTGGGAAGGTCCTGGGAGGCGCCTGGGAGTACGTCGGGAGCGAGATCCGGGCCGTGAATGAGGCCGTGGTGGGCCAGGGGGCAATTCTCAAGGTCATCTTCGAGAACGATTATCTGGAGGATGCGCATATTGAAAGGCTGTGCGAGATCTGTTCGGAATGCCTCGTCGCGTATGTCAAGACCTCGACCGGATACGGATTCGTAAAGGCGGCCAATGGGATGTATGCCTATGCGGGAGCGACCGATCATCATTTGCGCCTGATGCGGGCGCATTGTCCCCCCGGGATCGGAATCAAGGCAGCCGGCGGTGTGCGGACGCTGGACGATCTGCTGCGGGTCCGCAGTCTGGGAGCAACGCGCATCGGCGCGACCGCCACCGCCGATATTCTCGAAGAAGCAAAAAGACGCGGTTATCGGTGAACAGCCTATGACCCTCCAGAAGGATCCCGAACGGACGGAAACAAAATATCTGCATCGGCTGGCGGACTTCGCAGGCCGGCGCGTGCTGGAGGTCGGCTGCGGCGACGGACGGATCACATGGCAATATGCCAGGGGGGCGCGCTCCGTGGCGGGCATTGATCTCGATGCGAATGATCTGCGGCTGGCAACAATTGATCGGCCATCCGACCTTGAATCGACGGTCACGTTCGGGCGCGCCGATTCGGTCCACCTTCCATTTGCAGGGCAAAATTTCGATATTGCGGTCCTGGCTTGGTCGTTCTGATGAATTGCGCATGAGGGCATGGTCGATGCCCTGAGCGAAATCCGGCGCGCCCTTGCGCCCGGCGGCTGCCTGATCGATCTGCGCCCATTGGGGGGAAGCTGGCCCGTCGAGGTCGCCTCCGCCCTGGAGATCAAGGAAGCCGGCCGCGCCGCCGAGCTGCCCGCGGGCGTCGCGGACGACCAGGCCGCGGATCAAGCCATGAAACACGCCGCAGGACGGCAGTGGTTCAGGCTGGAACGCCAGGAGTTCTTCCCATTCTATTATTATTGGGACTCGCCCGGCGAGATGCAGGAATACATTGACCGGGAATGGGAAGACTTTCTCCGCGTGGAGGAGTCCGCCTGGAGAAACATCCGCGCAACCTGGGCCGTGGCGGATGCAGACGCGCGGGTGCGAATCCGCCTGAATATGATGATCGCGCGTTGGAGAAAGATATGAGGCATTCCATCCGACTGCAATCTCTGCTTGTGTTCCTCCTGCTGCTGGGCGGTTGGGGCTGCGCGCCTGCGCTGGATTGTTCCAACCTGCCCTCCCCCGGGTCCTGCACACGGGTTCTTTTCATCGGCAACAGTTACACCTATGTCAATGATCTGCCGGCCACCTTCGCCGATCTTGCCCGGGCCGGAGGCCACCAGACCGCCGTGGGGGCCTCGGCGCAGGGCGGCTGGATGCTGGCCGATCACGTCAAGTCGTCCGACACGATCGCCAAGATCAGCTCGGAAGGATGGAAATTCGTCGTCCTGCAGGAACAAAGCGAGATCCCCTCGGTCCCGGCCTCCCGCACCCAGATCATGTATCCGGCGGCGCGGGTCCTGGTCGGCGACATCGAAGCGGCCGGCGCCAAACCGCTCCTGTTCGACACCTGGGCGCACCGCGACGGCTGGCCCGTCAACGGAATGCCGGACTACGCCAGCATGCAGGGGCGGATCGATGACGGTTACATCCTGATGTCACAAAGTTTCAATGTGCCGCTTGTGCCGGTCGGGGTCGCGTGGCACTCTGTCCGAAATCTATATCCGCAGATCAATCTGTGGCAGAGCGATGGCAGCCATCCCACGGAGGAAGGGACATATCTGGCGGCCTGTGTTTTTTATGCCGACATTTTCCGTCAGAGCCCGGCAGGCTTGTCTTATCAGGCAAACCTGTCCGACGATACGGCCCATGCCCTGCAGGGCGTCGCAGCCGACACGGTCTTCAACGGTCAATGGGGGATCCCGTAGAGCAGAAAGCGAACTGTGATCCAAGAAAATCCCAGGACGGCACTCCACCGAATTACCTATTGAATCCAGGTTCCCTCTGAAGCATAATTACGGTGGAAGAGGAGAATGAACCATGTACAAGAAACGGGTTTCCCTTACGGTCGTAATCCTTTTGTTGGCGATTCTGTCCTGCAATCTGCCCTCCGCACAGCAGGCTGGACTTGTGGCAACTGCCATTGCACAGACGGCCGCCGCCCAAACGGCCCAGTCTCCGGCTTCGACAACCGCCCAGCCGAGCGCGGCTTCCACGGCCGCCACCGCTTCGCCGAGTGCCTCGCCCCAGGCCCTGGCCACTTCCTGCTCACCATCCATTATTGCCGGCTCCTCGGTCAACGTCCGCTCGGGACCAGGAACCGAATATGATCCTCCGATCGGCGCCTTGTCCAGCGGAGAAACAGCGGCAGTTGCCGGAAAGAGCAGCGACGGCAATTGGTGGTATATCGCATTTCCCTCCGGTCCTGGAGGCTACGGCTGGGTATCTGCCAGTGTCGTGAGCGCGACCTGTGTCCCGGACTCCCTGGCGGTCATCCCTGCCCCTCCGACACCCCGGCCCGCCAGCGGGACCTGCAAGGCCGGGTATGTCTGGAGGCTGATCAAACCCACCGACAAGGTGTGTGTCCCGCCGGCCGACAAGGCCCAGGCCCAGGCGGATAACGCCGCCGCGGCTTCGCGCTTGTGCACCGCGGCTTACGGACCCGATACCTGTGCTCAAGGATATGTCTGGCGCCAGGCATTCACGAATGATCACGTCTGCGTTGTTCCAGCCACGCGCAGCCAGGCCGCCGCCGATAACGCCGCGGCCGCCTCCCGAGTCGATCCCGTCAACCACACGTACGGTCCGGATACCTGTATCACCGGCTACGTTTGGCGCGAAGCCAACAGCAGCGATCATGTTTGTGTGACGGGTGCCATTCGCACTCAAACTGCCGCCGATAATGCCGCGGCCGCTTCACACTTGTGCACGGCCGCTTACGGTCCCAATACCTGCGCTCAAGGATATGTCTGGCGTCAGGCATTTGCCAGCGATTACGTTTGCGTTACCGGCGCCGTTCGCAGTCAAACCGCTGCAGATAATGCCGCAGCTCCCAGCCATACCTGGCCGTAAAATTCCATACAGGGATTCAATCTGTTTTCTGAAAACGATGCAACTGCCTGCCGCAGTTGCATCGTATGTTCTATTGAATGTCGACGCCCGTCATTCCAGCCAAACCCCGGTGGATCAAAAAGGTCGGCACGATCAACGCGCCGTGCACCGCCGCGCTCAGTCCAAAGATGATGGCCGCAGCGCTGAGGAAGGCGTTCAGGGGCGGCGCCAGATAAGTCAGCATCCACGGCCCGATGCCCGCCAGGACCGCCAGCGCGATCAGGACCGCGATCGCCACGCCCAGCGGAAGCCAGGCATGCCGATCCGATCGCGACGGCAGCATGGTGCTGCTGACCGCGAACGTCAAATAGAACCAGAGCGGGAAGTCCCGGATGGTCAGGAGACGGGTGAGCCCGAACCAGAACAAACCCAGCTGACCGTTGCGCAGCACCTGCCACATCGGTTGAAGATGCAGGGGCACCAGCGCCACAAACGCCACGAAGCCCCCGCCGACGAACAGCGGGGCCGCCCCCACCAGGGAATCGCGGACAATATCGGTTGTGGCGGTTTCCACATAACCCAGTTGTAATCGCCCGTCCTCCAGCAGCTGGGGGATGAGCGAGAAACGCGCCGCCTCCACGCCCAGCAGGAGGGCCATGCCGTAATGGCTCAACTCATGCAACAACACGCCCGGCAAAAAGAGGATCGAAAAGATGGTGACGGTGAATCGCTCGCTGCGGCTCAGGATCAAAAACACGGCCTGGATCTCGCGATGCAAAAGCCGCTGGAGAAACACCAGCGGCAGGAGGGTCAACACAAACCAGATCAGGCCATCGAAGGAGAAGAATAAATTCATGCGCCTTTCTTTCAGGCGGAGCGAACACGGGGCCGGCCGTGCTGATACCCGGCAGACGAGGCAGCCCGCGCTCCCCTGCCAGGAGGAGAAGAGGGTTCCCGATCGCGCGCCCGCGCAGATATCTTGCGGCTAGGAGTTCGCGGCGGCGCGGGTGATCGCGAGGAACTCATCCGCTTTCAAACTTGCCCCGCCCACCAACGCGCCGTCGATTTCGGATTGGCCGAAGAATTCCGCCGCATTGGAGGCCGTCACCGATCCACCGTACAGGACGCGGATGGCCTGGGCGGTCTGATCGCCGAACAGCCGGCCCAGTGCCGGACGGATCACGGCTCCCACGACCTGATTGGCACTGGCTCCGCTCGAGGCTTTGCCGGTGCCGATCGCCCAGACCGGCTCATAGGCCACCACCATGCGCGGTGCGAAGGCGGGCTCCACCCCCTCCAGTCCGAGCCGGATCTGGCGCGCCACCACCTCTGCGGTCTGCCCGGCTTCGTATTGCTGAAGCGTTTCACCCACGCACACAATGGGTGTCAGGTCAGACTGCTGCGCGGCACGGAGGCGTTTATTCACGGTCTCATCCGTCTCGCCAAAATAGGTTCGCCGCTCGGAATGCCCGAGGATGACATATTGGCAGGACTCCCTGACCATCCCGGGCGAAGTCTCGCCGGTGAAGGCGCCCTTCTGCTCCCAGTGCATGTTCTGTGCGCCCAGTCCAATGCCGCTTCCGCTGAGCAGCGCGGACACGGCATACAACGCGACGAACGGCGGACACAGGACTTTCTCGACGCCTGGGATATCGCGCAGTTCCGGCAACATCGAATTGACCAGCTGACGCGCCTCTTCGACGGTCCGGTTCATCTTCCAATTTCCAGCTACCAGCGGACGCCTCATCTTATAAGAGCCTTTCGATCATGGAATTTCGTTCAAATAGTCCTGGGCATAGCCGCGCACCCAGTCCGGCGCATTCAGGTCACCGATCAATGTTTGAAGCACCAGCTTGGCTTGAAACGTTTTGCCGTCCTTGGCATCGACTTCCGCCTGCAGCAGGGAGGCTTCAGGCATGCCAGGCTTGAGCTGCTTGACCTGATTGAGCAGGATGCGGGCCTGCGGCGCATTCCCGTTGTAGAAGTCATAACGTGCCTCGGCGACCATCGCCATCGGTTGTTCCACGCTGCCCAGCGAAGCAAAGGGCAGGTAGGAGGGGATGTCCGGTTCGATGGAGGCCTGATAGAGGGCCTCATGGTAATTATTTACCAGGTCGTCCGGGGCCTTGGCCCCAAATCCAAGTGACTTGATCGCGCGTAAATACATTGCGGCGGCCGGCAGCCAGGCCTGGCGCTGCTTGAACTGGTCGCCGGCATTACTGAAGAATTGTGTGTTGGAGGAACCGGCCACTCCCGCAGCAGTGGCAAGCGCCTGCAGGGCCGGCCGATTTTGGCCCGCGTCCCAATCGGCCAGGGAGAGATCGAGCGCGGCGTTGGCATCGTTCGGGTTTTGATCGAATGCCGCCTGGGCCGTTGCAACTGCCGGAACGGGCGTCGCGGCGGCCGTCGGCGGGGTGGAGGCGGTGTTCGTCGCGTTGGGAGAGGGCAATGCGGTTGCAGCCGGTTGAATCGCGACCGGCTGCGTGGCGGCCGCGGCCGTGGCCAGGGCCTGCGTGCGCACACGCCGGTTGTATCCCCAGACCAGTGCGACCAGCAGACAGGCCGCGACCAGCAGCGCTCCGCCGATCAGGAAGGGCCAGGGGGAGATGCGCTTCCTGGCGGGCGCCTTGGCGGCCACCGTTTTCGCACCGGCCGCGGCCGGTTGGAGCTGGGTGGGACGCATTGTGATGGCGGTGCCCTGCATGGGAATCCCGGCCGAGGTCCAGGCCCCCTTGAAGGCGGTCACCAGCGAATCGACATCCGCATAACGATCGGCGCGCTCCTTGGCGAGGGCTTTGAGCAAAACCCGTTCCACGCTCTCCGGCACATTTGGATTGATGGTGCGCGGCATGGGCAGGGGCGAATAGATATGATCGTGAATGATCGAGAAGGGCGTATCGGCATTGAACGGGACCTGCCCGACCACCATCTCGTACATCATCACGCCGAACGAATAAATGTCCGTGCCCTCATCCAGGTCCTTCTTCCCCATGGCTTGTTCGGGCGAAATATACTGCGGCGTGCCCATGATCATATCGGAAGAAAGGGTTGACTCGCCCGATTGCGCGATGCGCGCCAGCCCAAAATCCGCCAGGTAGAGCTGGCCGTCGCTGGCCACGAGCACATTGGACGGCTTGATATCGCGGTGCAGGATGCCCTGCTTGTGGGCGTAGGCCAGCGCGGAGCCGACGGTCTCGACGATCTTTTCGATTTCCGAGGAAGTCAGCGGGCCCTTGGTCAGACGCGCCTTGAGCGTATCCCCCTCGATGAATTTCATGACGAGATACGGCCGGCCTTCATGTTCCGCATAATCATACACGGGAACAATGTTCGGATGTTCGAGCTTTGCGATCAGCCGCGCTTCACGCTGAAAGCGCGCCAGAAAACTGGGATCTTCGCCGAAGGCCGGATGCAGCGCCTTGATGGCCACGTAACGATCCAGGGCGGCATGATAGGCCTTGTAAACGGTCGCCATGCCGCCCTGACCGAGCTGCTCGATGATACGATAGGGACCTACGTTCTCGCCAACATTGAAAGACATGGATGCTCCCGTGCAGAAATTGGGATGATTATAACGCACTATTAAACGCGACAGTCACCTGCCCGCGCCCCTCCCCAGGGAGCAAGGTGACTGTCACATATTTGGGCTCAGGCAGCGATCATTTATTCATCAGGGCGGCTACGCCCGGCAGTTCCTTGCCTTCCAGGAATTCAAGCGAGGCGCCGCCGCCGGTCGAGACGTGCGTCATTTGTTTTGCGACGCCGGCTTTCTTGACGGCGCTGGCCGAATCCCCGCCGCCGATCACGGTGGTCGCGCCGGACGAGGCCAGCAGTTTCGCGATGGCGAAGGTGCCTTCCGCAAATTTAGGCATCTCGAAGACTCCCATCGGTCCATTCCAGACGATCAACTTGGCGCCTTTCAAGGCGGCCTGGAAGGTCTCGATCGACCTGGGTCCGATGTCCATGATGCGCCAGCCCGCCGGGACTTTATCCACATCCACGACTTTGCTGGCGGCCCCGGCTTCAAATTTATCGGCGATCACTGCATCCACGGGCAGCAGCAGTTTGCTGCCGGCCTTCGACATGATCGAGCGGGCCGTCTCCACCGCCGGGGCCTCCACCAGGCTGTCCTGCATGGCATAGCCCCGTGCGGCCAGGAAGGTATTGGCCATCCCGCCGCCGATGATGAGCTTGTCGCATTTGGCAAGCAGGTTCTCAACGACCGCGATCTTGTCGCTGATCTTGGCGCCGCCCAGGATGGCAATGTAGGGCCGCTCGGGATTCGAGGTGGCGCGGCCGAGATACTCCAGTTCCTGTTCCATCAGGAAGCCGGAGACGGCCGGAAGAAAACGCGCGACGCCCTCCGTCGAGGCATGGGCGCGATGGGCCGAACCAAATGCATCGTTGACATAGACCTCGCCCAGCGACGCCAGCTGCTTGGCAAGATCAAGATCATTCTTTTCCTCTCCGGCGTGAAAGCGCGTATTCTCGAGCATCAGCACTTCACCGGGCTGGAGGGCCTGCGCCATCTTCTCCACTTCCGGACCCACGCAATCGGGCGCCATCTTGACGGGTCTGCCCAGGAGCGAGGCCAGGACCTGCGAGGCCGCGCGCAGGCTGAACTCGGGGTCCGGCCCGCCCTTGGGTCGTCCCAGATGGCTCATCAGGATCAACGAGGCGCCCTGATCGAGTACATATTGAATGGTCGGCAGCGAAGCCTTGATGCGCTTATCGTCCGTGACCTTGCCGTCCTGCATGGGAACGTTGAAGTCCACCCGCATCAATACCCGTTTGCCTTTGAGATCGATATCCTTTACGGTTTTCTTGTTCATGGTATTCTCCCGACCCCTAGCCAACCTCCCCCATTTTGAAAAATGGGGGAGGCCAAAGCAGGGTGTTAAAGATTCTTTGCGATCAATGCCGCCAGGTCCGCCGTGCGCACGGAGTAACCCCATTCATTGTCGTACCAGGTCACGACCTTGATGAAGTTGTTCTTCTCTTTGCCAAGCACGGAAGTGAACGGCAGGTCCACGGATGAGGAATGGGGATCGCCCTTGTAGTCGATGCTGACCAGCGGTTCGTCCACCGCCTGCAAAACACCTTTGAAGCGCGGCTGCTTGGCCGCATCGCGGAAGGCCTGGCGCAGCTCTTCGGTGGTTGTCTCGATTTCGATCTCGGCCGTGAAATCCACGACGGAGACCGTCGAGGTGGGAACGCGCAGGGCATAGCCGTCGAACTTGCCGGCCAGGTCGGGAATGACCAGCTTGAGCGCTTTGGCGGCGCCCGTCGAGGTCGGGATGATGTTCATCGCCGCGGCGCGGGCCCGGCGCAGATCGGAATGCGGCAGATCGAGGATCTTCTGATCGTTCGTGTAGGAGTGGATGGTCGTCATGAAGCCGCGTTTGATCTTGTACTTGTCATGGACAACCTTCACCGCCGGGGCCAGACAATTCGTCGTACAGGAGGCATTCGAGAGCACGTGATGCTTTTTGGGATCGTATTTATCCTCATTGACGCCGAGCACCACGGTCAGGTCTTCGCCTTCGGAGGGAGCCGAAATGATGACTTTCTTGGCGCCGCCCTTGGTGATGTGATTGACCGCGCCCTTGACCGTCTTGCCCTTCTTGTTGACGCCGTCTTCCTTGATGGTGAACAGGCCGGTCGATTCGATCACAATCTCGATCCCCAGACTGCCCCAGGGAATTGCGGACGGGTCCGTCTCCTTGAAGGCCCTGATCTTCCGGCCATCCACCACCAACGCATCATCGGCGACTTCAACCGTCCCGTTGAAGCGGCCATAATTCGAGTCGTACTTGAGCAAGTGCTTCATCGTCGGCAGGTCGCCGATATCATTGAACGCCACCACCTCAAGCTCTTTGGGATAATAGTCGCGGATCGCCTTCAGAACCTGGCGACCGATTCGCCCAAAGCCGTTAATTCCAACTTTCACTGTCATGTTGACCTCCGGATAGATTTAGCAGCATGCCTTCTGCAGGCATGTGCCGATTTACAGTCATTTGTGAATTCTAATTCAAATGGGGGCGTTTGACCACTGATATTTGTCACCCAATGCGGTCGCTCAACGGTCCCGTGCGCTCGTAGTACAGGTCCAGAAGAACCTGCGAAAGCTTGACCGCATCATGCCGCCAGGGATGCTCGGCATCGATCAGGTCGGCACAATAGAGCCGCGCATCTGCGCGGGATTCTTCATCGGCCGGCACCCACTGCGCAGACGAGCCAAGAGGGCCCGCGTAGTTCTCATTGCACAGGACCACGTCAAAGAAGTTCTCACCCGCCTGCTGCTCGAGGGCGCGCACATGATCATGACAGGTATACAGGTCGGTCTCACCGGCCTGCGTGGCAATGTTGCACACGTACACTTTGACGGCCTGGCTGGCCTGGATGGCCGCCAGCAGGTCCGGGACCAGCAGGTTGGGCAGCAGACTGGTATACAGACTGCCCGGGCCGATCACGATCAGATCTGCATTGAGAATGGCCTGCAGAACGGGAGGGAAGGCAGGCGGGTTGTTCGGCTCCAGCCAGACCCGGCGAACGCGTCCCGCGATCTCGGGGATCTTGCTTTCCCCCTGGACCCTGACCTCGTTCACCGCATAAGGCAGCTGCACATCGGCCACCAGGCGGACGTCATGCAGGGTCGAGGGCAGGACGCGCCCGCTGACCGAAAGGGCGCGCCCAGACTCCGCGATCGCTTCCTCAAAACTTCCGGTGATATCGGTCAGGGCGGTGATAAAAAGATTTCCAAAGGAATGACCCTCGAGTCCGGCCGCGCCGCTGAAGCGATATTGGAAGAGCTGGGTCAACAAGGCTTCATCGTTGGATAACGCCGCCAGGCAGTTGCGGATGTCGCCGGGCGGCAGGATCCCAAAGCTCTGGCGCAATTGTCCCGAGGAACCGCCGTCGTCCGCCACGGTGACGATGGCCGTGAGGTTGCGGGTGTGCGCCTTGAGCCCCCGCAACAGGGTGGACAACCCGTGGCCGCCGCCCACCGCCACCACCCGCGGACCGCGGTCGCGCCTGCGAAAATCGGAAAGCTGATCGATGACCGTGTGACCCGGCCGCAGGAACGGCCGCAGGAGCGAACGGTTGAGCCCCCATATTCCATAGACCACCAGACCGATCCCCAATCCGCCGAAGACCGATACGCGCACAATCCGAGGCAGAAAGCGAAGGCTGGCCAGGGCCAGGAAAGTGAGGACGGCCGAGTTGCTTGTATCCGTGCGGTACAGATCAAGCAGAAGGATGCCCAATCCGACGCCCAACAAAGTGATCCCGGCCAGAATCACCAGCATCCAGCGCTTGATGCCAAGGCCCGGCTTAAACCAGCGGGAGAAGTCCTGAAGCGGCTGCCACAAACGCTGGCGCAGGGTGAATTTTTGTGCTTTCATATCGAAGATAATAGCAGGGATGGGTGGAAGAGTCAAACGGCCCATCTACGGGGCGATCGAATAGAGGGTCCCGCCCACTTGATCCGGCGCGAAGCGGACCTTGAAGACCTGGGTCCTGCCGCAGGCCCTGACCGTCCAGTCCTCGATCCAGAACGCGCCCTCCTCGTTGATCTCGGCGAGGGAGACGGCCTGGCTGGCGACCTGACTGCAGCCCTGGCCCCGTTCATAGTCCCGCAGGGAATTCCAGACACTCGCCTTGAGCAGAGCATCCGCAAGCCCACCCGCGGCAATGCCCCGGGCAGATCCATCGTCGGCGGAGGCGGAGAATTCCTGCGAAAAGAAATCCACGGGGGTTGAAACCGGGCTCCCGCCCGCGCCCGCCCCCTGGCGATCGCCGCGCAGGGAGCTCGCAAGCCGGCCGGTCGCGATCAACGCCAGGCTCAGGAGCAGAACGATCCCGGCGGTCAGAAGCAGGGTATTTCTCCGAGGAGCCATCCTGCATTTCATTATAAGACAAGCTGGCAATTCAATAATTAAAAACACAGACCCCGGAACTCTTTGGGCCCCGAGGTCTGACCGTGTCCGGAACGTGCGGCCCCGACTACGTGCCTTCCTGCCAGGAGTTCAGATATTTCAATTGCTGATCCGACAGCTTGTCGATCTTCACGCCCATGGCCTCCAGCTTGAGGCGGGCGATCTCGGCATCGATCTCGGGGGGCACCGAGTAGACCTGCTTTTGCAATTTATCCGCGTTCTTGACCATGTATTCCGCGGCCAGCGCCTGATTGGCAAAGGACATATCCATCACGGAGGCGGGATGCCCTTCGGCGGAGGCGAGGTTGATCAAACGGCCCTCGCCCAGCAGGTTGATCTTGCGGCCGTCCCTGGTCGTGTATTGTTCGACGAACGGACGCACGCGCTCGGGCTTGCCCTTCGACATCTTTTCCAGCGCCGGGATGTTGATCTCCACATTGAAATGACCGGAGTTGGCGACGATCGCGCCGTCCTTCATCACATCGAGGTGCCGCTTGTCCACCACATTGATGTCGCCCGTCAGCGTGCAGAAGATGTCGCCGACCCTGGCCGCTTCTTCCATCGGCATGACTTCGAAGCCGTCCATGACCGCCTCCAGCGCCTTGAGCGGATCGACCTCGGTGACGATCACGATCGCACCCATGCCCCGGGCGCGCGAGGCCAGGCCGCGGCCGCACCAGCCGTACCCGGCCACGACAAACCGTTTGCCGGCCAGCAGGACATTCGTGGCGCGGACAATGCCGTCCAGGGTGGACTGGCCCGTGCCGTAGCGGTTATCGAAGAAATGCTTGGTCATCGCATCATTGACCGCGATCACCGGAAAGTTGAGCATTTTATCGGCCGCCATGGCCCGCAGCCGGATGACACCCGTGGTGGTCTCCTCTGTCCCGCCGAGCACATCCTTGAGCAGCTCGCGGCGGTCCTTATGGATCGTGGAAACCAGGTCCGCCCCGTCATCCATGGTCATATGCGGCTTGTGATCCAGCGCGGCCTTGATGTGTTTGTAGTACGTGACGTTATCCTCGCCTTTGATGGCAAAGACCGGGATCTCGAACTGGTTGACCAGCACGGCGGCAATATCATCCTGCGTCGAGAGCGGATTGGAGGCCGTCAGGACGACATCCGCACCCCCCTCCTGCAGGACCCGCATCAGGTTGGCGGTTTCCGCCGTCACATGCAGACAGGCCGACATGCGCATGCCCTTTAAGGGTCTGGCCTTCTTGAAGCGTTCGCTGATGCTGCGCAGGACGGGCATTTCGCGCTCCGCCCAATCCATGCGGCGGCGTCCGCCTTCCGCCTGGTTGATGTCTTTGATGTCGTAATTATCGCTCATGGTTTCTCCTTCATTATTTTAATAGCTCGTCCAGTCTTTTCCGATCATCGAATTGCTGTCTGAAGCGCCGAACAAATTCCGCCCGGGTGTAATTGTGACTCTGCGGACCGCGGCACTCCAGACAATAGACGGCTGCCAGCGAACCGATCTCCCCGCACAGCGTCCAGTCGAAGCCGCGCGCATAGCCCATCAGGAAACCGCCGCGAAATGCATCCCCGACCCCGGTCGGGTCCACGATCTCGCGTTCCGGCACGGTTGGAATGAAATATTCCTCGCCGTCCGTATAGAGATTTGCGCCGTCCTTGCCGCGCGTGATTACCAACACTTTGACGTGCTTCAGGATCTGCTTCCGATCCCAGCCGGTCTTGCGCGAGATCAATCCGAATTCATAATCGTTGCAGAAAAGGAAATAGGCGCCTTCCATATCGCGCGCCAGCTCGGCTCCTTCGAGCCGCAGGACCTGCTGGCTGGGGTCGTACAGATATTTGATCCCGAGCTCACGGCACTCCTGCGGGAACTTCATCATGGCCTCGGGCGAATTGGGTGAGACCACCACGAGGTCCGGCCTGTCCGGCAGGGCTTTCACGGACTGGGTCTGGGCCCGTCCCATCGCGCCCGGGTAGAAGGAGGCGATTTGAGCAGAAGCCTGGTCGGTGGTCGCGAAGAAAGAGGCGGTGAACTCCCCCGGGACCACCTGCATGAGCGCGGTATCCACGCCTTTGGATTCGAGCCAGGCGCGATAGTCGGAGAAGTCTTCGCCGACGGTGGCCATCACCCGGGGCTTCTCGCCCAGCAGGGCCAGGGTGTAGGCGATGTTCGGCGCGATGCCGCCGCGCTGTTTCGACATCGAGTCGACCAAAAAAGACAGGCTGATGGAAGCCAGGCGCTCCGGGAGGATCTGTTCCTGGAACAGACCCGGGAAGGTCATCAGATAATCATATGCAACTGAGCCGGTGATCAGGATATCCATGATATGCAATGCAACGACTAGGCCGTTACCACCTTTTTGAGATTGGTTTCAAACGGCGGATGAACCACGCCGTTCTCCGTGACGATCGCCGTGATCAAACGATGCGGCGTGACATCAAAAGCGGGATTGCGCGCCCTGGCGTGCTCCGGGGCAACGCGTTCGCCATGAAACTCCAGGCCGAGCACTTCCTCCGGATCGCGCTCCTCGATCGGGATCAGGCCGCCGTGCGCCAGCGATAGATCGATCGTGGAGGTCGGCACAACCGGATAGGCGGGCACCCCGTTGTCGTGCGCGGCCAGCGCCAGCATGTAGGTGCCGATCTTGTTGGCCACATCCCCGTTGGCGGCGACGCGGTCCGCGCCGAAGAAGACCTTTTGCGCTTTGCCGGCGTGCAGAAAATAACCCGCCATATTGTCGCTGATGATCTCATAGGGGATGTGATACTGCTCAAGTTCCCAGGCTGTCAGGCGCGCGCCCTGCAGACGCGGACGTGTCTCATCCACCAATACCTGGACGCGTTTGCCCTGTTCGTGCGCGGTGCGGATCACGCCCAGCGCGGTGCCCCAGTCGACCGTGGCCAGCGCCCCGGTATTGCAGTGATGGATCACGGTATCGCCGTCCTGGATCAGCGCCGCGCCATGTTCCGCCATGCGCTTGTTGACTTCGACATCTTCGTCCGCGATCCGCTGGGCTTCCTCCAGAACGATTCGACGCAGATCGTCGGCTGTGCCCTCCGATCCCGCGGCTTTTTTCAGGATGCGGTTCAGGGCCCAGGCCAGGTTCACGGCGGTGGGCCGGGCGGACCGTAAAGCGGCCGCGGCGTTCTGCAGGTCGTTGCGCAGTTCGCGGACCGAGGCGGAATCGGATTCCTGGGCGGCCAGGGCCAGTCCAAATCCAGCCGCCGCGCCGATGGCCGGCGCGCCGCGCACCACCATATCCTTGATGGCCTGTGCAGCTTCCAGGTGGGTGTGACAGGCGGCCACCTCCAGCGCGTTGGGCAGACGGCGCTGGTCGATCATTTTGAGACAGTGATCTTCCCAGTAGACGGTTCGCATGGCACAGGAAAAGGCGCACTCCTGCGAGTGCGCCGGTGAAAGCGGGTTGAGTTTAACATGGGATGAATGGATTGTCAAAGTTTTTGGCGGAGTTTTTCCAACTCGTTCCGCGGGATGCGATGAACCTTGCCCAGCGCCTTTGCCCGCCAGAATACTTCGGCAACATGTTCCACCCGCTCCAGATGGATCAGGGCTTCGTCCAGGTTTCTTCCGACCGTCAGACTGCCGTGCTGGCGGAGCAGAATGGCATCATGCCCGCGGATCAACGGGCGGATCACCTCGGCGTCTTCGTGGGAGGAGGGTGTGGCGTAGGCCGTGAGGGGCACCTCCTGCAGGGTCAGCATCACTTCGGGCAGGATGTCCGCGGGAAATTCCGAACCGGAGACCGTCAGGGCCGTGGCAAAGATCGGGTGCGCATGGATGACCGCGCCGGCCTCGGGGCGCTGTTTATAGACTTCGAGATGCATCGGGGTTTCGGAGGAAGGTCTGCGCCCCTGGGCCGAATCGATCACCCGGCCCGCCAGATCCACGATGAGCAGATCATTCGATTCCATCCGGCCCTTGCACAGCCCGGCCGGGGTGATCAGGACGCGCTCCGCATCCAGACGAACGGAAATGTTGCCGTCGTTTGAAGCCAGCAAATGACGGCCATAGCAGATCTCGCCGCACGCAACCACCGCGGCCCGCAGGTCGCTTTCGGATGTCTTGGGAGGAAAATCCAAAATGTTCTTCATGTCGATGATGAGACCTTTCGGAAAAAGTGTATCATCGGCCCTGGATATTGCCTAGAAGGCAATGCCTGAGAATCCCGGGCACTTCGGAAGAAGCCTGCAACGGTCTGGCGATCAGCGGGCCCTGTTCTTCCGGGAGCAGCCGATCAAACGGCCGGGCGGGCGGAGCCGGGTCCGCCTCGAGGCCGCTCTCAAGGACATTGTCATGTTTTTGGCCGAACACGCCCGAGGCCCGCGCGATCCTCTGCAGATCGTGGCCGCGAACCGTATTTGAATTTGTTCTCGATCGGTGCGCGGCCTGCGGAACCATTTGGGGAGTGGAGTTGCAGAAAAAACGCCCTCCCGCGGGGGGCGTTTTTTCTGCAAGTGGTTATTTCAAGCTCAGATGGAATCAGGGGCGCGGATCCTGCGCGCTCCGGTCGTCTCCATCTTGAGCGATGGTTTTGGCGTTACGGACAGCTGCGCACAACGACCCACGAGGAAAGTCCCGGCAAGATATCGGTCGCGGTGTTACCGGAAGCCGTCACGCCGATCAAGGTCAGGGTGCCGGTGGAGCTCACGTTGAGGCCGTTGCCGGTGTTATCGGTGAAACTGCCGCAGCTCAGGGTGACGTTGGCGCCCGAGGCGCTCACCAACAGGCCGGTGTTGGAATTGCCATCGGCGGTGAGCTGGGTCAGGGCAACCTTTCCGGTGGTCTGGATCCAGACGCCGTAGGATGTGTTTGCAACCGCGTTGTTGACGCCGCTCAGCGTCACGCCGCCTGAGCCCGACAGGTTGGACAGATTCAGACCGCTGCCTTTGTTACCGCTGGCCGTGACATTGCTGACGCTGATCGCTCCCGCTGAAGTGACGTTCAACCCGTCGAGCAAGTTGCCGCGGAAGACGTTGGTGCCGGTCAGCGTGACGGAGGGCCGCGGCAGGAAGGCGCTGCCGCTGTTGTCCATCGTTGCGCCATAGCCGGTCTGACTGTTGCTGGCGGTGACGTTGCTCAGGAGGATCGCGCCGTTGGAGACGATGTTGAGGCCCGAGTAGCTATTGTCATTGAAGACATTCGTGCCGCTCAGCGTGACGCCTTTGCCGTTGGCACTGTTTTGGATGTATGCGCCTATGCCCGCGGCAGTGGAATCCGCCGTGAGGCTGTTCAGCGTCACGGCGCCCCGCGCGACGACATACAGCCCGCCGCTGTAATTGCTATTGAGGTTATTGGTGCCTTTCAACGTGATGGAGGGCGGTGTCGAGGAGGTATTGCCGCTGTTATCCAGATAGATACCGAAACCGGAAACGCCGACGGTGCAGTTACCGCTCAGCCCGTTGCAATCGGCCGTGAGGCTGCTGGTGTTGATGGAGATCGCGCCATAGGAGCTGACTTTCAATCCGGTATAGTAATTATTGTTGAAGAGGCTCGCACCGCTCAAGGTGACACCCGCCGTGGAAGTGGTCGCGCCGTAGTTGTTATCCAGCTCGACTCCAGCCCCGTGAGTGTTATCGCTGGCGATGAGGCTGCCGGCCGTGATGGTGCCTTTGGAGAGGACATGCAGCCCGCCGCCGTAATTGTGGTTGAAGGTGTTGGTGCCACTCAGGGTCACGGCCTGGGGCGTACTGGCATTGGAGTTATCCAGGTTCACTCCCAAGCCGTAAGTTCCAGCGATGCCATTGTCTGTGGCCGTGATGTTATTGACCTTGATGGCATGGACGCTGGTGGCGATAAACCCGTAGTTGTAGTTGCCAGTAAAGGTGCTGGTACCGCTGAGGGTGACCGCGCCAGTTCCAGTGTAGATAAGGCTATTCCACCCCGAATCGTCCACAGAAACGCCAAAGCCGATCGATAGCCCCACCCCATTATTGTTGGCGGTGAGGCTGTTCAGTTTGATGTTGCCCAGCGAATCGATGTCCAGTCCGTCGCCATGGTTGCTGTTGAAGACATTCACGCCGGTCAGAATCACGTCTTTCGTGCCGCTGGCGTTGTTGAGCTCCGCACCGACCCCGGAGGTGCCGTTGCCATTCCCGTTGGCAGTGACGTTATTGAGCGTGATCTGGCCGAGTGTTGCCAGATCCAGACCATTGTAGTGGTTGTCATTGAATACGTTTGTTCCCGTCAACGTGATGTTTTGGACGCCCGGCAGGTTGAGAGAAAAGCCAGTTCCGGCCACGCTGTTATTGGCAGTGAGGTTATTGATGGTCACCGCGCCCGCGGTCGAAATGTTAAGCCCGGAATAGTAGTTCGCGTCCATCTCGTTCGTGCCGGTCAGATTCACACTGCCAGAGCCTGTGCAGGCGCTGGTGACCCATATACAGTTATCCAGCTCCAGACCATAGCCATAGCCGGCACCGGTAATCGCATTACTGTCCGCAGTGGTGCCGTTGACCTTGATCGCGCCTTTGGATGTGACATCGAGGCCGCTGGAATAGTTGTTGTTGAAAGAATTGGCGCCGCTCACGGTCACTGGCTGCTTAGCCGCCTGACTGTTATCCAGCAGAGCCCCATACCCAGGTGAACTGCCCATCCCGTTGCCGTTTGCGGTAACGTTGTTGAGCGTGATGGCCCCGTTACTGGAGATGTTAATGCCGCTGACATAGTTGCCGTTGAAGGCATTCGCACCATTCAGCGTGACCGCGCCGCTCCCGGTACAAGCCGAGGGGGTCCATTGGCAGTTATCGATGTATGCACCATAACCGTGGACGGTATCGCTGATCGTGAGGCTGTTGAGCGTAACCGCACCATTTGAGTCAACCTCCAGCCCATTCCCGTAGTTGTGATCCATGGTGTTGAGGCCGCTCAAGGTGACGGGCTTGGCTGTGCCGCCGCTGTTGCCCAGATATACACCAAAGCCGCTGTCTGCGATAAGGCCGTTGTCGTTCGCCGTGATGTTACTCAGTGCCAGGGCCCCATGGGAGTCGACCTCCAGGCCGCTGCCATAGTTGCCGTTGAAAGTGTTCCCGCCGGTCAGCGTCACGCCGCCAGCGCCGTAATAATTTGCTATAAAGGCTCCCTCGCCAGCAGAGTTGTAGCTGGCGGTGATGTTGTTCAGTGTGATCTGGCCCTTGGAAGAAACGTTCAGGCCGGTATCATAGTTATATTTGAACAGGTTATTACCGGTCAACGTGATGGACTGGGGTGAGGCGGCTGAACTATTATCCATGTTGGCGCCGAAACCATGGGAGTTCGAGCTGGCGATCAGGTTGCTGGCTTTGATGGCGCCGCCGCTCGAGATATATAAACCGCCTCCATAATTCGCAGTGAAGATATTGGTCCCGGTCAGGGCGACCGTGCCCTTGCCGGTGCAGGCAGTTGTGCCGTATTGACAGTTATCAATATAGACACCATAACTGCCTAAATGCGGAGTATCGTTCCCGCTGGCGGTCACATCATTGACGGTCACCGCCCCGATAGAGCCGATCTGCAAGCCGGCATTATAGTTATTATCGAAGGTGTTATCGCCGCTGAGCGTAACGCTCATCGGCGAGGTCGCACTGCTATTATTCAAAGCCGCGCCGGTGCCGTTGGTGTTCCCGCTGGCGGTCACATTGCTGAGTGCGATCTT
>DATJBI010000131.1:0-24822 GCA_035515435.1 Anaerolineales bacterium
AGCCGGGCCTGATCACGCGCCACACCCTCAGCGAACAAAGGAAACTGGGCCAGCGCATCCTGCTGGCCGAAGACAATTCCATCAATCAGAAACTCGCGGTGGTCCTGCTTCAGAAAGAGGGCTATTCGGTGGACGCGGTCGAAACGGGCGCGCAGGCCCTTGAGAAGGTGAAGGGCAACCGGTATCACGCCGTGCTGATGGACGTTCAGATGCCTGAGATGGATGGTTTCGAATCGACGCATCTGATCCGGGAATGGCAAAGGGGCCGGGATCGACACATCCCGATCATCGCGATGACCGCCCATGCCATGCCGGGCGACCGCGAGCGCTGCCTCGAAGCCGGGATGGATGATTACATCTCCAAGCCGCTGCAGCCAAAGGTCCTGTTCGCGGCGCTCGAGCGCTGGGCGCCCGCCGCCCAGTCCAGAGCGGCCGGTGAAGTGGAGGGGGCCCAGGATTATTCTTCAGCGGAAGATTTCTTTTCCCAGGAGCGGGCCGAGGGGCTCTTCGGTGAAATGTGGTCTGCTTCGCAGGGGGAGGGGCAGGCGCCGCCCGTCCCCCCGGCCGAGGTGCTGCCGGTGGACCTCGAGGCGGTGCTCTACCGGTTCGGCGACGACCGCGAATTCATGATGGAAATGTTTCAGGAATACCGCGATCATCTCAGGAACCGGCTTGAGGAGATCCAGGCCGCCTGGCGGGAGGGCAATGCCGATCGCCTGGGCCGCCTGGCGCACAACCTGAAGGGCCTGTCCCTGAATTTCAATGCCGAGCCGATCGCAAATGCCGCCTTGCAGCTTGAAGGGCTGGGAGGGCGCGAAGATCTGACCGAGGCGCCGCGCCTGGTCGCGCAGCTGCAGCGGGAAGTCGGCCGGCTGGAAGAATATTTAGCGGCCCATTCACCGTGAGGAGATAGATCATGGTCCGTGTGCTTGTGATCGACGACGAACCTCTCAACCATCGACTGGTTGCCCACGCCCTGGAACCGCTTCAATGTGCGGTTCACTCCGCCAACGACGGGCCCAGCGGCATCTCGCTGGCCCACAGCCTTAAGCCCGATCTGATCATCACCGATGTGATCATGCCCGGCGTCAATGGTTATGAAGTCACACGCACGCTGCGCCGCGATCCGGAGTTTGCCCAGACGCCCATCCTGGTACTGACCGCCCAGTCGGGGCTGCAGGATAAGATCAAATCCTTTGAGGCGGGCGCAGACGATCATCTCATCAAACCTTTTGAAGCCGCCGAGCTCGCGGCCCGGGTCACGGCCCTGCTGCGGCGCGCCGAGGCCGTGAGCGTCCCGCGCCCGCCGGAAAGGGCCGAGGGTATCGACCACGCCGCGGCGCGCATGATCGCGCTGCACAGCCTGCGGGGCGGCACCGGCTGCTCAACGCTCGCGGTAAATCTGGCGCTTGGCCTTTCCGCTCTATGGCGCGAACCCACCATCCTACTCGATCTGACCATGACGGCAGGCCAGGTCGCGATGATGCTCAACATGACCCTGCGCCGCACCTGGGCCGATATCGCAACTTTCAGTGCGGGTGATCTCGATCTGAACGCTCTGAGCTCGATCATCGGCGGACATGAGAGCGGCCTGCGCTTTATCGCGGCTCCCACCTTTCCGGCAGAAGCCGAGGGCCTGCGCGGGGATACACTCGCCGCGGCGCTCCGGCTGATCAAAGGCCAGCACGAATATGTGGTCGCTGACCTGCCGCATGATTTCAGCGAAGGGGCCATTCAGGCGCTGGATGCGGCGGATATGATCCTGATGGTCGCCACGCCGGATATGGCTTCGGTCCGCGCCGTCACGGCCGCCCTGGATACCTATGACAAACTGGGTTATCCAAAGGAAAAACGGATGCTGATCTTGAACGCCACGTTTCCGCACTCCGGCCTGACCAGAGAGAAGATCGAGTCTGCGCTGGATCTGAGCGCGCTGGCCGTGATTCCTTATGTGCCGGATGTTTTTGTGGATGCCATCAACCTTGGCCAGCCGCCTGTCCTCCATAAACCGGAGCAGCCGGTCTCCGGCCTGCTGGAAGACTTTGCGTTCCACCTGAGCAAGGAGGAGCACAAGAAGGCCAGACTCGACAATCCCAGCGAGGCCTGGCGGCGGGTCTACAAGCGCTATCAGGCCCGCAAGAGGTAGGAGGGGCCGGGCGCACAGGGCAGAAGTCTGATGAGCACAGCTGCGGAACGTTCCACCTTCCAAGTGATTGGCGCGGGGCGGGGCCTTTGCCCGATCTCCGCGAATTCATCAAATAAGATAGAATAACATGGTGTGGCATTTGACCGTTCGTTCCCCTTTAAACGTCCCTCTGGATTATGAGGTCAAATCCGGCAAGAATACGCTTGGGCGCAAGCCGGATAACAATATTGTGATTGCCGATGAGTCTGCCTCACGCGACCACGCGGAGATCTACTGCCAGGACGACCTAGCCGTCATCTATGATGTGGGAAGTCTGAACGGAACGTTTGTGAACCGGGAACGCATTACGAAGCCGCATGTCTTGCAGACCGGCGACCAAATCCGGATCGGCCAACATGTGATCACGGTGGCCTTTTTGGAGAACGGGGCGGCGCCAAACCTGGTCGCTGCACTTTCAGGCACCCGGCCTCTCACGCGCGAGCTGCTCCTTGAATCGATCGATCAGAACGCCGTGTTCATGGATGCGGTCGCCAGCCGGCTGACGACCATCCTTGACCTGGAAACCGGTCTGCGGGAGATTTCAGAGCTGACGCGCATAGCCGTGGGCGCTGAGAAATGTGAGGTGATTCCGGCAGATCGCTTCGACCAGATCGAGGCTCTGGAGATACCGGGCCCCATCCTCCGGCAGTCGATCGAGGGGCGCTCGGTCGTGATCGTTCCCGACCTGTTGTCCGGACCGGACCCGTCCCGCAGCGAGAACGGCCGGCCTCTCATTCGGTCTGTTCTGTGCGCTCCCGTCATTGTGGATCAGGACGTCGTCGCCCTGATCTACGCCTACAACATCGACACCTCGACGAAAGCCTTTGACCAGCAGGATGTGCAGCTGATGGTGACCAGCAGCCATCTGGCCGCTTTGACCATTCAGCGCGGCAGGCTGCTTGAAAAAGCCATGGTGCTCGAGCGCCTGGCCATCACCGATAGCCTGACCGACGTTTACAACCGCCGTCACATCCTCACGTTGGCCGAGCACGAGTTTCAACGCGCCCAGCGCTACCGGCATCCCCTGACGATACTGATCCTGGACCTGGATGACTTGAAGCTCATCAACGACGTGAACGGGCATCTGGCCGGCGATCAGGCCCTGCAGACCATCGCCGAGAAAGTGAAGAAACAGCTGCGCGAAGCGGATTTCATCGGCCGCTTCGGCGGGGATGAGTTCGTGATCCTGCTTACCGAGACGGACCTGAATGGCGGATGCATCGTCGCGGAACGCATTCGCCAGGACGTCTGTGCCACGCCCATCAGTGCACCGCAGGGTCCGCTGACCATTACGATCAGCATCGGTGTGGCCACCACCAATGAGAAATCCACGAAGATGGCCGATCTGCTCAACCAGGCCGACATTGCATTGATCAGGGCCAAGACGGCCGGCAAGAACCGGGTCGAGGTTGCGGAGTGATCCTGGAGCAGATGGCGTTGCGTGTATGAAAAATGGCGATGCTCAATGGCAGGCAGTCCAACATTGCAATTTGATATCTTTTGTTGATTGGCTCCAAAAGCACTCTTGATTTTCCTTGCACAACGTCGTATAGTTGTAAACCAAAAGCGGACAACTTTGTCCGATTTGACCTGAGAATTTAACCGCAGTGAAGACCCGAAAGGATTATTGTGACCCAAATTGAATTGCGACCGAGGGGAGTCGAATGAACTGCAATTACGGGGGTCAGGGGCCTTGGAATCACAAAGGAGGCCGAAATAAGAACAAAGTTCACTCCCGCCGAGCGGAAGGGACTCAGGGATTACTGGAGAGTTTATGAGGCACGGCGCGCCGCGGTCCGCGCGAAATTGATGCGCCTGGCGCGCCGTCATCCAGAGTTCAAAACCATCCTGCCGCACTCGGCATCTGGGCCCCCGGCGGACGACGAGGCCCAGCGCCGCGCCATTTTCCATGGGGAGTGGCAGCCGTACATCCGCAGCTTGCAAACCCGCGGGATCCAATACGCGCAGGCGGGACTCAGCTTCCTTGCGTGGTTTGAAATTGCCGGCGCATTCCGCAAATATATGCTGCCGCATCTGCTGGAGGCGTATGGCGGATCGCCCGGGCGGCTGGGTGCGGCCCTCAGCGGCATGGAGGGATTGTTCGACCTTCAGCTGCATGTGATCGGTGAAAGCTATCTGGAAACCCAGGGGGAATTGATCCGCCAGCAGCGACAGCGTGTTCAACAAAGTCAATCTCAACTGGCCGGGATCATCAACTCGGCCATGGACGCCATCATCACGATGGATGAAGACCAGCGCATCCTCATCTTCAATCCCGCCGCCGAGAAAATGTTCCAGCGCTTTGCCGATAAGGTCATCGGGAAGCCCCTGGCCATGTTGATCCCCGAACGCCTGCGAACCCAACATGAAGAGGATGTGCGCAGTTTCGGGCGGACCTCCATCACGAAACGTTCGATGGGACGGCTGGGGCTGGTCTTCGGACTGCGGGCGAACGGCGAAGAGTTCCCGCTCGAGGTTTCCATCTCGCAAATGGAAACAGATGGCAGGAAGACCTTTACAGCAATCCTGCGCGACAGCACCGAACGCAGGCAGGCGGAGGACAGGCTGCGCTACCTTGGGTCGATCGTTGAATCGGCGATGGACGCCATCATCGGCAAGACACTGGATGGGACCATCGTGAGTTGGAATCCGGGCGCCGAGAGGATCTACGGCTACCAGGCCCGCGAGGTGATCGGGAAACCGATCTCGATCATTTCTCCTCCGGAAGGACCTGACGATATGCGGGCCATTCTCGAAAAGATAAAAGGGGGAGAGCGTATCCAGCAGTACGAAACGGTGCGCCTGGCCAGGGACGGGAGCCGGATTGACGTTTCGCTGAACGTTTCGCCCCTGCGGGACGATGCGGGCAATATCGTCGGAGCCACAGCCATTTTTCGGGACATCACGGAACGCAAGCAGGCCGAGCGGGCCCTCAGGCGCGCTCATGACGACCTGGAGCTCCAGGTGCAGGAACGGACCGCCGCGCTCTCAGAGTCCAACATGCTCCTTAAAATGCTGCTGGATTATTCTCCGGATCATATTTTCTTCAAGGATCTGCAGAGCCGCTTTATCCGGACCAGCAGGTCTCAGGCGCAGGCGCTGGGGCTCGGGGACCCGGCCGAAATTGCCGGCAAGTCGGATTTTGACTTCTTCGCACACGCCCAACGGTCCTACGAAATCGAACAGGAGATCATCCGGTCCGGAGAGCCTTCGATCGGGCTGGAGGAGCATGTGGTCTGGCCGGACGGCGGGGAGAGTTGGGGCTTGACCACGAAGGTGCCGCTGCGTGACGCGGACGACAACATTATCGGCACGTTCGGGATCTTCAAGGACATCACGCAGCGCAAGCAGGCTGAGGAAGCTCTGCAAAAAGCCGAGTTGGACCTGGAAGCCACCAACCGGGAACTCGAGGCCTTTTCCTATTCGGTATCCCACGACCTGCGTGCGCCGCTGCGTTCGATCGACGGCTTCAGCCAGGCCCTGCTCGAAGATTATGCGGATCAACTCCCCCCCGAGGGCCGGCACTATCTGCAGCGCGTCCGCGCCGCGGCGCAGCACATGGCCGAGCTGATCGACGATCTGCTCAATCTCGCCCGCGTGACGCGGGCCTCGCTCCAGCCGGGCTCCGTCGATCTGAGCGCGATCGCGCGGCAGATCGCGGGCGAACTTTCGGAGCTTCATCCTGAGCGCAATGTCAAATTCGACATCGCGCCCGAGGTGCACTGCAGCGGGGATGCGCGGCTCCTGCAGATCGTCATGGAGAACCTGCTGAACAACGCCTGGAAGTTCACCTCCAGACGGGCAGAGGCGCACATTGAGTTCAACGTGCTGAACGAGAACGGATCGCGGACCTTTTTTGTGCGCGATAACGGCGCGGGCTTCGACATGAAATATGCCGATAAACTGTTCGGCGCCTTCCAACGTCTGCACAGCGCCTCCGAATTTCCCGGGACCGGCATCGGGCTGGCGACGATTCAACGCATCATCCACAAACACGGCGGCCGGATCTGGGCGGAGGGCGCGGTCGACCGGGGCGCGACCTTTTACTTCAGTTTATAAGGAGACGATCGATCATGGAAGAAAAATTGATGCTGCTGGTGGAGGATAATCCGGATGACGAGGCGCTGACCATCCGCGCCCTGAAGAAGAACCATATCGGCAACCGCCTGGTCGTGGCGCACGACGGCGCGGAGGCGTTGGATTTCCTTTTCTGCGCCGGCGCGTATGCGGGCCGCGATCCCTGTGAGACGCCGCAGGTGATCCTGCTGGATCTGAAACTGCCGAAGATCGACGGGCTCGAGGTGCTGCGCCGCGTCCGCGCCGATGAACGTACGCGGACCCTGCCGGTGGTCATCCTGACTTCGTCGAAGGAGGAGCAGGATATCGCCCAAAGCTATGGCAACGGCGCAAATTCGTATGTCCGCAAGCCGGTGGACTTCGATCAGTTCGTGGAGGCGGTGCGTCAGCTTGGACTGTACTGGCTGGTGTTGAACGAAACGTCACCGCGCTAAGGGCCCGGCCATGGCAGTACCTTTGCGAATATTGATCGTGGAAGACTCTGAAGACGATACACAGCTGATCCTGCGCGAAATCCGCCGCGGGGGTTACGATCTGCAGTGGGAACGCGTGGACTCGCGGACTGCCATGCAGGCGGCGCTGGCGCACGGAAGCTGGGATATCGTCATCTCCGATCACAACCTGCCGCAGTTTAACTCGCTCAGTGCATTGGAGACCCTGCATGAGAGCGGGCACGACCTGCCGTTCATCATCGCTTCGCGCTCGATCGGTGAAGAGACCGCGGCTGATATCCTGAAAGCGGGAGCCCATGACTTCGTGATCAAGGACAAGATGGCCCGCCTGGTGCCGGCCATCCAGCGTGAGTTGAAGGAGGCCGAGACGCGCCGCGCCCGCCGGCGCGCCGACGAGCTGCTGCGCGAGAGCGAGGAGCGTTACCGCAGCCTGTACGAGAATGCCACGATCGGCCTGTACCGTACCACGCCCGGCGGCCGGATTCTCGCGGCCAACCCGGCGCTGGTGAAGATGCTGGGTTATGGATCGCTGGAAGAGTTGGTGGAGCGTGACCTCACGCGGGAAGGCTATGAGCCAGCCTATCCCCGCCAGGATTTCCAGGAGCGCATTGAGCGGGAAGGGGAGATCCGGGGGCTCGAATCCGCCTGGAAACAGAAGGACGGTTCGACCATCTATGTGCGTGAAAGCAGCCGGCTGGTGCGGGACGGGCGGGGCCAGCCCCTATATTATGAAGGAACCGTTGAGGATATTTCCGCGCGCAAGCGGGCGGAAGATGCGCTGCGCAAGAGCGAAGAAAGGTACCGCACGATCTTCAATGAATCCATCGAAGGAATTTTCCAATCCACGCCGGAGGGGCAGTTCCTGATCGTGAATCCCGCCCTGGCCCACATGTGGGGATACGACTCGCCCGAGGAGCTCGTCTCGAGCACCCGGCACACCGCGGGCCAGATCTACGCGGACGGGCGCGACCGCGAGCGCTTCTCAAGGCTGATGGCGGAAAATGACCAGGTCTATGCGTTTGAGTATGAGGCGCGGCGCAAAGATGGAAAGACCATGTGGGTTTCCCAGAATGTGCATGCCACACGCGACCGAAGCGGAACCCTGCTGTATTACGAAGGCACGGTCGAAGATATCACCCAGCGTAAACTGGCCGAGCAAGCTGTCCGCCAGCATCTGGTCGAGCTGGAAACGCTTTATGAAAGCGGCCTGGGGCTCAGTCAATTATTGTCGGTCAAAGAGATTGCTCAAAGGCTCATCGAACAAATGAGCACGCGCTTGAATTGGCACCACATCACGGTGCGCCTCTATCATCCGGAAGATGATACCCTGGAACTGCTGGCCTTCCACGTGCCGGGCACCGGGAGCCCGGCCGAACTCCAGGCAGCCGAACAACGGTTCAAATCCCTGATCGCAAAGATCGGGGACGGCCTCAGCGGCTGGGCGGTCCAGCACAGCCAGGCGGTGCGCCTGGGCGATCTGCCGCATGATCCCCGCTACATCGAGATCGAACCCGGTCTGCAGTCCGGCCTGTATGTTCCATTGAAAGTGGGAGATCGCGTGGTGGGCGTGATCAGCGTCGAATCCGAGCAGGGGGACGCCTTCAGCGAGAGCGATGAACGGCTGACGGCCACCCTGGCCAACCAGGCCGCCATTGCGCTGGAGAATGCGCGCCTGCACGAGGAAACTGTGCATCAGTTGAAACAGCTTCAGGCCCTGCACACGATCGACCGGACGATCGCAGGGAGTTTTGACCAGGGGATGATGCTCGACGTTCTGTTGACCCAGACCCTCAGCCAATTGGGCGCGGACGCCGCAGTCATCTTTCTGATCCAGCCCCACCAGCGGGGAACACTGCAATACATCGCGGGCCAGGGCTTCCGCACCCAGCTGGTCCAGCTCGCCAGCGCGAAGCTGGGAAACAGTATTGCGGCGGAGGCCGTGCTGAAACGGGTGATGACCCAAATCCGTGAACCTGAGGCGGGGGAGGGGGATCCGCTTTTTTCCAAGCTCTGGGCGGAGGAGGGTTTCAAGTGCATGGAGACCCTGCCCTTGATCTCGAAGGGGGAAGTCAAAGGCGTGATGAGCGTTTTTCATCGCAAAGACTTCACGCCGGAGCCGGAGTGGACCAGTTTCCTGGAAACTCTGGCCGGGCAGGCGGCGATCGCCATTGATGTCACGCAAATGTTCGACAACCTGCAGCGCGCCAATATGGAACTGGCGGTGGCCTACGAAGCCACGATCGAGGGCTGGTCGCAGGCCATGGATCTGCGCGATAAGGAGACCGAGGGCCATACCCAGCGCGTGACCGGCATGACCATCCAGATCGCAAAGGCGATGAATCTCGGCGAGGAGAACATCCTCAAAATGCGGCGCGGCGCCCTGCTGCATGATATCGGCAAGCTCGGTGTGCCCGATCATATCCTGCTCAAGGCGGATAAGCTGACCGACGAAGAATGGCTGGTCATGAAGAAGCACCCGGAGTTTGCCCACGATATGCTGCATGCCATCGCCTATCTGCGCGGCTCCATGGATATACCCTACTGCCATCACGAAAAATGGGACGGCACGGGCTATCCACAGGGCTTGCAGGGCGAGCAGATCCCGCTCCCGGCGAGAATATTCGCGATCGTCGATGTGTGGGATGCGCTGACCAGCGACCGCCCCTACCGCAAGGCCTGGAGCAAAGGGGATGCCATGCAATACATCCGTGAGCAGAGCGGCAAGCATTTCGATCCGCAGGTCGTGGAGATCTTCCTGAAAGAGTTTGGAAGCCAGTAGGTGGGGCCGCGCCGGGCTCATCCCGGCCCTCCCCGTTTGCAGATCTGAAATCATCATATAACGAAAGTGTAAGGCACAAACCCCCCGATATGCTGTAGAATGGGGGTGAAGAAAAAATCCGATAATAGCAAACCCGGTGAAAACCGGGGACGCAAAGCCAACGGGTCTAAGGTCACACAAGTGACGATGATTGCCAGGCCGCCGAAGAATAATAGAGTTTGTTTTGATTCACCCAATGCGGCGAGCCTGGATTTTCCCGGGCCCGCCGTTTTCTTTCGAGCACCATCCAGCCTCACCTTCTCAAGGAGGAAGAATGAACAAAAACAGATTGTTTTCCATCTTTTCGGCCAGCATGCTGATCCTGTTCGCGCTCAGTGCATTCTTCACCGGGCCTGCGCTGGCCGCCCCCGCCGCGGGCGCCGTGATCTGGTGCCCGACGGGCCAGAAACCCGGCAGTGCACGCTGCACGGCCGCAGAGCCCACCGTGGGCGCCCTGCTGGGCGACCTCGCCTCCAAGAGCGGGGCCGGAATGGTCTATTTCACCTCCAGCTATTCCAGCGCGGATGCCGCCTTCGACCACACCGGCCTGGCCCGCCTGACCGACCTGACGATCCAGGGCGGTTGGAACGGGATGATGGGGAAGGGGTACAAGCTCGGGGGTCTGACGGCCCTCAGCGTACCGCTCACCGTCCAAAACTGGGTCGGCAATGTCAGTGTCAATGCCCTCACCATCTCCGGCGCATCCGGCACGGGCCTGACCGTTCACACGACGGGGAACATCCATATCCTCAATGTGCAGTCCAAGAACAACACGGGGGCCGGCGCGTCGCTGGATAACTGCAACGATAACGGAGGCCGCTGCGGAACGCACGGTGCATCCGTGACCCTGACCGGCACCAATGTCTTTGACTCAAATGCCGGCGATGGATTGGATGTGTACAGCGGCGGTGCGATCAGCTCCGGTCCGCTCAGCGCCAATCACAACGGCGGCGCCGGCGCCCATATCGCGAACAACTATGCTGCCAGCGCGACGCCCGTTACGCTCAGCGGCCCCAGCGG
The DNA here is from genome assembly GCA_035515435.1 of Anaerolineales bacterium. Taxonomy (GTDB): domain Bacteria; phylum Chloroflexota; class Anaerolineae; order Anaerolineales; family Villigracilaceae; genus Fen-1038. The sequence continues at coordinate 10,553 of DATJBI010000131.1, forward strand.
GTTCAGCGGAAACGGCATCGATGGGCTGGAGTTATATGCGCAGGGAGCCATTACCGCCAACAACCTGACCGCGGAAGGCAACGCCGGGAACTGGAGCATGGGCGCCTACATATTCAACGCCTATAACTTCACCGCCCCGATCAAGATCGGCGGCACCAGCCAGTTCACCGGCAACAGTGCGCATGGTCTGTTCATCTATTCGAATGGCGCCATCACGATGCAGAACATCAACGGCAGCCAGAATGGCGGCGAAGGCCTGTATGCGGTAAGCCAGGCCATCACGCTGGGAGGCGCCAATACCTTCAACAACAACACCGCCCAGGGCGCGCAGATCTTTGCCGGGGGCGCCGTCAATTTGGGGGGCACCAATTCATTCCTGAACAACGGATCGGACGGTCTCTATCTGGAATCGAAGGGCACCCCGGTGAGCCTGACCCGCATCACCACCGATTCCAATTATTACGACGGGTTGAAGATCTCGAAGGCCGGCAAGGTCACCGTGACTTGCGGCAATTTCATGGACAACGGTACCAGCGGTTCCGGCTACGGGTGGGAAACGGGCGAGCCTGCGGCCTCCATCACCATGATCGGCACGCAGGCCGACGGCAATCAATCCGGCCCCTTCAATACCAACGGCGGACCTGACCCTGTGATGCGGCCCACCTGCACCCTGCCGTAACGGGAGGATCGCCTCCCGTCCAAGTGTGCGTGATGGGCTGGCGTGAATGATAAACGATGCGGTTCGGGTGCTCTTGAGCAGGATGGGGCCCTTCGCACGGCCGCCCTGGGAAGATCATCGATCGGCCTGCCTCAAATGGGGGGAACTTTGAAAACCTTGATGGCTGGCCCAAGCGAGGTGCCAAAGAAGACGGCTGGGCCTTTCGCTCCCTCCCCAAAGCCCCGGGCCAGGACCGGTCTCTCCCGATGGCCCACGACCGTCCCGGTCATCCGGCGGGTGCCACAAGTCATCCAGGATTGCGTTTGCTTCCAGGGCTGCGGACGGAAACAATTGAAAACAGCACAGACACCCTATCCCGTCAGGTGTCTGTCCTGCTATCTCAGCCGCGGTCCTGCTTTTGGCGTCATCCCGAAAGGGTGCAGTTCAGATCCTACCGCGCTTTTTTCAACGTCACGATAAATGTGGTTCCCTCGTTGATCACGCTTTCCACCGTGATCTTTCCGTCCAGTTCCTCCACGATCGATTTTACGATATAGAGTCCGATCCCGCTGCCGGGGATCTCTGAAATTGTCACGTTCTTCGCGCGATAGAAGCGCTCGAACAGATGGGAGGCGGCCTCGGCGGGGATCCCCAGTCCGTGGTCGATGATCGAGACGCCGACATCCGCCGCATGTTCCGTCAGCTCGATATTGACCGTTTTTCCCTCGGGCGAGAATTTCACGGCATTATTGATCAGGTTGATAAACACCTGTTCCAGCCCGCCCTTATCTCCCAGGACCGCCAGCGGGGCGGCCGTACCATGCAGCTGGATCGCGACGTTCCTCTTCTTCGCGATCGGTGCGACCGCCTGCACGGACTCGGCCAGGACCGGCGCCAGATCCAGCGGGACATGCTCCAGCTTCAGCATCCCGCTTTCCAACCGCCCGGCAATGAGCAGGCGGTCGATCAGGATCTTCTGCCGGTTCAGTTCGCTCTTCAGGGTATGCCAGTATTCGTCGAGTTCCTGCGCCGTACCCCCTTCCTGGATCAGTTCAGCCATCAGGATGGCCGCGGTGACGGGTGTGCGCAGTTCATGGGAGGCCCGGTTGATAAAATCGGATTTCATCTCGTCGAGCTGGACCCGTTCCGTGATATCGCGGATCACGATCAGGGCCTCGCGCGAATTGATCGGATACAGGCTGGCTTCATACTCGTCGCTGCTGAAAGGCAGCGAGAATCGTTCCACCACCCGCGGCGATTCGAATCCCTGAGGGGAAAGTTCCCCGATGATCTGCCTGGCCACCTCTTCCGGCCAGGTCTCCGCCAGGCGCTTGCCGGAGATCACATCCCGGTGAACGTAAAGCGGATGCTCCGGCCTGGCGCTGTAATCCAGGATGGTTCCGTTGGAATCCACGCGGATCAGCAGATCGGGCAGGGCCGACAGGATGATCCGGTTCCGGGCCTCGCTCAGGCGGACCGCCTCTTCATAATCGTTGCGCTGCAGCGCGGAACCGATCAAGTTGGCCGCGGTCCGAACCGCCTCGCGCTCTGAGACGGACCACGAAAGCTCCTGGGGCTCACTGAACAGACCGAGGAAGCTCCAGAGTCCGCGGCTATTTTGAATGGGCATCACGCCGAAGGAAAAGTCTCCGGAGTTCATTTTGTCCAACGCATCGTAATAATGCCCGCTGGTTTCATTCAAGATCGAGGACAGATGGGGCGCGATCGTGTCGGCCACCTTAAAACCGGAATGTTCCCTTGTGATCCACTCATACTGGACTTCGATGGATGACCGCCCGGAGAAGGTGGTGATCTCAAAAATGGCGCAGCAAAAGACATTCATCGCCCGGCCCAGGGATTCCAGCACTTCCGGGATCCGGGATTCGATGTTGGAGGACTGCAGCAGGCGGGCCGTCGCCTCACTGATCACGGAAAGAATGCGCGCCTGCTTCCTCAGCATTTCCTCGGCGTTCTTTCGTTCCGAGATATCACGGGCAATGCTTTGGATGTAGGCCGGCTCCCGGCCGGCGGTATAAACCAGCGAAGTGCTCACCTCCACCGGCACGGTCGTTCCATCCTTGCGCTTCAGGATGCGTTCATACAGATTGGGGGCCTCCCCCAGGGAGGCATGCGTCAGTTGTTCATCCAGGGACATCACGTTCCCGACCGGCATCCCGACCAGCTCCTTTTCTTCATATCGTAACAGCTGCAGGGCCTGTTGATTTGCAGCGATATAGGTCAGGTCCAGGCCGATGATGAACACGCATTCCTGGGTCTGGTCAAACAGGGCCCGGTAATTGAGGTTCTTCCCCGGTTCGATGTTCCGGGCCTCCACCGGCAGTCTCGGACCGGGCGCATGCTCTGAGAGGGGGATCGTTTTATCATCCATAGACAATATCACTCTGGCTGCGTTCGGGCAGCCAGGCGCGCACCCGGCAGCCCCTGGGGCTGTCGAGGATCTCGACCGTCCCGCCCAGCTTGCCGAACACCGCCCGGGCGATGGTCAGGCCGACCCCCAGACCCTCGTGGTCCCGGCTGTCCCCCTGGCTGATCTGATAGAACCGTTCAAACACCTTTTCCCGCAGAGCGGCGGGGATCCCCCCTCCCTCATCCTGCACCAGAATGGCCGCACTCCCCTCTTTTCCAACCGTCACGCTCAAATGGATGTTTCCGTTCTCAGGACTGAACTTGAAGGCGTTATCCATCAGATGGACGATCGAACGTGTGAATTCCTGGCGCGGGGCAAGGATCGTACCCTGCTCGGGGCAATCGATCATCAAATTCAGGTTCTTGTTGGTGTAGCGCGCCAGACGTTTTTGAACGGGGGCGATGAGATGGGCGTGCAGATCCACGCTCTGCCGGATCGAGTTGAGGTTGCCCTGGTCGATGTTGCTCAGCAGGATCAGGTCGGCCACCAGGGACTCAAGCCGGTCGGCATTGGATAGGGCGATCTTGAGAAAACGGCTTTGTTCCTCCGGGTCTTCGAAGCGGTGGTTGGCGGCCAGCTCGAGGGGCATCAATATGTTGGTGAGGGGGGTGCGCAGTTCGTGATGATAGTTTTGGAGGATCTCCTGCTTCAGTTTTTCCATATCCTTGCGGGCGATCGCCCTCATTTCCTCGCGGCCGCGCGCCTGTTCGGTCTGCACGCGGCGGAAGACCGCCTCGATCCGTGCGAATAATTCCTCCGTCTCAAATGGCTTGGTGATATAGTCGTCCGCCCCCTCCCGGAGGCCGCCGATGCGGTCCTCGGAACTGGAGCGGGCTGTAAGAAATATGAATGGGATCGGGGCCAGGGCCTCCTCCTGGCTCATCAGATGGCGCAGCTCAAACCCGTTGGGCGGAGGCATCATCACGTCGGAGATGATCAGATCCGGCAGCGTCTCCCTTGCTTTTTGAAGTCCATCGCTCCCGTCGGTGGCCGTCACCACCGTATATCCCTGCCTCCTTATTCTTGCCGCCAGACCCAGCAGCAGGGCCGGCTCGTCGTCGATGATCAGTATCGTAGGCATCGCGCCCCATCCCTTCTAGCGATCGTCCAGATGCAGGCTGCGGGTCGTGCCGCGCGCCTTGTCGACCAGCCTGGCGTCGTTGTTGACAAACATCATTTGGATCGTGGCAATGGTGACCAGATCGCCGGAGTTCAGCACGCATCGATCTATTTTCCGGCCATTGACGAACGTCCCGCTCGTGGATCCATTATCCTGAAGAACATACTTGCCGTCCTCGAAGCGGATCTCCGCATGAAAGCGGGATACGAACTCCTCGTGAAAAACAATATCGTTTTCCATCTGGCGCCCGATGCGGATCAGCCCTTTTTCGAGAGGGATCATCTGCCGGTTGACGATCAGGAACACTTGTCGTTCGAAAGGCGCTGCGTTTGATGTTGTATCTGGTTGATCCATGGCTGTCTCCTGATAAGCTGCCGTCGCTACGGCGTGATGATCCGCTGCTGCTGAGAGGTCACCCTCACCCCTTTATCCATTTCCAAACTCATTCACGAACACCTGCACCACCCTGGGATCGAAATGCCTTCCGCTCTGCTCACGGATGTATTGCATGGCCTCCCCCTTGCTCCAGGCCTTGCGGTAGGGCCGGTCGCTGGTCAGCGCATCCCAGACATCCCCCACGGCAAATATGCGCGCGGCCAGCGGGATCCCTTCGCCCTTTAACCCCTGCGGGTAGCCGCTGCCGTCCCATTTTTCATGATGGCAGTAAGGGATGTCCAGTGCGGGTTTCAGGTAGGGGATGGGTGACAGCATATCGTGGGCGAACTGCGGGTGCTTTTTCATGATCTGCCATTCCTCATCCGTCAGCTTGCCCGGTTTGAGCAGGACATGGTCCGGCACGCCCATTTTGCCGATGTCGTGCAGCAGCGCGCCGCGTCGAAAGTGAACGAGTTCTGCATCCTCAATGCCCATCCTCCGGGCCAGACGTTCCGTCATTTCGGTGACGCGCTCGGTGTGGCCCTCGGTCTCCTTATCGCGCAGATCCATGGCCCGCGACCAGCCCTCGATGGTGGCGTCGTAGGCCGTGTTCAATTCAACGTTGGAAAGCTGCAGGTGCTTGAACAGGGTGGCGTTGTCGATCGTGATGGCCGCCTGCCCGGCAAGTGCATTCAGGAAATTCAGCCATTCGGTGTCGGCCTCAAAGACGGAGCGATGGAAGATCTCCAGCACGCCCTTGAGCTCGCCTTTGGCGATCAGGGGCGTGCCATAATAGGAGACGAATCCTTCCTGGGAGAATGTCGGCGAGCGCAGAAAATCCGTCCGGCGGGCTGGAAGTTCACTGATGTGAACCAGTTCTCGTCCAAGCGCCGCCCGGCCGGCATAACCTTCGCCCATCGGCAGATGGGTGTGCTGCAGGGCCTTGGTGCGAAACCCGTGCCCGGCGGCGTACTCCAGCACCTGGGCAGCCCCGTTGTACAGGAGGATGTCGGCCGCATCCGCACGAAGCTGGGGCATGGCGTTCTCGAGGATCACGTCGAAGATCACGCCGATATCGATGCTGCCGGCGATCGCCGTATCGATCCGGTGCAAGGCTTCCGTGCGCTGCAGACGGCGTTCCGCCCGTTCGGACAGACGCTTGTTTTCGATTGCCAGCGCGGCCTGATCGGCGAACAGCCGGACCAACCGGATCTCGTCATCGGAGAATGGGCCGGTGCGCGCCAGATCCGAGACATTGATCACGCCGATCAGCCTGCCCTGGACCTTTAGCGGAACTCCCAGCACACGGCGGAAAGGCGCGTCGTGGTAGGCTTCGGCCCGCCCTGACCAGCTTTGATAATCGGGCACCGCCAGGAGTTCGCCGCTTTGCGCCACCATCCCGGAGAGGTCCTCTCCCACCCTCAACGTGCCACCAATATATTCTGCGGCTAGATTGTGGCCGATCACGAGCCTGAGCGAGGCTCCGTCCGGTTCCATCAGGTACAGGCCGCCGCTGTGGCTGTTGAGCAAGGAGGCCGCCCGCTTGACAATGGACGCCAGCAGGGTGTCCAGGGTTTCCTGCGAATTGGCCTCGGCGGAGATCTCGTAAAGCGCCTGAAGTTCGCGCACCCTCTGTTCCAGGGTGCCCTCCGCCTTCTTGCGCTCCGTGATGTCCAGGCTGGCGCCCAATATGCCGATGATGTTTCCACTGCCGTCCCGCAGCGGCACTTTGTGCGTAATGACCTGACAGTCTCCCAGGGGCGTGCGGGTCAAGAATTCCTCGGATGAGATCGCCGTGCCGTTCTTGATCACCAATTGATCGTTGCGCTGCAGCACGGCGGCAGTTTCATTCGGGAGCAGCTCCGCATCGGTATGCCCGACGGGATTGGTCGCCCAATATTTCAAGTTCTCCTCGTTGCAGCTGGTGTAGATCCCATGCGTATCCTTGGTGAACGCCGGGATGGGAAGATGGTTGAACAGGTCGCGGAATTGCGCCTCACTGGTGCGTAACCTCACCTCGGCCTGCCTGCGCAGGGTGATATCTTCGATCTGGCCCTCGTAATACAACAGGATGCCCCTTGCATCGCGCACGGCACGCGCGCTTTCCGAGACCCAGATCGTTTTCTTATCCTTGCGCCGCACCTCATACTCAAATGCGTAGACGTGGTCAATTTCGTCCATCCGCCTCACGAATCGATCGCGTTCGCGGCCGTCCACGTAAACCTGGCTGGCAATGTCCTTGATGCTCGAGATGAGCTCCTCGGGTGAGTCGTAACCCCACATCTGGGCCAGGGCGGGATTCGCGATCAGGAACCGCCCCTCCCGCGTGGATTGGAACATTCCCACGATGGACTCGTTGAAGATCGTGCGATAGCTTTGCTCGGCTCTCTGCCGGGCATCCTCCGCCTGTTTGCGTTCGTTGATGTTCTGGACGCTGGCCTGGATGCAGGGCTTTCCATTGAAGGAGGCGTGGGTCAGGGAAAGCAAGGCATAGAAGAATGTGCCGTCCCGGCGTTTGAGCTTTATTTCGTAATTTTTGAGCAGGCCCTGCTTCATAAAGAGGGCCACTGCCTCTTCCCTCTGCTTGGGATCGTAATACAAGGAGGCGGCGTTGCCGATCTGGTCGAGATCGGCGCGGGTATAACCGCTCATTTCCAGCATGGCGTCGTTGAGAGCCAGGACCCGGCCCTCCAGGTCCGTCAGGCCGATGCCGATGGGCGCATTCTCAAACAGGGAGCGGAATTGGGCTTCGCTGGCGCGCAGGCGTTCCTCGGCCTGCCTGTGTTCGGTGATGTCGCGGCTTGTGACGACGATCGATCCGACATCCGGATTGTTCAGCAAATTGATGCAGGATGTCTCGATCCAGCGCCAGCTCCCATCCTTATGCCGGATCCGATACTCGATCCTCTCGGAGAGCTCTGGATCCTGCAACAATCTCGCCCAGTAGTGGCGCACCTCCTGCAGGTCATCAGGATGCACGGTCTCAAACCCGCTGTGCCCGAGGCGCTCCCGGTTGGCAAATCCGTTAATTCGATCATAGGATGGACTGCGATAGAGGAGCGTAGCGTCGGCATCCGTGAAAAGGATGCCGTCGTTGCTGTTCTCGACCACTGCCCGCAGCTTGGCTTCACTGGCGCGCAGCGCCTCCTCCGCCCGCTTGCTCTCGGTAATGTCGCTGCTGATGCCCTCATACCACAGGATCCTGCCCTGGGCATCTTTTACCGCCCGGGCAGTGGTCTGCACCCAGACGATCGTGCGATCCCTACGATAGTTCTGCGCATTAAATTCCAGAACCTCCCCGTGTTCGGCCAAAATGCGCTGAAATTCCTGCCGGTCGGCAGAGTTCACGTAGATCTGCTTATCGATATCCGTTATGCTTGCCAGCATTTCCTGCGGCGAATCGTATCCGTAAATGCGCGCCATGGCCGGGTTGATCTGGCGGTAGCGGCCCTGCGGTGTGGATTGAAAGACCGCGACCGGAACTCCTTCGAAGAGGGCGCGGTAGTCGGCCTCGACACTTCGCAGAGATTCTTCGGCGCGTTTGCGGTCGGTAATATCCTCGGCCGTGACCAGCACGGCATCCCGTCCGTTGAACTTCAACACGTGCGATGTGACATTCACATCGAGAACGCGTCCGTCCTTCAGGAGGTGCCGCCATTCGCCGGAATGCTGGAGCGCCGGCCGGGCCTGTGCCAGATCCGCCAACAGACGGTTAACATCCTCGGGGAGCAGGATGTCCTTGATGGTCATCCCCTGCAGCTCGGCGCGGGAATATCCCAACATGTCCAGCGCCGCATCGTTGACCTCCAAAAAGGCCAGGGATCCGAGATCATAGATCCACAGCGGACGTGGGTTGTTCTTAAAGAGGATCTCAGCTGCCCCGTCGTCGGGAAACGCCATCGTCATCCTCCTTTTGCTGTCTTTTTGCGTCTGCGACGTTTTCTTCACAGATGCCCTCCAAGCCATTTCCTGCTCCTTTCGCGCCGGCTGGATCTGCCCGCCCTGGCCGTGCCTGGTGAATGCTGATAAAGAAGAGACTGTGGATATGGCTGCCCCGTGCGGGTCCTTGGCCGATCTTGAGAGATCCGATCCTGCGTTGTACCTGATCGTGAATGATCTTGTGCCGGGGCAATTCGGCCGCGGGGGGCCGCGCGAAGTGGGGCTGATCGCCAACGAGCCTCGCAGCCTCCCTGGATCGGGGCACCCTGCCGTTCATTTCGGCGGAAGACATTTCGGGAGGTCATCCGGCTGCACCTGTCCCATCGAGGTCCGCGATCACGGTCCGGTTGCGTCCGCTTCGTTTTGCCTGATAGAGCGCATCGTCGGCGCGCTGGATCATGCGCTCGACGTTCTCGTCCGCCTCCTTGCGTCGCAGCTCGGCGATGCCAATGCTCAGGGTGATGCTGGCCGGATCGCGCTGACCCGGTAACGCATCGAGGCGGATCGCCGCCACGCTCGCCCGGATGCGCTCCGCGACCGGCAGCGCCTGGTGCGCGCTGGCATGAGGCAAGAGGACGACGAATTCGTCTCCTCCGTAGCGCGCCATCAGATCGGATGTGCGCACCTGCGCGGCAGCCGTCTGCGCCACCCGGACCAGCAGTTTGTCCCCGGCCGTATGCCCAAGGGTATCGTTTACCTGTTTGAAGTCGTCCAGGTCGAACATGATCAGTGCCAGCGAATACTGATAACGTGCCGCGGCCTGGAATTCGCGGGCGGCAAGTTCGAAGAAGTGGCGTTGGTTGCACAAGCCGGTCAGGCCATCGGTGCTGGCCAGGAGTCTTTCGCGCTCCAGCGACTGCCGCAGTTCGAGGTTGGCCGCCTCGAGCGCCTCTTTGGCGCGGCGCAGTTCTTCCTCCGCCTGTTTGCGTCCGGTGAGGTCCCGGACAAAGCCCTCGTAAGACACGATGTCCCCGCGGGCATCCTTTACGGCACGGGCGTTCTCCTGCGTCCAGATCAGCCCGCCGTCTTTGCGCCTGTGAGGGCTGATGAATTCACGCACTTCCCCCTGTTCCATCATCAGGCGTTCAAATTCGTGACGGTCGGCCGCCTCAACGTAATACTGTTGCTCGATGTCCTCGATCCTGCGGAGCATATCTTCCGGTGAATCGTAGCCGAAGATGCGCGCCATCACCGGGTTGGCGGCCAGAAAACTTCCGTTTGGCGCGGATTGATAGATGCCGATTGTTGCATTTTCGAATAGCGACCGGTATTTTGCCTCGGCGTTGCGCACCGTTTCTTCCATCTGCCTGCGATGCGAGATGTCGTGCGCCACCCAGAGGGTGCTGTCTTCATCCAGGGGAGAGATCGTGGTTTGAAACCACACGGTCTGACCCGCGATGACGAGTTTGTATTCGATCTGCGCGTGCTGTTTTGTTTCCAGCACACTTTGCATCACGCCGCGGAAGACCTCCGCCTCGTCGGCTGGGAAGACCTCGTTCAAATTCCTGCCGAGCAGTTCCTCAGGAGGCCTGACCAGCAGGCCGTGATCGGTCGGGGCGATCTTGCGGTAAGTTCCGTCCCGGTCAATTGCCATGACCACATCCTGCATGGAGGCGAACAGGGCGCGCAGTTCCGCCTCAGAGGCCGCCAGGGCATCTTCGGCCTGCTTGCGCTCGGTGATGTCCTCAAATGTGCCGTCGTAATAGAGGATGTTTCCCTGGTTGTCTTTTACGGCCGTGGCGTTCTCGCGGACGTAAATGGTCGAGCCGTCCTTTCTTTTCCAGGCGCTTTCGAGCCCGACGATCGTGCCCTCACGCTTCATCCTCTCATGGAACTGGCTGCGTTCATAACCCGGCTCAAAGCCGTCTTTTTCCAGGTTTCGTTTTGCAAGCTCATCCAGCGAATCATAACCCAGCATCCGCAATCCGGCCGGGTTGGAAAGCAGGACCCGGCCGTCCGGCGTTGTGCGATACATGCCGATCGTGGTGGTGTCGTACAGACTGTGGAAGCGTCTCTCGCTTTCGAGCAGTGCCTCCTCCGCCCGCCTGCGCTCGGTGACGTCGCGGAATGACCAGACCCTGCCGCGCACCTCCGGCCCTTCCCGCATGGGACGCGAGAGGCGCTCAAATACCCTTCCATCCTTGAAATACAGGACGTCGAAACTCTCTTCCGACGAGAGATACAGTTCCTTGACCTTTCGGAGGAAACCCTGCGGATCGGATAACTGGTCCAGCACATATTGAAGCAGGGCCGTATCATCCTTTGAAGCCATGACCTCCTGGGGGACCCTCCACATCCTGGCGAAGCGTTCATTGGCAAAAAGTACCTCATTTTCCAGGCTGACCGCCAGAATGCCATCCGAAGTGGATTGCAAAACCCCCTGCAGCAGGTGATACCGTTCCCGAGTTATGCTCAGCGACTCGGTCTCTCCCCCGGATGCTCCGATACCGCCGAGCGAGGATCGCCCCTGGGCGGGCCCGATCCCCTCCACCCTGGCCCGGGCTGTGTCAGGCGAGACGGGCCGAGGCCCTTTCAGGGGTGGAATTTCCTTCCCAGCACCGACCTTGTTCCTTTCAGGCATCCTGGACTTTCCGCGGGTCGGGGTCAACTTTATGAATGAAGAACTCATAAACAGGCTTCAGACACCCCAGGCATGGATTTAACCCATCCCCCTTGATCGTTAAGATCCCTTCAGCGCAGTACTCAAATCCAATCATCGTTCGTTTGGGAAACCTGCGGCGCCCTCCCGACGCAAGTCCCGTGGATCGTTGGACCAGGAACACTTTCCAAACAAATATCAACTCCGGGGATCACCCGGCCAGTATCCGGAATACACCAGCGGCACGGGGGCAAAAGGGGAAGGTCCGTCAGGCTATTTCAACTAAGTTGCTTAAATATATCCTATTTGAAGCATTCTTCGCCTTACAATTCGATTACCAGGTTGCACCCACGGAAAACACGCATCGCCACCCCCTTGACGAAATAGACCAAACTGCCCCCGCACAAATATTGCGGCCGGAAAAAAGCAGGGGGGTCAGCAAGGCACGCACGTCTTTGTCTCCCGGTCCACCACCCGATCGACGGATAAAGCGACGGCTGCCGGGCGGGCGGCCCAACTGAGAACTCCCATTCGGTTTCATTCCCGCAGCAGTTTGGGAGCCCTGGATGTATAATCCGTGGGCCGGGCGACGCCAAATAGGGACTGCTCGCACGGTTCATTGTTATCAGGCGCCCAAGGAGCCACTCATGTCAACCGATATCAGGATCATCGCCGCGCATGACTTCATCAAAGCGACACCGGAAGGCCAGCTTGATTTCGAAAGGTCCAGGCAGCTGCTCGTGGAGATCGCGTCGGCCGCGGCTCCCTTGGCTGATTATGAGATAATCCTGGACACTCGAAAGGCAGGGACTTCACTGTCTGAAACTGACCTTTGGTATCTGGCGGCTGAACTGTTCGAACTTCGGAAGGCCTTTTTGCATCGGAGGACGGCGGTACTTTGTCCGCTTGAACAGTTTGACCGTGCAGCGTTCTTCGCGCTCTGTGCCCAGAACAGAGGCCTTGAGGTCCAGGCATTCGCCTCCTTCGAAGCTGCGATCGAATGGCTGATCGGAAATGGGGGCTGATGTCCCCAGATCGATGGCGCGCCCGAGGCTCGCTTATCTCGTGTGAGTTACCAGTCGCTTTGCCCCATCGGATGCAAGGGGCGACCTCGGGATCGGCCTCGCCGATCCGCTCTCCCATTCAACTCTTCCTGCAGCGGCCAGGCAGTTTCACAGATCCCCCTCCACCTCGCTTGAATTCGCCTGTTTTGGCTTCCCGCTTCGTTTGTCTTTTAACCTGACAGCCCCCCTTCCGCCAGTTTTCGCAGTCTCAGCCTGCACCGGAACCCTGTCTTATTCCCAGGCCCCTCCTTCATGAAATGGGGGTAGTCATGCGGATCATCTGTTTCCAAGTTCCAATCATTGTGTTGAGAAGGAGAAATATGTGGGCCAGGCGCTCGGGCCGTTCGTGCCCTTGACCTGCACGCGCCAAAAGTACTGAGTGCCGGATGCCAGATTGCTGGTGGGCGTAAAGGTTCTGGTGGTCGCGGTGGTGCTGCCCGCCAGGAGGATCGAGGCAAAGGTGCTCGACTTGGATATCTGGATGGTGTAGCCCGTGACGCCGGACGTGTTCGGATCCCCCCAGGTGAAGGCCGGACGGGCTGGCACCCCGGTTGCGGTATCGGCGGGAGACAGAAGAATTGGCGGCGCGAGCAGGGTGCGGAAGGACCAGGTGGCAGACCAGGCGCTGGCTTCATTGGCGCTGTTCACGGCGCTGACACGCCAGTAGTAGGTGGTATTGGGGTTCAAAGCCGCGGGCAGGAGCAGTTGGGGGTAAGTGATCGTGCTCACAGAAGTATCATCCACCACCGTTGAGGCAAACGTGTTCGAGGTCGCGACCTGCACATGGTAGTGTCCAAACGCGGTGGAGGATGGAACCGTGACGGCTTTCCAGCTCAATGTGGGTTGGTAGACTGGGCTCGTGCTGAGCGAGCCGTTGGCTGGAGAGGTGAGCACGGGGATGGAGGGCGGGTTGGGGCTGGTGATCGTCCGGGCCGGCGATGACCAGAGCGAAGGACCGTTCGGACCCTGGGCCTGAACGTGCCAGTAGAGGATAGGCGCGACCGAGGCGGCAGGCAGGTCCTTGGCCGGGGTCAGGTTGGGAGTGGTGGTGACGGCAGAAAGGACAAGCTGCGTGAAGCTATCGTTCTTGGACACCTGGATGGAATAACTTGAGGCACCGGGACCGACTGCATTCCAGCTGAAGGTGGGACGCAGGGTGAGGGGATCGGTGCCGGTGGCCGGCGCGGTGAGGGTGGGGGGCGGCAGCGCGGTGCGCAGCGACCAGGTCGCGGACCATCCGCTGAAATCACCGATGGTGTTGTAGGCCCGCACATGCCAGGAGTAGGTGGTGTCGGGCAGGAGCGTCAGGCTGCTCGGGTAGCTCGGAACAGTTGTGGTGGCGTCGGTGACCGGCGAAGAGAAGGAAGTATCCGTCCCGATCTGGATCTGGTAATGATCGAAGGATGTGCCGCTGGGCGCGATGCTGGCCTTCCAGGTGAAGGCGGGGTTGGTGTAACTCGTGGTGAGCGAGTTGTTCGCTGGAGAAAGTGGGACCGGGATGGACGGCCCGTTGCCGGTCAGGAAGGACCAGGCCGGGGATGATGACCAGAGCGATGGCCCGTTCCCACCTTTGACCTGCACGCGCCAATACAGGGTGGAATTGATCGGCAGCGCCTTGGCCGGAGTGTAACTGGGTATGGTGGAAGTGCCGGTGGTCACGATGGAGGTGAAGGTGTTGTTCTTCGAGATCTGGATGGTGTAACCGGTGACGCCGGAGGTGTTCGGATCGCTCCAGCTAAGCGTCGGGAAGGTGGTCTGGACGTACGTCCCGCTGGCGGGCAGCGAGAGCGCGGGAGGCAGGAGTACGGTGCGGAACGACCAAACTGGGGACCAGGGGCTGACTTGTCCGGTAAGACTAGTAGCTTGCACGCGCCAGTAGTAGGTGGTGTTTGGGTCCAGCGCGCTCGTGAATGAATAGGTTGAGGCGGAAAGTGAAGGGACATCCAAAGCGACAGGCTGGAATTGGTTGTTCGTTGCCACCTGAAGCTCGTAGCTGCCGCCGGCGGGTGTGGCATCCTTCCAGTCCAGCGTGGGCAGATACGTGCTGGACAAACTGCCATTGGCCGGCAGACTCAATCCCGGCGCAC